>JACQEX010000073.1 GCA_016200345.1 Nitrospinota bacterium
CCGGCGTTGATGAGAAAAATCCTGACCTTGTCGCCGCTTTCCAACGCCGTCTGCGCGAGGCGGATGGCGTTCCAGGCCGCGTCGGAGCCGCCGTACGGGTTTGTGCCTATTATCACCAGAAGCGTTTTGGAACTCATTTTGTGTCGTCCTCCCCAATGTGGTTGGTAGCGAATGGACCCCATTCGGTCTAGTTTGACGATTTTACCATAGTACAACTCCATGAAGTCCAATTTTATTTGTGTCCGGCCGGTTTCCGTTTATAATGACCGCCGGGGGAAATGCATGAACATTGACGCGCTAAGAAATAAGGTAAATTCACAGGGGTATCCTAGCCCGCTGAGAATGCTGGTCGTCATCGCCGTCTCAATTTTCGCGACTGAGTTTGCCATAATGATTTTTTTCATTTATTTCCCGCTTGACGACATCAAAGAAACGCTGATTGACGCCTCCACGCTCGTCACAATTATAACCCCCATACTCTACTATTACTTCTACCGCCCGTTTTTGCACTACACCGGCGACCTAAAGTCAGCCGAGGACGAACTGCTTCAATTTGCGACGGCGATAGACCAAGGAATGGAAATAACCCTTCTCACCGACAACGCGGGGAAAATTGTTTACATAAACCCGGCCGGACTCGCGGTTACCCGTGGCACATGGGACAAAACCGTGGGACGATTCGCGAGGGATTTAATGGTCGGGAGGGGCGAAAACGACCTCTATGCAAAACTTGCGTCCGCCGTCGCCACCGGCGCTGGATGGGAGGGTGAGTTTGGGCACCAAAATGAAGACGGTCGCCCCTTCCACGGCTATTGCAGGATATCCGGGGTGAAGGACGGAACGGGGGCGAACAGAAACTACCTTTTCGTCGGGCAGGATATAACCGCGGAAAAGCAGGCCATGATGGAACGAGACACCCGCGAGGCGGAACTGCGCGACTCGGAAAAACGCTGGCGAATGTTGGTGGACATGGCGCCGGACCCGATAATAGTTCACGACGGCAAGAAGATAATTTATGCCAACAAAGCAGTGGCCGACATGATGGGCACAAAAGAGATTGCCGACATCGTCGGACAGAGCCTGGCCAGATTTGTGCTCCCGGTGTCCATGCAAAACGTGGAGGCGCGCATAAAGGCCATGTTGGAGACGGGCCAGCCCCAGCCGGCAATCGAGCACAAGGTGAAAAAAATTAACGGCGAAACAATAGACATAGACGCCACCGCCTCCCCCATTGTCTACGACGGAAAACCGGCCTTCCAGATATTTATGCGCGACATAACAAAACGAAAAATAGAGGAGGCCGAGCTTAAATCGGCCCTTGAAACCGCCGAGGACGCCACAAAACTGAAGGATAAATTTGTATCCCTCGTGTCGCACGACCTAAGGGAGCCGCTTACTGCCATACTAGGCTTCTCAAGTTTGATAAAAACGCAGGAGGGGGAGTCCTTTTCTCCAACCACCCTGTCCTACTTGGACAACATACAATACGCCGGAAAAAGAATCGGCACCATAGCGGAGGATTTGCTGGGCACCGCCATGATTCGCAAGGGAAGAATCAACCCGAAGCTACAATTCATCAACGCGCAGTCGGTGGTGTCGGACGCCATTAGCACGCTGGATTTCAAGGCAAAAAACAAGGGGGTCACGCTTATAAACAACGTCCCCTCCCATTTGCGCCTTCGCGCCGACAAGACGTTGTTGACGCAGGTAGTCCAAAATCTCCTTGGAAACGCCGTAAAGTTCTCAAAAAAAGGGAGCGCGATAACCATTTATTCGCCGGAGGCAAGAATCTCCACGCTGGCGGTTGCCGACAACGGCGTTGGAATACCTTCCAACATCGTCCCGGGCCTTTTTAAGTACGACGTAAAAACGACCACCCTAGACACCGATGGGGAGGTGGGAACCGGCTTAGGCCTGCCGTTTGCCTACGAAATAATGAGCGCCCACAAGGGGGATTTAACCGTCGAGACCTCCGAAAATGGAAGCACCTTCTTCGCCACCATGCCGGACGTAAAGCCGTTTGTCCTTCTGGTTGAAGACCACCAGTCCATGACCCGGTTGGTAAGCTACTTTTTGGGTACCATGCGGGTCGAGGTGCGGACGGCCCCGAACGGAGCCGAGGCGATGGATATAATCGCCGAAAAAGTCCCCGATTTAATAATCACCGACCTCAATATGCCCGTGATGAACGGTTTTGACCTTATTAGGAAATTAAAGGGGAGCGAGGCCACGGCCCAAGTTCCTGTTTTGGTGCTCACCAACGCGGGCAAGGACGAAAGGGAGGCCGTGATGCAGATGGGCGCGTACGATTTCATCTCCAAATTCTCGGTTGAAAGCGACCTCGTCCTTCGCGTCCGCCGAATAATTAATTAACAAGGGGTATTCCTTAATTAAGACCCGTTCCTCGTGAATATGCTCCGACCCCGCAAGCCAAGTTTCGCCCAGTTGCAAAAACCCCTTTTCCATAGGATCGAATGGGGATTTCTTTCCGGCCAGGATTCCGTATTCGACGACGCTGTGAAATTTTTCTGGCAGGCCGGAGGCGCCGTGCTCGACCAAGTCCCAATATTCGTCGCCGGTGAAAAGGCGGGCCAGGGTCATTTTGTTTTGCGTCAGCGTTCCGGTCTTGTCCACGCAGAGGGTTGTGACGGCCCCTATGGTTTCCACCGCCGGAATGCTTCTGGTCAATATTTTATTTTGCGATATGCGCCACGCGCCCAAGGCAAAGAATACGGTCATTATCACCGGTATTCCCTCCGGCAGTATGGACATCGCCATCGTCAGCCCCGCCAGCAACCCCTCAAGCCACCGTCCCAACACCGCCACATACGCGGACACGACCAATACGAAAAGCCCGACGGCGAAAATCGTCACGACTTTTACGACCCTTCGCGACTCCGTTTGAATCGGAAAATCGGGGTTGGCGACCGACTCCAGCGACTTTCCCAACTTGCCAAGCTCGGTGTTTCTTCCGGTTGCGACCGCGACGGCGGCGCCCTGACCGCTCACGACCAACGTCCCCGAATATACAAAACGGCGGTTTTTTTCATCCTTAGAGGCGGAGATTATTTCATTCTCGAAACATTCCTTCTGCACCGAAACGGACTCGCCGGTCAACATGGACTCGTCGCAGGCAAGGTTGACGCTGGAGAGAATTTGGGCGTCGGCGGGAACCCTGTCCCCCTCTCCCAGCATGATTAAATCGCCCGGCACGACCTCCCGCCCTGATATTCTCCTAGGCGCGCCGTCCCTCACCACCATCGCCCTCGGGCTCGACATGTCCCGAAGGGCGGACGGGGTGCGGTCTGTTTTTCGCTCCTGAGCTACGGTAATGGCGATTACGACGACAACGAACCCGGCAAGCATCAACGCCCCGCGAACGTCGCCTATTAGAAAGTAAATTAACGCGCAGGCGGCTAAAAGCATGAACATCGGCTCGCCCAATATCGAAAGGACGGCTTGGAAAAAGCTCCGACGTTCGGACGACGGAAGCTCGTTGTAACCGAATTCCTCGAGTCCTTTTATTGCCTCCGCCTCGGAAAGCCCCGAATTGGAAATTTTCAACGGACTACCCGTTGTGGGAGTATTTGAGGATGTTGACCTCCTCGGTGGTGACAAGGCCCCCTTTTACGTGCGTCTCCAAAAAGGCGCGGAGTTTTTTGACCTTGTCCTCGGCGTCCACAATCTCCACCACCACCGGAAGATCCTCGCTTAGGCGCAAAATTTTTGCCGTGTGAATCACCCTGGTGTTTGCGCCGAACCCCATGATTCCCCTCGTGACGGTGGCCCCGGCAAGCCCGAGTTTCTTCGCCTCCAGGACTATCGCCTCGTAAAGCGGTATCCCCTCGCACATATCCGACTCTCCTATGAACACCTTTAGGATCATCCCCTTACCGCTGAGCATCGTCATTGTAACTCCTGCCTAAAAAACGCGCCGAGGTTTCGTGAGGCGAAGAACCCCAAGAAGACCAGCGCTATCCCAAGAATATTGCTAACCAGCACGTTGTAGAGGGCGAGTTTGTATTCGCCGTCCCTGACAAGATTAAACGTCTCCAACCCAAATGAGGAAAACGTGGTGTACCCGCCCAAAAATCCGATAAAGACAAAAAGCCGGGCCGTCGGCGAGACGGCGGTTCTGTCGAAAATCTCCCAAAGAAATCCGGCAAAAAACATCCGGTCAGGTTTATGCTCATGGTGCCAAACGGAAAACTCGGCCCCGCGAACCGTTGCACAACCCCGGAAAGCAGATAGCGGAAAACGGTTCCGATGGCGCCGCCGACGGCGATTATCAAAAGCTTCACTGTTTGGCGTCTTTGTTGGCGAGATAATTCTTAATCGCGCCAAAACCAGAGGCGCGTTTGAGCATCGCCTTGCGCCTGTGGGCGGAGAGCGCGTAATCCACCAGCCTGTCCAACAGCGCCGGAAAAGAGAGGCCGCTTTTTTCCCAGAGGTAAAACGCGAGCGAGCCGGGAACTGAGTTTAACTCCGTGATGTGAAGCCCGCCCGACTTGTCCAACAAAAAATCCACCCTCGCGCAACCGGCGCAGTCCAACGCGCGAAAAGTTCCCTTTGCCAACTCTTGAATCCGAGCCGAGGTCTCCGCCGGAATGTCGGCGGGGATTGCGCGTGAAACATTCGCCATTCCACCGGCGCCCCCTTTTTTGCCGCCCGCGAGGTACTTTTGCTTATAGTCCAAAAAGCCCTTGCTGAAAACCTCCTCGCATACGGAGGCCTCTACTTGGGAGTCCTCACCCAAGACCGCGCAGTTAATCTCGCGCGGGTCGCGGACCCCCTCTTCCACTATTATTTTTCTGTCGAACCTGCACGCGTCGTCCAGCGCGACGGAGAGAAAATCGGCCGAGTCCACCTTCGACACGCCTACGGAGGAGCCGCAGGCCGCGGGTTTTACAAAAATCGGGAACTTCAGTTTCCCCAAAATCTCGGCCTTGACCGCCTCGTGTTTTTCCTCGACCTCAGATTTTAGAAAGGAAAGAAACTTCACAACCGGCAGTCCGGTCGAGGCGAGTATCTGTTTTTGCAAAACTTTGTCCATGCCCACCGCGCTCGCCGTCACTCCGCACCCGACGTACGGCACGTCCGCAAGCTCCAATAGCCCCTGCAAAGTCCCGTCCTCGCCGCCGGTGCCGTGCACGAGCGGAAAGGCCACGTCCAGCTGGATTTTATTGTCCATCAATTTCCTAAACGGGCCTGTAGCCTCGTGCCTTGACGGATACGGAGGAACGAACTTGCGGTTTAGTTTTTTAAGGTCGGACGGATTGCCCGTAAAAATCTCCCCGTATCGCGAGACGTCCTTCAGCTTGTCGTCGCAAACCCAGTCCCCCTCCGGCGTAATATAAATTGGAAGCGGCTCAAATTTATTTTTGTCGAGGTTTTTATAGACTTGGTCGAAGGTGATGATGGAAATTTCGTGCTCCGCCGACACCCCGCCGAAAATAAGCCCTATTACCTTTTTACCCATCCGGCAAATATATCCCCCTTTTCGAGGGGAATAAAGTGCTAAAAAGCGCGACGCGCCCGCCCCAAACAACCATGTTTATTTATTGGCTGAAATCTGGTAGCTTGAAGCGGCGGGCAAAATCGCCCCCGAAGAAAATATTTTCAAAGGGGGGCGGGCAATGCTGATATGATTGATACGGTTGTAAAACAAAACTAGCTGGAGATTTTTAATGGATCGCACCCGACGGGACAAGATACTCACCGAGATTAATCGTCTGCTCCTGGAGAACGAGCTGACCTCGGAGGATCGTGAGACCATATTGGAGAGCCTTCTAAAGAGCCATTTGGACCACATGGAAGACATCGAGGAAGTGGACATATTTCAGGACAGGATTAACGACACGATTGACGAGTACGTGGAACAGCACTTCGAAGACACGATGGAAGACAACTACAATTAAGCCGGTTGACGGCATACTTATATTTTGGTAGTCTTGACCACGTCGTTTCAAAGAGTTCTGCTTGGAGGAGTTAACGGATAATGACCAAATCTGACATGGCCGAAAGGCTTGCCGTAAAATTAAACATTACGAAACAGCAAGCCGAGGGCATAATCAACATTTTTACGAACTCGATCACAGAGGCGCTGTCCAAAGGCGACAAGGTGGAGATTCGCGGGTTCGGCAGTTTTCGCGTCCGCCATCGCTCCGCCAAGGAGGGACGAAACCCAAAAACGGGCGACAAAGTTTTCGTACCGCCCAAAAAAGTCCCCTTCTTCAAAACTGGCAAGGAGTTTCGGCTGATTGTCGACGGCAAGGAAGCCGCAAAATAACCCATTCTGGTGCCCCCGCTTTTTCCACTCCCCGCTTCACTAAATATTAGGAAAATCCGGCCCGGTTCGAGATATACTCAGTCCTTATGAACGTGGAAAACAAGGCCGTCCTAAAAAAAACCAAGATTATATGCACGCTCGGCCCGGCCTGCGACAACCCGCGAACAATTCGCGGACTGATAGAGCAAGGCGCCAACATATTTAGAATTAACTGCTCCCACACCGACGAGGCCGGCATCAGGCGCCTCGTGAGAATGGTTCGCAAGGTGGCCAAAAATCTCGCGTCCCCCATCGGCGTAATGATTGACCTGCAGGGGCCAAAAATAAGGGTCGGAGAATTTTACGACCAGACGATGAAACTTGTGCGCGGTGAGATTGTGTCCATGAAGGTCACCAAGGAGATGAGCGACGGCTCATTCATTCCCGTTCAGTACGAGGGGTTTTACGACGACGTGGGGCACGACGGAAGAATTTTGCTGGACGACGGTAAAATCTGCATGGAGGTCGTCTCTAAAAAGAACGGCGTGGTAAAGGCGCGGGTTGTCTTCGGCGGCGTTCTATCCAACAAAAAAGGGATAAACCTACCCGACTCCACAATCACCGCCGCCCCGACAACGAAGAAGGACCTTGAATACCTGAAGGTCGGACTGGACGAAGGGGTGGATTTTGTCGCCATGTCGTTTGTCAGCAAGGCCGAAGAGGTTCTTGAGATGAAGTCCGTCATCGCAAGGCACGACCACACGACGGCCGTTGTCGCAAAGATTGAACGGCACGAGGCGGTGAAGAATCTGGAATCCATAGTGGAGGTCTCTGACGCGGTCATGATCGCAAGGGGCGACCTAGGTGTGGAAATGCCCCTCTCGATGGTTCCCGTCATACAAAGAAAGATAATCCACGCCTGCCACCACATGGCAAAACCGGTCATAGTGGCGACGCAGATGATGGAATCAATGATATCAAACCCACGGCCTTCGCGAGCCGACGTCTCGGACGTAAGCGGCGCCGTCCACGCCTATGCGGACGCGCTGATGCTTTCGGGCGAGACCTCCACGGGTTCCTTCCCTACAGAATGCGTGGCGGAAATGCGAAAAACCGCGCTTGAAATGGAAAACTACCAAAAGGCCCAGGCGAAAACCAGGTATTGGGAGATGGGAAAACGAATCCCCGAACAATCCGAGGCCATCGCCAAGGCGGGCGTGAGCTTGGCCGAGCTTTTGAACCTGAAAGGCATCGTGGTCGTTACAAAAAGCGGCTGGATGGTAAAACAGATGGCCGCCCTGCACCCGGTTCTGCCAATCTATGCGTTCACCCCCCACGAGGTCTCCATGCGACAGCTGGCCCTGGTGCGCGGCGTGTTCCCGTTCTGCCTCAAATTTAAGAAGGAATTCTCGTACAACATCCCCGAGATGCTTAGGGAGTGCAAAAAACGCGGGTTCTTGACAAAAGGCGACCGCGTCGTCGTCGTCGCCGGCGTAAAGGCCGGAAACGTGGACGGAACAAACACGGTGCGCGTAGAGACGGTTCTTTAACGCTTCACGCAAATGTCCTCTAATAGGGATTACATAGCTCGCCACATCAGAACGGCCTTGGTCGAGGACTGCCCGAAGATTGACGTTACGACGTCCGCCTGCGTTGATTCTTCACAAAATTCCAAGGCGGTCTTAATCGCAAAACAAGATATGGTCGTTTCCGGCATGAACATATTTTCCGAGACGATGAAGGCCGTTGATTCAAAAACCAAAGTGTTCCCGGCGCTAAAGGACGGGCAGTCGGCAAAAAAGGGGGCGGTATTGGCAAGGATATCGGGCCGCTCCGCCGCAATCCTAAAGGCGGAAAGGGTCGCCCTAAATTATCTGCAAAGGATGAGCGGAATCGCAACCCTAACGGCCCGGTACGTGTCGGCGACAAAAGGGACGAAGGCAAAAATATTTGACACGCGCAAAACAACGCCCACCCTGAGGGTTTTCGAAAAATACGCGGTAACCTGCGGCGGCGGCGTAAACCACAGGGAAAGCCTCTCCGATGCGCCTCTTATAAAAGAAAACCACATCCGCGCCTCGGGCTGTATTGCCAATGCGGTCAAAAAAATCAGAAAATTGACAAAAAAGCCGATTATCCTCGAGGTTACAAACCGGGATGAAATTTTGGAGGGGCTTGCCGCGGGCGCGGATATACTTCTGCTCGACAACATGACTCCAGCGCAAGTGGGGCGCGCCGTGAAATTAATCAACGAAAGGGCCGTCGTCGAGGTCTCCGGCGGCATTACCGTAAAAACGGCGAGGGCTCACGCGCTGGCCGGCGCGGATAGAATTTCGGTCGGGGCTTTGACGCACTCCGCCCCGGCCTGCGACCTTTCCCTATTATTTGAAGGGGAACCAAATGTCGTCGTTTGATAAATTCATAAAAATAGAGCACGAAGGCGCCGAGCATCTGGCGCGGGTAATCCTCGACGAAACTAAATTGACGGACGGGGTGCGCCGGGTGGCGCGCCAAGTGGCCGAGTGGTTCGGGGATCCAAATGAAAAACCACTGCAAATCATCTCCGCCCTAAACGGGGCAAAACCGTTTACCGCCGACCTAAAAAGGGAGCTTTCCAACCTCGGCGTGGAGACGGACGTCCACGAGGTCAAAGTCTCGAACACAAATGGAACCCGCGGGGCCGCCGTCCCGGTTCTTGAATACGGCACAATTCCAGATAAAGTCTTCGCCCACTCCAAAACGCTAATAGTGGACGACATTGTAGACACGAGCGGGACGATTAATTTTATAAGGAAATTGCTGGCCGGGGCTGAGGAAGTTCGCGTTGCCGTCGTGGTCAACAAATACGCCGAGCTTTCCTGTGTCTCGGACTTCAAAATTCACGACTGCGTGTTCGAAAAGGAAAAGATGAAGTCGCGCGACTGGAAACCGGTGGACTACTGGCTTTTTGGCTACGGGATGGACATCTCCGGCAAGCACCGCGAGCTACGCGACATATGCTGGCTGGAGGTCGAGCGCTAGTGTGGTGTCCCGGTAATATACGCTATGGTAGCGGCGGGCTTTAGCCTGCCTTGCGCCCTGCCTTCGTCAACCCTCATAAAGTCTCAAACCGCTCGCTCTGATTCACATTTTAAAGTCTCAACCATTCACTGCGGGCGCAGAAACAGGATGAATCCCGTTGCTACCAATTCGTGTTGGTGCATGCACCGCCTGTAAAGGAGATGCTGGGACAGTACACTAGCTCGTTAAGCGGGATTCGCCTCAATAAGGGAAACCACGTCGCGCTGGGAGATGAACCCGACATAACGTCCGTCTGCCGAAGTGACGACTATTTCGCGCGTTTTCATTTTGACCATGTTGACAATCGTGTCGCGCAACAGGGCGGAGTCCGCGGCCTTTCCGAATTTTTTTAACATTTTTGTCTCGGCCCGCCCCGCAAGCGGCTTTCTGCTTTTGTCAGCCAACCTGGCAATAACGACGTCAGTCACGATTCCGACAGGTTTGCCGTTCCTCAAAATGACGACGCAGGAAGCGCGGTTCTCGACCATCATTTTGACGATCTTTTTTAGCGGGGTTTTTGGGGTTGCGACAATGCCCGGCTGAACCAGCGTGGAAAGCGTCCGACTGTTGTCGAGCGCGCGTTGAGCGAAGGCCCTGATGACGTCGCCGTTGGTGACTATGCCGGAAAGGCGGTGGCCCGCGTCAACGACGATAAACCGGCGCACCCGCAAATTTTTCATCTGCTCCGCCGCCGAGAAAATATTGTCGGTCTCCTCTATGGACATCACCGGCGTGTGCATTACTGTTTCAATGGCGGTCGAGCCGAAGTCGCCGCCGCTGTTGAGAAAAACCAAGAGGTCAAACTTGGTGAATATGCCGATCGGGAATTTCTTTTCCGCAATAACGATGCAACTAAGGTTTTTTTTGGCCATTTTGTTTACGGCCGCCTTCACCGTGGTCTTCCGCGAAACCGTGGCCACGGGCCGGGTCATCATAGATTTAACAGAGACGTTTCCGATTTCGCCATTCGCCATAAATCCTCCCCTAATTCTCCACGGGCTTGAGCATATCTCATTTAAGGGTTGTTTCCAATCTCCAAACATAACCCATCCCCGACGCCATGCGATTTGTGGTAGGCTTGCCTGTTGGCAATAGAGGACTTTGACGCTAAAATAATCCGGAGGACAGATGAGGTTGCAGGCCGCCCACATAAACGCTTTTTTAGAATCAGGCACACACGTTATTTCCACCATGACGGGAATGATGGGGCCGGAGCACACATTGACCCCGGTATTGAAGGGCAAACCGTACGTAAAAACGGACAAAAAGGGCTTCGGCGACATTTCGGCGCTCATACCCATGACGGGGCCGAACATGAACGGCATCGCCATTTTTTCGCTCAACTCGGAGGCCTCCGCCGCAATCTACGCCGCCATGATGTCGGAGGACTATGCCGCGACCATGGCCGCGTTAAAAAGCGCGGACAAAGACGTCGCCAAGAAGAAGCTGGAGGAAATAGCCGACGGGATGGGCGAGCTTACAAATCAGATTTCCGGCGACGCCAGAAAAAAGATAGCCGTTCTCGCGGAGAACGCGCTAAAACTGGAGGCCGGCACGCCGACTCTTATGATTGGTCACGACCACATTATAAAACCAGACCTTCAGGGGATATTAATAGCCATTCCATTCGGCTTGGATAAAATTCCCGAGGCCGCGTTCACGGTCGAAATAGGCATGGAAGGCGTCAACTCCTAAAACTGCAAGCCTAAATCGGGGGGATGGAGAAAATCCGCCCGTCAACCGCCAGCTTCTTCGTGTTTAGCGCGAAGGTTCGGAAGATTTTAAACAGCTCCGAGCCGGGGGCCACGACTCGCGGGAAGAACTTCGTCAGCCAATTCTGCTCCACTACCACCAGCACAGGCTTGTTGTCATAAATCACGTCCGGCGGAACTTCCTTTGCGAACTGGTCCCGGCCAATCTTCATCACGCTGAGCAACGACTCCGGTTTGCGGACGTCGAAAATCCCAAAACTATACGGCGCCGCGTCCGGGGCGATCAATTCCGGCACGCTGGGCCGCGCGCGCAAAACCGTGCTGGTGGGCGAGGACGGCCCGAGAACCTCGTACGGATCGCGCATGGCGACGTCCGGCTCCACAAACGGGATTGATTTCAATATTCCGCCCATGCGAAGGTTGTCGCTGACGCCAAAACTGAACTGCACCCTTTTTTCACGTTGCGCGTCGTGCAACTCGCCTCGCCAGATGTGGTACGACTCTTTGTCGTCCCATCTTCGGGTCACAACCACGCGTTTTCCAAAGGCGTCTATTAAGTCTCGAAACAGTTTGTATATCTTGCGCTGATAATCTTCTTTAAACAACTCCTGCGGGAATATTTCGGACTCCACCATCAGTTCATGTGCCATGACCAAGCTCCTTTTTCCACGTTCCGATTAAGACGCAGGTTCAAAAACGAACCACTCTATTTGATTAACTATCGGCTTTTAAAAGTGGAAGGTTTACAGAATAATTGCGTACTGCGGTACAAGCAGGGCTATCGTGAGATTGTAATCAGCACGACCTCGGAGTGGGAGAAAAGGCGCATAGGCGGGCCCCACGTGCCAGACCCGCAGGTGGTGTAGATGTAAGAACCGCCGCGTTGGTACAGGCCGAACGGAAACTCATACACGAGGCGAACGATTAAATCCAGAGGCGGAATTTGACCCGCATGTGTGTGGCCGGACAACTGCAGGAAAACCCCTTTCTCGGACGCCGGCCCGAATCCGGTCGGCTTATGTTTTAGCATTACAATCGGAAGTCTGCCGCCCTTCGTCCCCCTTTCCAAAACCGCCTCATATCGCGCTGGAGAAAGAATTTCGTTGTCCACCCCAAAAATTTCCAAAACCCCGCCCACCTCTGTTTTCTCGTTTTGCAGGATTCTTACGCCGGCGGCTCTTTCAAATTCGCTCATGTTGTCCAGCCCCGAATAATAGTCGTGGTTTCCCGGCACGGCGAAAACCCCGTATTTTGCGCTTAGTTTTTTCATCGCCGGTATGAACATGCCCAGTTCTGGCATTTTGTCGTCTATCATGTCGCCGGTTATCACGATGGCGTCCGGCGAAAGGGCGTTGACGGACGCCACCACGCTTTCAACCCACTCCGCCGATTTAAGCCTGCTAAGGTGCAAATCCGATATGTGGGCAAGCCTAAAGGCCGGGGCGGAGGCTGGAAACTTGTCGGAACGTAAATTTATATTAGTAACCCGCAACGGGCGCGAGACGTTATAAATGGAATAAGCGGTCAACGCCAATATTACTCCCAGCGCGACAAGGGTCACCTCCCTCAACAACCCCGGAAACATCCAATCAAACGGGTACTTTAACAAAAGGACGGTTATGGCGAGGTCGCAAAACCCAAACCAATAATTGCCGAACCGAAGAAGATTAAACAGAGGCGGCCAAACCCTATAAAACATTCCGAGAAAAAACGTCATGGCGCCGCAAAACAGTAAAATCCTCAGAGGCAGAACCCACCGTCCGTCCGGAAAGAGTCCGGTGGAGAGACGGTAAAAAATGAAATGGTTCATCCCGAAATAAATCGCGATGAACAGGGAAAGCGATATCAAAAACCGCAGTCCGCCAAAGTCCATTATCTTGCTCCTCACGTTTCCCCTATTTCCCGCGATTTCGCGGGTGCGACATTTTTACTGCTTTAATTAACGTGTATGTTCCAATGGGTCAGCCGCGAGGCGAGCCTTATGTTAAGCCCCTTCTTGCCGACGGCAACCGCCTGCTGATCCGGGTCCAGGGTGGCCCATGCGTCTTTCGACTCCTTATTGCATCGCACGGATTTCACAATCGCCGGCTTCAACGCCTCCGTTATCAATTTTTCCGGGTCGTCGTGCCATTGGATGACGTCGATGTTCTCCCCTTTTAGCTCCTTGATAATGTTTCGCACCCTCGCCCCGTTCGGCCCGATGCAGGCCCCCACCGGGTCTATCGAGGGATTGGTGCTTACAACTGCGACCTTGGAGCGCCCCGCCGTGTCGCGGGCGAGCGATTTGATTATCACCTTCCCGTCGGCAATCTCGGGCACCTCGCGGGTAAAGAGATGCCGAAGCAACAACGGATGGGTTCTGGAAACGACGAAAACGGGATTGCTCCCCTCCACCTCGGCCCCGATGATGATTACCTTGACGATTTCCCCCTTTTTGAACGACTCACGAAACGCCTGCTCCTGCCGGGGCATAACGGCAAGGTCGTCCCCCGCCTTTAGAAGATAATCCTCGGTCTCGTTCACCGCCTCCACCGTTGCAATCAACATTTTTCCAAACTGCGCCGCGTATCCGGCGGCTTTTTGCTCTATCTCAAGCTCGCGCAGGCTCTTTTGCATTATTTTTCGAGTGGTCGTGCCGACCACCCTGCCCAAGTCCGGAAGCTCAAAGGGCGTGGCGACGTCCGCTCCTGGTCTCGCCCATTTGTCCAGCGGCTTTGCGTCCTCCACCGATATCTCCGCCGTCATATCCACCGGGACGGCGACGACCATTTTCATCTGCCAAAGGGTGAAGGTGCCGTCGTCCGGATTAAATTTTGAGACGATGTTGGGAATGCGCGTTTTTTTCCGCGCGGCAAGCGAAATGCCGGACTCGATAATCTGCACCAGCACGTCGGCGGAAATCCCCCTCTCCTTTGCCACCTCGGCGATTATCGAGCGAAGGTTCTCCGCTTCGGGTTTCTTTACCGGCTTCTTTTTCATATCTCTTTTCCAGGTTCGAGGTCGAGCTTTGCCCTGGCCACGTCGTCAAAATTAAAATCCACGGTTTTGCCTGCGTCGAGCCGGACCCTAAATCCGCCGTCCTCGCGGTTTTCCAAAAAGCCGGACACTTCGGAAAGGCCGCCCGCGAACCCTTTTTTGAAGGCAATCACAGCGTATGAACCGGCGCTTTTCAGGAAATGCTCCTTTTTGGTCAGCTTTCTGGTCAGGCCCGGCGAGGAGACCTCAAGCGTGTAGGAGCCGGGAAACATATCCTCCACGTCGAGTACCGCGGAGAGCTGGTTGCTTACGGCCTCGCAATGGGCGAGCGTGACGCCGCCCGGCTTGTTGATGTAAATTCTAAACAGGGAGTTGCGCTTGTTGGCGGACATAGTGAGGTCGTAGAGTTCCACCCCTTCCCGCTCCAAAACGGGCCCGAGAAGTTCCCTCACTCTTTCTTCATTTCCAATTTTCATTCAGGGCGATATATTAACACGCGCCACAACCCAAAAGTAACATGAAAGAAAAAGAACGAGGGCGTTTTAGAGGGCGTCGAATCTTTCGGGGTAACGCTCCAAGAGCTTGGTCATCTCGTGGTCTCCCTTCACGGCCTCCAACAGGCTGGGATCGCCCTTAATCGCGACAAACAAAGCCTCCAGCGATTTTTCGTCCTCCCCCTTCATAAAAAGGGCCTTTGCGAGGTTGTATCGAAGGTTCGGGTCATCCGCCTTCAACTTCAGCCCTTTTGCGTAGTTGGCAATCGCCATGTCGTACTTCCCCTGCCTGCGCAAAGCCAGCCCCATCCTGTTATATAGGTGCAGGTGGTTTTCATTCACGCCGATGGCCTTGCCAAATATCTCCTCGGCATGGGTGTTCATGTTGTGCTTAAGGCAGAAATTCCCCGCTGTTATGTGAAGAATCGTAAGCGACGGGTTTTCCGCAATGCCATTTTTATAAACCCTAAGCGCGTCCTCGTGCTTTTCCTCCAGCTCGAAATTTTTTGCGAGCCCCAGATAGTTCTTGGCGTACTTTGGGTTGACCTCGATTCCCTTTGTAAAATGGGCTTTTGCCGAGGAGAAATCCCCCTCCTCCTGGCAGATGTTTCCAAGATTGTTGTAGACCTGCACGTTTTGCGGCTCCAATTCCAACACTTTGGCGTAATTCTTTTTCGCCTCGCCAATGTTTCCAAGCTGGGAGTAGGCGTCACCCAGCCCTTGGTACGCCCGCAAGAAGTTCGCCTCCAATGCCACGACGCGCTTGTAGGTCGCGATGGCGCTTTCCAAGTCCCCTTTTAATAAAAACGCGCCGGCCTTCTCGTTTAGAATGTCCACGTTTTCGCCGCCAAGGGCCAGTGCCTTGTTGTAATACGATATCGCCTGGTCGAACAGACCCTGCTCCCGGTACTTGTTGCCCGTCAGCACCAGCACGGACACATCGTCGTTGGACGGGGAAACCGGCATTTGTTTTTCGAACGCCGCCGCTATTTTATTTCCGAAGAAGGCTGGGTTTGAGGGGAGGAGCAACAGCGAGGTCGCGCCGGCCTTAACCGCCCCGCCCACGTCCTGTTTGTCGAACGCCTTGTCCATGAAAATAACCGGGATGCTCTTTTTCGAATTCGTCTCCAACAATCTATCTTTAACAAAACTCAAAAGTTGAAGACCCGTCTGCCCCCCCACGGCGGATTCCACCTTCCTAATCGGGCAGATAAGCATGTCCACAAAATCGGGATCCTGCTTCATGTTCACTATGACGTCCCCGGGGGTGCCGCTGATTCTCAGCTGTTCGGAAGGAAAACCAAGCGTTTCAAAATATCCCCTGACCAATTCACGCACATATTTGTCGCCGCTGATTATGAATATTTTCTTGTTTGAAAGAACCGACAGCTTTTCGCGAGCCTCTTTAAGAGAGGCCTGGAATTCTAGTATCTCTTGAACCTCTCCCTTGGGCATAGTCTAAGCCTTCCCCTGATTTTCCATACGCCCTCCGCTGTATTTTACGATTACGCGCCACAGTCAAAGAATCAACGTAAAAACGGCTCGGTGTGTCGAGTGTAAAACAAAAGAAAGAGAAGCGCAACTTAGAAGGAACCCCGATTTAATGGCCGCCTTGTGGGGAGGTAAGTGGGTTTAAGGAGGCTTGGTGGTTCCTTAAATTCAAGGCGGCCATTGTTGTTTATGTCTTCGGCTTCCGCGTCTACCACGCCACCTATCTTCTCGGCTTCATTATAACATCCGCTTTAAAAACCGGACGTATTTATTTCCAAATCCGGACGAGTTGATTATATAATTGGCGGAATGGAACAGTTGAAAAACTCGATTTTATCCCACATAACGGTTATTCAAGGGGTTCTAAACACTCCCGAATGCCTCAAGTCTGTCGAGGCCTTTTGCACCCTCGCGTCGGACGCCATCCAGATGGGGAATAAAATTATCTTTTGCGGAAACGGGGGAAGCGCCGCCGACTGCCAGCACCTGGCGGCGGAATTCGTAGGAAGGTATAAAAAGGAGCGCGCCTCCATCGGCGCCGTCGCCCTTACGGTCGACACGTCGGCCCTCACCGCGATCGGGAACGACTACGGCTACGACCTTGTCTTCTCCCGGCAGTTGGAGGGGCTTGGCAAGAAGGGGGATCTGCTCGTCGGAATAACCACAAGCGGCAACTCTCCCAACATCCTAAACGCCATTCGCAAGGCGAAGGAAATGGGAATTAAAACCGTCGGCATGACCGGCTCCAACGAAAAGGCGGAAATTAAAAAACTGGCCGACGTCTGCATATGCGTCCCGTCCAACGACACGCCGCGAATCCAAGAGGCGCACATAATGATAGGACATCTGATGTGCGACTATGCGGAAACGATGTTCGTAAAACCGCGCTGACTGGCCGTAATTGAACCGATGATTGCCGCATTTTTAAGGTTTCTCGCACTTCTAATCCTGATAATGTTCGTCTGGTCGCTTCTGAAGTTTGTCTTCAGGCTCCTGCTGATGTTGTTTAAAGTACGGTTGGCCTTTAAGGTCGGCATGGGAAACTCCGGGCAGGCCCAGACCCGAAGACCGCCCCAAGGGGGCGCGGTTGAGGAAATGATGCGCGACCCGGAGTGCGGGGCATACGTCTCGGCGGGACATTCGCTCTCCGGCACTTTTCGCGGCGAGCGTCACTACTTCTGCTCGCAAAAATGCATGGACGACTACCGCGCGAAGATAAGAGACTAAGCGCCGGTCGCTTCCGCCACAACCGTCCGGGCCACGGGGTTGGAGTCCTGAAAAATTTCCGAAGTGTTAATCAACATCACGATTTTTTCGCCCCTTAAGGTCTTGCCAATTTTTGTGACGAGCGCGTGCTTAAACTCCGTTGAGATTCCCCGGATGTCCTCTATGGAGCCTTCCTTCAGATGCTCCACCGATTCAATGTTGTCAACCGACACGCCGATGGAGTTCTCCCCGTTTCCAAGAACGATTACAATCTCGCGCATGGTTTCGCGCAACAGCGTTTTGGCCTCCGCAAACAGGTTTACAAGAAGGGACAAAGTCCCCATTCTCTCCCGGGCAACCAACGCCAGCGCATCGTCATATTTTTGGTCTTTGGCCAGGGCCACCGCCTCCGTGCCAAGCGCGTGAATTCGCTTGTGCGGGGCGTCGAATTTTTTAAGGTGGTTTTCCATCATGACGTTCTTGGCCTTGTACGCGTCGTACCATTTCCCGAAGGCGCATTTATGCGGATCCGTGGTCAGTTTGAATTCTCGGCGCTCCTTAATGGAGTTTTCAAGCTCGGCGATCCAATTTAGGTGGTCTTGTTCGCGTTTTCCCAAAAGCTCGATAAGGTTTTCGGTGTCCTCGGTGACGGTGGCCATGCGCATCATTTTCCGAAGGTCAACCACCAGTATGACCTTGCCTCGAATGTTTATGACACCGCGGATGTGTTCCTTCGCCGTGGGAACGTGGGCGAGCTCCGGCAGAACCAGCATTTCATGAACGTAAGAACTCTCCAGACCGAACAAACGGTCGGCCAAGCGGAATGTCGTGTAAGGAAAGTCAAGCCCGTCCATAATTCCCCCAAACGTCAAAATATGACCTGAGACGCCATAGCGAACCCCTTCGACCACTAATGATACATCATTAATATGTTGCGGTTAAATTACTAATCTAAAAAGGGGGAGCCGGGGACGGGGAGGTTTGTCCCGCCCCCGGCTTATGAATTACTGCATTCGGCAACCTTCATCAAGTGGCGCTGATGTACGCTCTGACCCGCATGTCGAAAGCATCTGATCGTTTACTGCCTCCTCGTTGGCGCGGGAGTCAGGTTTCTGTCGTCGGATTTTCCGTCTTTGCGGGAAACGTCCCTGCCCGTGTCGTGGGTCTCTTTATTTTTGTGGTCGTCGTCTTTATGTCCATGCAAATCCTTGCTCTTGCCTTCATCGTCGGCCGTCGCCACGCCTGCGGAGGTCGGCTCGTTCCCCTCGTTGTTGTGAATCCTTTTGTTGCCGTGGGATTTTACGGAGGAGTCGCGATCCGCCTTGTTTTTATTTTCGACGTCCTCCCTGTCCTTGTCGTCCTTGTTCTCCTTGTCAATTTCCTTTTGGCTCCGGTGACTTTTTCCGGAATCCTTGTTGTCCGCAAACGCCTTATGCGCCAGCGGGGCGGAGGTCAAAGCAAAAGATGCCAGAATTGTAACGACCAATATGCTCATTTTTTTCATAACCAAGTCTCCATAAAAAGTTTAGTGGTAAAAAACATGCAACGGTTTCTCAACCGATGCCGTCCAACCACAAGTGCAGAGACGACGCCAAAAACCTTAAATAGCAACCGCTTTATTTACACTGCCTTACAAAGGCTTTACAAAAGGCTGACTCGGACGCGTATATATTTTTGCTCCCGCCGGATGTATTAGTGTACAAATTTGTCACGCACCGCACCACAATAGAACTTCCACATTAAGTAAAGGTAATTAGAATGTAGTATATGCAAAAATCGATTCTCATATTTATGGGGTAAAACAACGCAGTAGATGGGGCGCAAATGCCCCGTTTCAAAGATTTGAAATATGTAGTAAAACAAAAGTGACGTGTTTTCAGGCTATTAAGCTCACCCCCGCCTTGGTACGCATCTGGCTTACATATAAAGGCATGACAACAATAAAGAAATCTGACCTAAAAACATCCACGAAAGACGAGCTTATCAAACTTGGCAAGAAAAACTTCAAATTGGAGTTCAAGCCCTCCGAAACCAAAGAAGGGATTTTAAAGAAAATTTTAAAAGCCCACGAGGCGGACGCAAAACCGGCCAAGAAGGCGGTCAAGTCGGCCCCCAAAAAAGAGACCACTGCGGTTGTTGCAATTAAGGCAAAACCGAGCGCGTTGTCGAAAGTAAAAGCGGGGATATCGTCCGTTGTCGCCCGCGCCGTCGGAAAAACAAAAGAGGTCAAGGCGGAGACAAAAGCAAAACCCGCCGTTAAGGTTGAAGTAAAAAAACAGGTCGAAGAGACCCGGAATGTTAAGCCGGTGGCAAGCTTCAGGGCCGAGGCCACCCCGGCTCCGAAATCCGCCAAAACCGTCCCGGTCAAAAAGTCCGCCCCGGCGACCTTCAAGGCCCCGATTTTTCAATCCAACATCATTGGAAAACCCTCGCTGTCCAACGAAGAAAATATTGAAAAATCAAAGTTTTACATTGCGAACGTTGAGGAACATATTGAGGCAATCGGCCTCCCCGACAGGTTCGAGGACAACCGAATAATGCTGTTCGTGTGCGACCCGTTTTGGGTCTTCACATCGTGGGATTTGCATCCGAACAAACCAACCGAAACCGCAAGGGACAACAAGATAAACCTCGCCCATTTTCACAAGGCGCTTCGGGTGTACGATGTTACCGACATAAACTTTAACGGCCTTAACGCCCACAAACATTTTGACCTTGACGTAAACGACGTCAAGGGAACATGGTACATAAACGTGCCGGAGGACGACAGGATGTACGTGGTTGAGGTGGGCCTAAAAAACGCGCTCGGCGAATTTTACGTCATGGCGCGCTCCAACGTCGTGGGAACCCCGCGAAACGGCGTTTCCAACCGAACCGACGAGGAATGGATGGTGGCGGACGATTATTTTTGGCAGATGTACGCCCTTAGCGGCGGATTTAAGGCCAGAAGCGGAGCCGCAAGCATGGAGCTTACCGAAATGATGCGGCAAAGGCTTTCGGGGGAGACATCCTCCGGCGGACTTAGCTCATTGGGCGGCTCCATAAGGCCGAAAAACGAACGCGATAAATTTTGGTTCAGACTCGACTGCGAATTGATCGTATACGGAGCCACCGAGCCGGACGCGCACGTGACTCTGCTCGGCAAAAAGGTTGACTTAAGGCCGGACGGCACGTTCAGCGCACGGTTCGCCCTGCCGGACGGAATACAGGTTCTGGACGCAAAGGCGGTCTCGGCCAACGGCAAATTTGAAAAGACAATCACCCCCACGGTGACAAGAGGCACAACAGTCTTCCAAAACAAGGAAGTCCTTGAAGAGGTGATGGCAGAATGAAAACGCCGAAGGGATATCTCTCCATAGTATTACACGCCCACCTCCCCTACGTGCGCCACCCGGAGCACGACACGTTTTTGGAGGAGGATTGGCTTTTCGAGGCTATAACCGAGACCTACGTTCCGCTTATCAGCGTGTTCGACAGCCTTGTGCGGGACGGGGTGGACTTTAGAATCACCATGTCCATGTCCCCCACGCTCATCTCGATGCTGACGGACGGACTGCTTCAGGAACGCTACATAAGGCACATCAACAAGCTGGTGGAGCTTGCCGAGAAAGAGGTGGAACGCACCAAATTCCAGCGCGAGTTCCACGACCTGGCCCTCATGTATCACTGGAAGTTTGCCAACGCAAGGGACTTGTTTGTAAACCGTTACAATAAAAACATCGTAACGGCCTTTAAAGAGTTTCAAGACCGCGGCGTGCTCGAAATCATCACCGTCGGAGCCACGCACGGCTGGTTGCCGCTTATGGAGTCCGTCCCCAACGCGGTTAGGGCGCAAATTAGGACCGCCGCCGAACACTACGAAAAAAACTTCGGCAGACGCCCCCGCGGCATATGGTTGCCGGAGTGCGCCTACTACCCCGGGTTGGACAAGATTCTGCGCGAGGAGGGGATTAAATTCTTCTTCGTGGACACCCACGCGGTGCTACACGCCTCGCCAAGGCCGAAATACGGCGTTTACGCCCCGGTGTTCACGCCGAACAACGTGGCGGCCTTTGCCAGGGACATTGAGTCCAGCAAACAGGTCTGGTCAGCCGAGGAGGGATATCCGGGCGACCCGTGCTACCGCGATTTCTACCGCGACGTCGGCTACGACCTCGACTTCGACTACGTTAAGGACTACATACAGCCGAACGGGCTTAGAAAGCTCACGGGCATTAAGTATTACGCCATCACGGGGAAGACCGACCAGAAGGTTCCGTACAACCAGTACTTGGCTATGGAAAGGGCCGCCGAGCACGCCGGCAACTTCATGTTCAACAGGGAGAAGCAGATAGATCACCTAAACGAGGTGATGGGTGGCAAACCGCCCATCATCGTCGCCCCGTACGACGCGGAGTTGTACGGCCACTGGTGGCACGAGGGGCCGGACTGGCTGAATTTCCTGCTGAGGAAAATCAACTTCGACCAGGACGTCTTTAAGACCATAACGCCGTCGGAATACCTTCAAAAGTTTCCGAGGAACCAGGTGTGCCAGCCGACCATGTCCTCGTGGGGCTACAAGGGCTACGCCGAGGTATGGCTCGAGGGGAGCAACGATTGGATTTATCCGCACCTCGTAAGGTCAGCGGAGAGAATGGTTCATTTGAGCAGGAAATATTCCGGCTCGGCGAACGGCAAGGAACGCCCTCTAAACCAGGCGGCGCGCGAGCTTATGCTGGCGCAGGCCTCGGACTGGGCGTTCATCATGAAAACAGGGACGATGGTCGAGTACGCGGTTAAGCGGACAAACGACCATTTGACGAGATTTAACAAGATAGCGGACCAGGTTGAAAGCGGAAACGTGGATTACGAATGGCTTGGCGGGGTGGAGAGCAAGGACAATCTCCTCCAAGACGTCAACTTCCGCGTTTACGCATAACTTAAATCGGTAGGACAACTTTAGAATGAGGTCGGTAGGTACGGGCTCGGTAGGTACCTGCTTCAGCCTGTACCTTGCCGTGCAAACGGCAAAAATTTGGTCGGCCTTGACGGGCCGATGTACACACTAAAGTGTGTACCCACCGAAATTTAGACCACTCGCGTCGGTATCGGGTTCTCCGGTAACGACGTATCTCACGCCTCCGGCGGTGCGCCCCCCCCTGCCCGCCGGAGGTTCTCTTTTTCTCCACGCGCACTATACCACAGATAAAATATTGGTGGGTATCTGACTTGGATTGCTGCAGAATGGTAGGGGAGGCAATCTTGCCTCCCATTAACCCTCACGGCAGGATTGCCGTGCCTACCATTAGTGGCAATAATACACACTCTGACTTGTATGTCGGAAGCATCTGGTCGTTTACTGCGACCTGTACCTTGCCGCGCAAGCGACGGCAGTAAACGACCATATTCTTGTGCATTCCAAATTAGAGCGTGCATCACCGCTACCTGATGGAGGTTGCCGAAAATAATTTGGTCGGCCTCTCCAGGCCGAAGTACACGCTAAAGCGTGTACCCGCCGAAATTTCGGTGTTCTATGCGGGGGAGGAGGAGACGGAAAATTGGTTGACGTACCCGACCAACTCGGCAAAACCGGGTTTTGCCACCACCGCGCTTGCGCCGGCTGAAATCCAGCCGCCCTTCATCTCGTCGCTCACTACCGAGGAAAAAACCGCGATGGGAACATTTTTAAACCGTTTGTCCGACTTCATTCGTTTTACAAACAACGCGCCGTCCATCAGAGGCATTTCCATGTCGGTCACAACAGCGGAAAGCGCGTCCTCCGCCGCCACGCCATCCTTCTCCCAATGCGCCGATTTCTCGTCGAGTAGCGCCATCGCGTCCGCGCCGTTCTCGGCCTCAAGCACACGGTAGCCCGCCTTGATAAAAACATTTTTTAAAACGCCCCTGACCATAGCGGAATCGTCAATCACCATCACCGTGCCTCCCCTGCCGGTTGCGGCGGGAATTTCGTCGTAATCCGCGAAGGCATCCTCGTCAATGTCGGTCATGAGGTTTTCATAATCTATCACCAGCAAAAGCCGCCCCTCGTTGCGCACAACCCCGCTTGTGGCAAGCTTGGAGCCGCCGCGCATGATGGCCGTCGGCGGCGTGAAATGGTCGTAGGGCACCTTGTGTATTCTGTTTACCCTGCTCACAATCAGGCCGGCCTTGAGGTCGTTGAACTCCACGATTATTATCCGCTCGTATTTAAAGCCGACGTAGTACTTTCCCAGCCACTTTGGGAGGTTTATAACGGGGATGACCTCCCCGCGAAGGTCTATGACCCCCTCGATTGCGGGATGGTCCATCGCGGTGGGCGAGATCTTTTCCGGGATTTTTATGACCTCCCCCACCTTGCTGACGTTGATGCCGTAAAGCCCGTTTATCGTCGCGCCGTCCGGCCCCTTTTCGTCGATCTCGAATTCCATAATCTCCAAGGCGCCGGCAAAGGACGAAACAGCTATTTCCATCACTCCCCCGTGCAACTAAAGAACAACCGCAGACGTGAAGAGTAATAGTAACCACGAAAAACTCGAAAGGACACGAAAGGGATTACTTTGGGGGTCGGACAAAACCAACCCTCCCCTTTTCGTGATTTTTCGCGTCTTTCGTGGTTCATACCCGTTTTGGCCTCCGGGTTTTGCGCCTTACAGGCCGTCGCCGAAGGATATGCCGGTGGCCCGCGCCTCGGCTATCATCGGGTCGTCCGGGCTGACCTTGCGGTTTATCGCCGCCTGCTCCAACGGAACCGCCTTTATCTCCGGAGTCTTTAGGCACGCCATCATGCCAAACTGTTTTTTGGCGACCATGTCCATAGCGCACACACCCAAGCGCGAGCAGAGTATCCTGTCGAACGCCGACGGCGTGCCGCCGCGCTGAACGTGCCCCAGCGTGACCACCCGCGTGTCAATCCCCGTAAGATCCTCGACCTGTTTTGCAACCACGTTCGCCACTCCGCCGAGCCGAATCCCCATCGAGGGGTCGTTCACGTGCCGTTTAACCGTCACGTCACCGCCGATCGGCTTGGCTCCCTCCGCCGCGAGGACGACGCAAAAATGCTTGCCAAGCGTCTCGCGCTCGTAAATCTTCTCCACCATTTTTCCCAAGTCGTACGGAATCTCGGGTATCAGGATTATGTGCGCGCCCGAGGCGATGCCCGAGAATAGCGCAATCCATCCCGTGTCGCGCCCCATTACCTCCACCACCATGACCCGTTCGTGCGACTCGGCGGTGGTTTTAATCCTGTCAACCGCGTCGGTAACAATGCCGACAGCCGTGTCGAACCCGAAGGTGTAGTCCGTGGCGGACAAATCGTTGTCAATCGTCTTCGGCACGCCGACGATGTTCAGCCCTTTTTCCTTACAAAGCCGCAGGGCTATCGAAAGCGTGCCGTCGCCCCCGACCACTATCAGCGCGTCCAGCTTGTGCTCCTTGTACGTCCGAACCACGTCGTCGCTCGCGTCGCGCAGGGTGCGTTTGCCGTTTACAATCTCCGCGAAGGAAAACGGATTGTCCACGTTGGAGGTGCCGATTATGGTGCCGCCCCTGTCGAGAAGGCCGCTGACCGCCGCCGACGTAAGTGGACGGGAGCGGTTTTCGACCAGCCCCTTGTACCCGTTTAAAAAGCCGATGACCTCCCACTTGTATTTGTGGGTAGCGGCGCGAACGGCGCCTCGTATGACTGCGTTAAGGCCGGGGCAGTCCCCCCCTCCGGTAAGTATTCCTATCTTCATAATGCGAAAGTCTACCACATTTAACCGCGAATCGGTGGGTACACACTTTGGGGTGTACGACAGCAAATTCGGCAGGTACGGGCTTCAGCCTGTACACCTTTGGTTTGGCGCTTCGCGCCAAAGTACACTCTAAAGAGCGTACCTACCAGGCGTGTACCCACAGGATTTTAGGCGGGGCCAACTGCCGCCGTGTAAAAGCGCTCCTTAAGTTACGCGCGTCTGGTAAATCCCGGCTATAATCGTGGGGAGGATGGACTCCACCCCGAAATCGGGGTTTGGTTTTACAATCACGTCGTCAATATGCGTCTCCGGGGCTAGAAGTTCCCAAACCTTGTCCGGCGACGCGGTTATGACGACAAATCTCGGCATCTCGGACTTCAGCGATTTCCTCAGCTTGTCCACCAAGGTTGTGGCGCCGCCGTCCGGCAAAACAAGGTCGCACACCACCATCCGGCAACCGGGGGCCTCCGCAAGGGCCGTGGCCGCCTCCGCCACCCCGCCGGCCAAAATAACTTCTATCCCGAGCGACTTGAGGAATTTTTCAAAAATCTGCTGTTGTGCGTGCGACGAGGAGACAAGCAGAACGACCACGTTGCCGTCGAACAGGGGGCCGGATTTGTTCACCACGTCCACAAACGCCTTGGCGAGGCAGAGATCGCGCTCCACCATCTGGGGCGACAAAATCGTGGTGCCGCCCCCCTTGTCAATCTCCTTTAGCCTGAACATGTCGCGCGCAAAGGCTATTTTTTCGGCCATCCGCGCCTTTAGCCTGTTGAGCACCTGCGTGAAGAGATCCTTGTTCAGCGGCATCTCCAAATAGGCCGAAAGGCCGGAGTTGTAGGCCGCGATGAGATACTTCATGTCCGGCGGCGGCCCGTAGATGACCGTCTCGAACGGCGTCTTTAGCGAGACGATGCCGTTTAAAACCTTCACCGAAAACATGTCGAGCCACGCGGTGGGAATAAACACCACGCCGGACTCCCTGTCCTTTAGCAACGAAATCACGGCCTCGTGGTCGCCTCCGATGTCCAGATCCACCATCTCCATGTCGCGCGCGGCAATCAGCTTGCGTAGCTCCTTGTCCGGCGAGGCGAACTCGCAGTTGACCATGTACGCCGGCGCTTTCATTCAAACCTGCTAAATTTAAAAACCTGCGCGCCGTAGTGCTTGGTCAATATTCCCTTTAGCGACTCCTCCAGAAGCGCGGCGTCGAGGTTGGAGGCGAACTGAATCCTAATTCTATTCTCGGCGGAGCCTTTTTCAAGCTCCTCCAGCCACGGGAGGGAGCCGAGCACGTCCCCCACCTCCATGAACCGCTTGTAAATGAGGCACGCTACCAAAAACGACGGCTGTTTGCCGGGGTCAAACTCGATAAAGCAATGGTAGATCGGCGTTTTAAGTTTTTTGTACTGGATGACTCTGTAGGCCGCCTCGTGCGAAAATCTAATCTCGCCGGACGCGACGTCCACCGCCGCCCTCGGCCCGGTTTTTTCCTCCGGGAGAATTCTTGCAGTCCGCTCGATTATAGTCTCGCCGGACTCGTCCTTCCAACTCCCCGCCTTGCTCTGCCGAACCACGTCCTCTATGTAGGCCGCGCCGTCCATCAACACGTCCATCACCTCGGGCGACATGTCGAGTTTTTTGCTCCTAAGACGGTCAAGAACCGACTCCACCCCGTGTATGGTGGTGCCCCCTTTCGTAAGCCCCATCATAATGAAGTTGCCCTTTATGGTGTGGTAAAGGCGGAAGGCCTTGTTCAACTCCTCAACGTTGTCCGGCTGTGACTCCAGCGAAAAAATCGCCCCGTTCAACGTGGGAAGCAGTTTTTCAACCTCCACGATGAACTCCTGCATGGCCGTCGCCGTCTCCTCGCGTTTTTCGTCGGTTATGACGTCGGCGCTCTCGTGAACCTCGGCGGATTTGCCCTTCTCATCTGCTTTCACAGCCGCCTGCGCCGACGCGGTTGCCTTTTCGGAACGCCCGGCGGCGGCCTTGGCAGACTCGGCCATTTTTTTTGCCGAGCGCATCCCGCGTCGCCCCATCGCCCGGTCAATCAAGGACGGCACGTCCATAATAAAGCCGAGCTTCCTGCCGCCAAGTATGGTCGCGCCGGAAAGACCGTTTACCGAAAGCGCGTCGTTGAAGGAAATTATCACCAGCTTTTGCGGCGAGTAAAACTCCGATATCTTAAGCGCCACGCTGACGCCCTTGTGCTCTATCACAAGCACCGACACCACCGCCCCCTCGTCCGTCAGCCTCTCCTTCTCCAAAAGGTAGTTCAGGTCGTGAAGCGGAAGGAGGTGGTCAAGATACTTCACCATCTCCCCCTTCTGGAGGGTGGTGTGAATCTGCTTCCTGCCGACCGACATCGTGGTCACGACGTTCGATATCGGAAAGGCGAAAAAATACGGCCCGGAACGAACCACAAGGCCGTCCATTATGTTCACCGCCGAAACAAGCGGCACCCTGAAGGTGAAGACGGCGCCTTTGCCGCGCTCGGACTTAAAGCTTACCGTCCCGCCGATGTTTGTAATTTGCTCGCGGACAACGTCCATTCCCACGCCGCGCCCCGAAACCTCGGAGACCTGTCCGGCGGTGGACACGCCGGCGGTGCACATAAGCTCAAGCGCCTCGTCCTCCGTCCACGGCTCGTTCGGCTGTACAAGCCCCATCGCCAGCCCCTTGGCGCGCAATTTTTCCATGTCTATTCCGGCGCCGTCGTCCTCTATCTCCACAAACGTCTCGTTTTCGCTGTTGTACACGCGAAGTAGTATCCTCCCCTCCTCCGGCTTCCCGGCGGCAGACCTTTCGGCGGGAAGCTCCACGCCGTGGTCAATCGCGTTTCTAAGCTGGTGCGAAATGGGGTCGTAAAGTTTCTCCACTATCGTCTTGTCAACGGTCGTGTCCTCCCCCTCCACCTCGAACAGAATCCGCTTTCCCGTCTTGCGGGAGACGTCGCGCACCAGGCGCCGCGCCCTAAAGCTGAGGTCGCGCAGGTCCACCGTCCTTATCACCTGCACAAGATGGTGCAGGTTGGAGGAAATTATCGCCGAGGCCCCGGCCAAATCCTTGGCGGCGTCCACCGCCTCGCGCGGAACCGGCTCGGCCTTTAAATGCAACTGCTGGAGGTTCTTATACGTCAGGTCGAGGTTGCTTGAGGTGATTATCACCTCCCCGGCAAGCGTCAGAAGGTCGTCCAAATTCTGGAGTTTCACCAGCATGCTTTCGGCGCGCGACGAGTGGTCGCTCATAATGTCCTCCCGCCGGACGCTCCTTCGGGCAGAACCGACGTCATTATCCTGCTCATCACCCTCGCCACAATGTCCGACTCTATGGGCTTCGATATGTAGTCGTCCGCGCCGACGCGAAGAGCCTTCATTATGTAACTGCCGTCTACGTGCGTGGAGACCACGACGATGGGAACGGAACGCAGGTCGGAGACGCTTCGCACGTCCTCGGTCAGCTCAAACCCGTCCATCTCCGGCATGACGATGTCCGTAAAAATCGCGTCCACCTTTTTTTCGCGCCGAAGAACGTCCAGCGCCTCAAGCCCGTTGGCCGCCTCTATGACCGTAATCCCAAGCTTTTGAAGCTCCGCGACAAGTTTTTTCCGGGTGTTCTCGTAGTCGTCCACCACAAGCACCCGCATACCCTCGAATTTGACTGCCATCAGAAACTTACCTCACAATTAATTGCATGGAAGGGGCCTAACCTTGAACCCTTCCGATTCTAACCCCGTTCCCCGGAAAATGGAATATAAAAAGCCGGTTAATGTATAATCCATCCCATGAGCACGTGCATGAACGACATAAAAAGCAAGGTGGAAAAAGGGGAACGACTCTCCTTCGAGGACGGGCTGTTCCTCATGAACACGCCCGACCTGCTCGCCGTCGGGCGGCTGGCCGACATCGTAAGAAGGCGAAAAAACCAGAACCGCGCCCACTACATCATCAACAGCCACATAAACCACACGAACCTCTGCGTGAACAAATGCAGGTTCTGCGCCTTCCAAAAGGAAAAAGGGACCCCCGAGGCCTACACCATGGGGCTGGAACAGATAATGAGCGAGGCGAAAAAAAGCTACCATCCGCTCGTCTCGGAGTTTCACATCGTCGGCGGGCTTCATCCCGACCTCCCCTATTCCTATTACCGGGATATGATTTCAAGCCTCCATTCGGCGTACCCCGCCGTCCACCTGCAGGCGTTCACGGCGGTGGAGATTGACTACTTCGCAATAATCTCCGGCATGAGCCTTCAAGAAACGTTGGCCGACTTAAAAAGCGCGGGACTCGGCTCGCTTCCCGGCGGCGGCGCGGAAATCTTTGCGGAAAAAACGAGAAAGAAAATATGCCCCGATAAAATTTCCGGCGACAGATGGCTGGAGGTTATGAAAATAGCGCACGAGACCGGACTTCGCTCCAACGCCACGATGCTATACGGACACATCGAAAGCCCGGAGGAGCGGATTGACCACCTCGTCCGCCTAAGGGAGTTGCAGGATATAACCGGCGGATTCATGGCCTTCATACCGCTCGCGTTCCACCCGCTGAACACGGAGCTAAGCGACCGCACATTCACCTCGGGCCAGTTGGACATAAGGATGCTCGCGGTGGCAAGGCTGATGCTCGACAACTTCGACCACATCAAGGCGTTTTGGATAATGATATCCCCGGCCATCTCGCAACTCGCCCTCTTTTTCGGCGCGGACGACATAGACGGCACCGTGATAGAGGAAAAAATAACCAACGCCGCGGGCGGGCAGTCCGGCAAATCGCTAACCCTCGCGCAGTTGGAGGGGATGATACGCGAGGCGGGAATGGAGTCGGTTCTGCGCGACACCCTGTACAACGCCCTGAACCGCGAGCAACCCGCCCTCTCCGCGGCGAATTGATTTTATAATTTAATAGGAGGCATTTCTGAAATGACCATCGTAAAAGAAGAAGCAAGGAAGTTGATAGATAAATTGCCGAAAACGGCGACTTGGGAC
Source organism: Nitrospinota bacterium (assembly GCA_016200345.1). Classification (GTDB taxonomy): domain Bacteria; phylum Nitrospinota_A; class UBA7883; order JACRGQ01; family JACRGQ01; genus JACQEX01. Next base: position 29,907 of record JACQEX010000073.1, read on the forward strand.
GACATAATGTACGAGTTTTACGTCAAACAAAAAATCTCTAAGGGTCTCGCCGAATTAAAGGCAGGTAAGGTTGTTTCTCATAAGGAGGCGAAAAAAAGGCTTTTGTCGAAATGACAATTGATTGGACCGAATCGGCGCTGGCAGATTTAATCGACGTAAAAGCTTACATAGGAAAGGACTCCGAATATTACGGCGAACAATTTATTGATTGGCTTATTTCATCGGTTGAAAGCCTCTCAGATTTTCCCAAATTGGGCAGGACAATCCCCGAGTTGGAAATGGATACTTTTAGAGAAATAATATTTCATAACTACAAAATCATGTATCGAACTAAAAAGGATTGCGTCTCTATTTTCGCCATCGTTCACTGCAAAAGACTTATCAATGAAAAAATTAGGAAGTCTTGGGAAATTGCCTAACAAAAAACTGCGGTTCGGGTGCCACGATTTCCTCAACTCACAGCCCATCCTCCACCCGATAACGGCGGGCCTCGTAAAACCGCCTTTCGAGATAACGCTCGACTCCCCCGCAAAACTCGCCGACATGCTAAAGGCAAAAAAACTCGACCTCGCCTTCATCCCGGTCGCGGAATACGCCGAGATTCCCGGCCTGCGAATCGTCCCCGGCTTTTCCATATCGGCCATGGGGGACGTCAAAACCGTCCTCCTCCACTCCGCAAAAAAAATCGCCGACGTCAAAACAATCCGCGCCGACGCGAGAAGCCGGACGTCCGTCTCCCTCCTAAAACTCCTTCTGCGGGCCTTTTATAAGAGCGATGCCGTGTTCGTCGGCCCGGAGACAAAGGAGGCCGACGCGGAGCTGATAATCGGAGACGAGGCGTTCTCAGTCCCCCAAAACGGGCGGATTATCCTCGACCTCGCCGGCGAATGGCTAAAATTCACGAAAAAGCCGTTCGTCTTCGCCGCCCTTTGCGTCGCCGAGGGGGTGGACGCCGACGAGGCGATATCGGCGTTGGAAAAATCGAAGATGATGGGCGTAAGAATGACCGACGATATTTGCAGGACGTGGAAGATGCCGGACGGCGCAAGCAGTGCCGACTGCGAGGACTATCTTTTAAACCGAATCCGCTACGACCTCGCCCCGGACGACATTGAGGGCCTGCGCCTTTTCTTCCAACTCGCGCACTCCCACGGCGTCATAAAATCCGCACCCCGCCTCCTTTTTTACTAAATTCAAATTTTAAATTCGCGATGCATTTTCTTGAGGCGGATGGTTCAAAATCAACCCTGACTTTGGTTACATTGTTCCATGAGGCAACAGGAGAAGCGCGCACGCCGATTCCACGACCGACTCGACGCTTGTAAAAACATCCGAAACCGGAACCGACGGACGGCCCACGACCACCAGCCGGCAACCGGCGATGCGGACCGCCTCCAGCTTTTCCTCCACTCCCCCGGCCGCGCCGCTGTCCTTGGTTACGACGACGCCGATTTTGTTTTCTTTGATGACGCGCAGATTTTCCTCGACCGAAAACGGGCCCCTGGCGAAAATCACCTCCGCGCCGGATAGCCCCGCCCTCACGCAGGCCTCCTCCGATTCCACATGCGGCAAAACACGCGCCACAATCGGAATGCTCCTTTCCCTCGCCAATCTCACGTATGGCATGAGGTTGCGCGAGCCGGTGGTAAGCAAAACAGGAAGGCCGAAGGAAAAGGCGCAACTCCCGGCGTCTTCGTGCCCTTCAGCCCATATAATTTTTTCAATCCCCTTGCCAAGTCCCGGCCTCTCAAACCTAAAATAAGGCACGCCTGTATTTTTTGCCGCGTTAAACGCCGTTTGGTGCACAATCGCCGCGTATGGATGCGACGCGTCCAACAGCAGGCGGATGTCCTTGCTTGAAATAAGTTCCGCCATCTCCTCCTCGTTCATCCTCCCGCTTCGGCGAATTATGCGCGGATGGTTGCCGACGTCGAGTTCGTTGTCCGTCGCGGTGGAAGCCAGAACGTCCAACCCCTTCTCGGCAAGCGCGAGGGCAATCGGCCTCGTCTCGCTTGTTCCGCCCAAAAGAAGAATCAAAATCGTTTGCCCTTGTATCCGCGCGGCGTGACGAACCAATCGCCCATCCGCACCGACTGGCTGTTGCCAATCACGACGATGGTCATCATGCCAATCTCTTCCTTAAGAAAACTTCCGAGGTTCGACTGGACGATTTTTTCTTCCCCCTCGTATCCGACGCTGGTGCAGACGCCAACCGGGGTCTCGGACGACCTGTGGCGCAGAAAAATTTCCGCCGCCTCATTTAACTGCTCCACCCTTTTTTTGCTCTTAGGGTTGTAGAGCGCTACCACCATGTCCGCCTCCGCGACCGCCTCGAGCCTCTTTTTAATTTTTTCCCACGGAACCAAGAGGTCGCTTAACGATATTACGGCGTGGTCCAGCATAAGCGGCGCGCCCAAACGCGCCCCCGCGGCGCACGCGGCCGTAACACCGGCCACAACCTCTATCGGCAGTTCCAGACCGTCCTCCTTCGCAAGCTCTATCGCGAGGCCGGACATCCCGTAAACCCCGGCGTCGCCCGATGAAATCAGCGCGACCACGCGCCCTTCGGAGACTTTTTTTAACGCCTCTCGACATCTGTCGGTCTCCTGCGTCATTCCGCTGGAGATTAGCTCCTTCCCCTGCGTGAGGTCGGCTATGTTGTCCAGATACCGCTGATAACCGACGATGCAGTCGCTCTGCCTTATGGCGTCCTCGGCCCTGTGCGTCCTGTCCGCCCTGCCTCCCGGCCCTATTCCAACGACAAAGAGCTTTCCTTTGCCACCGCCACCGTTATTCCCTCGTAAGCTTTTTTCCTTAGTATTAATGACGTCCTCCTTCCGGCCAAAAGTGCGCATGGTTCCGCCACCGCCGGTATGTTTACGCTCGCCTCAACAAATTCCGATTTTTGGAATTCACGCGAACAGTTTCTTATCTCCTCAGACGAAATGAAGCGCAGGGGCGCGCCAAGCCGTTCCGCCGCCTCCAAAAGCCCCCGCTCGTTTCTTTTAACGTCAGCGGACGCCATAAATCGAACTTGTTCTAATTTGGCCCCGGCCTCCGCCAGCGCCGAGTTTACCGCCGCTACAATCTCGTCCGCCCCCTTGTCCTTCCTACATCCGACGCCGACGATGATATTTTTTGCCGCGTCCGTGGAGGTCGTAATCACAGGCTCGGCTCCGACTGCATTGCTAACCACAACGGCAAGCGCGTTTGCGCCCCCCTCGTGTCCGCTTAGAAGGCTCACGGCCCACCTTCCGCCCACGTCCACCTGAACAACCGCCGGATCGGTGGTTTTATCCTTTATGTGTGGGGCGATCGCCCTGACGACGGCTCCGCACGGCGCGACATACACCAAGCCCTGATAAAGCGAAAAAATACGCGCCGTCAAATCCACCACCCTCGAAAAACGCTCGGCGGAAATTTGTTCCGTAACTTGGTCGTGCACGAACAGGTCGGCCTCGGGCAAAAATTCGGCAACGCGCCGCATAATCTTCGCCCCCTCGTAGGAAAGCGTTATGACGGCGGTCTTCATTCGCCGGCCTTCCGAAACCCGTGCGAAAAATCGCCCGCGTACAGACGAGATGCGGCGTGGTTCCTGCGAAGCGCCTCGCCCACTATCACAATCGCCGTCTTGTCAATCCCGGCGGATTCGGTCTTATCGGTTATGTCCGCCAACGTTCCCGTGATTATCCGCTGGTCGGGCCAGGATGCCTTGCTGACCACCGCCACGGGGCAGTCCGAACCGTGGTGATTGGAAAGTTTTTTCGCAGACTCACGCAGATTTTGCACCGAGAGAAAAAGACAGAGCGTGGCCTTTGTCCGGCCCAGCATGTCCAAATCCTGCTCGGGCGGAACGGGGGTCCTGCCGCCGGTTCTTCCCAAGATGACCGCCTGCGCTTTTTCGGGGACGGTCAGCTCCAGATTAAGCGCGGCCGACGCGGCTTGGAACGAGCTAACGCCAGGAATGGTTTCGTATGCCACGCCCAGCGCGTCCAACTCGTTCATCTGCTCGCGGATGGCTCCAAATATGGACGGGTCGCCGGTGTGCAGGCGGACGACGTCGATATTTTTCTCCATCGCCTTTTTAAAAACCGCCACAATTTCAGACAGCTCCATTTTTGCCGAATCGTATTTCTCGGCCGATTTGGGGATTAGCGAAATAACCTCAGGGCTGACAAGCGAGCCGGCGTACACGCAACAGGCGCACGACTCCAGCAACTCCTTGGCGCGGATGGTCAAAAGTTTCGGGTCGCCCGGCCCGGCGCCGACAAAATACACCTTCATGTTATTTCCCTCCTCCAAGTGAGACAAGAATCGTGGATAGATAGCCCGTTTCCGGATCCTCGTTTTTCAATTTCCGAAGGTCGGTCTCCACGCGCTCCCCCTCCATCCCTGCGTAAGCAACAAACACGGAGCTTTCAATCAGACTGGATTTCTCCAACTCCTCCAGTATATTTTGCAATCTTTTTCCCACCTTCATCAAAACTACCGTCCCCTCCCCTTTTAACGCGGCGCGAACCGCCTCTAGGTCGTCCGCGGCGGGGATTATGGTCACCGGCTCCTTTGCCACGCCGACCGGAAAATTCGTCATCGCGGCGGCGGTGGAAAAGGCGGTGACTCCCGGGACGGTGAAAATTTTTGCCTCCGGCGCCGCCTTGCGAAGGGCGCGGATTAAATAGATGTAGGTGGAGTATAGCATCGCGTCGCCAAGCGTAACAAAAACCGCGTCCTCCCCCGTGGCGAGAACGGCGGCTATTTTATCCGCGGATTCCGCCCACCGTTTTTCTAGCTCGTCCTTGTCGGTGACCATCGGGAACAGAAGCTCGTGGATTTTTGTTTTTTCGGTGACGTATTTTTCAACTATGGAATACGCGGCGCTCTCCGCCTTTATGCGCGCCTTTGGCACAAAAAGGTTTTTACACTCCGCCAAAAGCCGCGCCCCCTTCACCGTTATCAACTCCGGGTCGCCCGGCCCGACCCCTATCCCGTACAACGTTCCGTATTTCATTGCATGCATTCCTTTTTAATCAATAACACCAAAGTGAGCGACGAGGCCTCGATGTCGCGCAAACCGTCGGCGTTCGTTTCCGTGACCTTTTCATCCTCAAGGCTCATTTTTTCACAAACAAATATTTTTCGACCCTCGCCGATTTTTTTCGCCAGTTCGGCAATCCACTCCATCGCCTGCCTCGTGCCGGCAAGAACGGTAATCTTCGATCTTTTCGCCAAAAAATCCGCGTCCGCATTCGGCGCGCCCGCGTGTGCGCTCACGAGATGGTAGTCGCCCCATTCCACGCCGATTTTTGCGAAGGCACATTGTACCGCGCTTATGCCGGGGATGACGCGGCACATTTCCACCCCAAATTTTTTTATCACGTGCGCCGAGAGGCTGTAAATTCCCGGGTCGCCGCTGACCAAAACCGCGACGCTTTTTTTTCCGATTCTCGCGGAAATCGCCTCCAGCGCCCTTTGAACGTCCGCCCCCTCCGCAATCGTCTCTTTTCCGTCGGTCGGGAAAAGCGCGAGTAGTCGTTTCGAGCCGACAAGGCACTCGGCCTCTGCAACGGCATTAAGCGCGGCCTCCGTCAGTAAATCCGGGCTTCCCGGCCCGCACCCGACTACCGTTATAGGTTTTACGCCCGCCATAATTCCAATTCTCCGCAAGACCCCAACAACTCCCCCTGCATATTTACGAGCGCCACGTCCGCCTGAACGCCCGTGCCGATTCGTCCCGCCACGGCCTCGGCGACGCTTTTGGCGAGGACATCCCCAACCCGCCTCCTCTCGTCCGGCACCAATGACGAAAAAACGCCATCGGCGGTCGTGACGTCAGAAAAATCTTCTCCAGTTATTTTTTTTGCAAGCTCCGCGACAAGCGACGCCGAACTGCCGGAGCGCGAGGAATGCGTGTCCCATTGCCCCGCCGGAAGTTTTGCAAGTTTTCCCGGGTGCCCGACAATCAGCAGTCCGTCCAGATCGCGCCCGGCAACTAGGTCAATCATAAATCCCCATTCGTTTCCCGCCTCCACCACCCGTTCAGACGGAAGCCCGAACAACGCCTTGGCGGATTTTGTGCCGATATTCCCTGCGGTGAGAACAAGTCGACTGCCGCCGTTTGCCATCGCCACGTCGAGCGCGCATTTAAGTGAATCCTTAACCGCGGAATGGCTGTAAGGGCGGACGATTCCCGTGGTGCCTAGAATTGAAAGACCGCCGACAACTCCCAAACGCGGGTTGAAGGTGTTCTTTGCGATGGCCTCGCCGCCTGGAATGGAGATGGTGACTATCACTCCCCTGTCAGTCGCCTCGCGCACGGCAGAGAGAACCATCTTGCGCGGAACGGGGTTGATTGCCGGTTCTCCGGGTGGAATTTGAAGCCCTTTCTTCGTCACGGTTCCGACGCCCTCCCCCGCCTCGAAAACCACGTCGCCTGAAACTCCCCATCGACATTGCGCGAAAACCGTTACTCCGTCCGTTGCGTCCGGGTCGTCGCCAGAATATTTCTTTACGCCGACTTTGGCCGAATCTTTTTCCATCGCCGAGAAGAGGACAGGCAAAGAGATTCGCCCGCCGTTTGGAAGCGGGATATCCACTTCGTCCCCTACCTTGGAGCCGAGCAAAAGCATTACCGCCGCCTTGGCCGCGCCGGCCGCGCAACTGCCGGTCGTGTATCCGTTTTTTAACTCAGCCGTCATTCCGGTTTCCGCGCGTGTTTCAAAAGCACGTCCTCCGGTATCACTTCATTTTATGAATCAGGGAGCTGACGTACGGAAGCCTAAGCCCGGCGTCCTCCAAAAGTTCGTGCGAGGTGAAAACCGCCTCAGGGTCGCCGTGCTTGATTACGCGGCCCGACTTGAGAACATAAATTTTGTCGGCAAACAGCGGCAACATGTCTATGGAATGCGTCGCAAGAACAACCGTCACCCCTCGTTTGCGGTTTATCTCGCCAAGTAGTCGCATAATGGAGGCCTCGCCAGCGGGATCCAGCCCGGCCGTCGGCTCGTCGAGAAGTAGCATCGAAGGCTCCATCGCCATCGCCCCGGCCAATGCGACCCGTTTTTTCTGCCCGTAGCTTAGGTGGTGTATGGCACGTCCGGCGAGACCCTCGGCGCCGACTATCGAAAGTGATCGCAGAACCCTTTTTTGCACCTCGTCCTCGGCAAGCCCCATGTTGCGCGGACCGAAGGCGACGTCCTCGCCCACAGTGGAGCCAAAAAGCTGGTCGTCCGGATTTTGAAAAGTGACCCCGACGGTGCGGTAGAGTTTTTCCTGCTTTAGCCTTCTAACGTCCTCCCCGTTAATCTCAAGGCTTCCGTCCTGCAATTTCAAAAGGCCGCTCATCAGTTTTAAAAGCGTCGTCTTTCCCGAACCGTTGGACGCCAAAAGAGAGACAAACTCTCCGCCCCGAACCGTGATGTCCACGCCGTCCAACGCCCGCGTTCCCTCGCCGTAGGTGTGGCAAAGGTTTTTGGCGACGACCGCCGGAATCACGACCCAATCTCCAAAACGAAAAACAACGCCGAGAGAAAAATGAGCGCGCCCGCATATCTTAGATAATCGCGTTTCCCAAGCGGGGGGAGCGGAGCATAGGGCATCGAGCCCGTGTAGCCCCTCGCCAGCATCGCCTCGTGGGTCGAGGCGGACTTCTCGGCGGCGCGAATAATGACGGCGCCTGCGAGAGTTCCTCCGGTTTGCATCCCGCGCATTTTTCCGGAAAAACCGAGCCTGACTTTTTGCGCGTTGTACATCTCGCCAAAGCTTTCCAAAAGAACGAAAACCCCGCGATACATAAGCGCGGAAATCTCGACCCACAGGGACGGAACGCCGAGCGAGCGAAGTCCGGCAAATAGCTTGTGCGCCGGAGTCACAAACGCCAGAAGTACGAACAAAGCGACGGATCCCGCCATCCGCGAGGCTGTGACAATTCCCAACCGAACACCCTCGGACTTAACGACAAACGCAAATCCAAATAGCTGGAAGTTATATAGTGGCGTTTTTCCCGCAAGAAACGACTGAAGGACAAAGACCACGAGCGCAAACCCAAGAGGGCCGGAGAGTCGTCCGATAATCGCCCTGCGCGGCAGGCCGATTAAAAACATCGTCCACAGGCTGAGAAAAAAGAAAATCCACGGCAGGGCGGGATTGTTGGAAAGGATTATTGCGCCCATCACGATTAGGGCGAAGAGCAATTTAAGCCTCGCGTCCAACCGCGTTAGGAAATTGTCGCGCACGCTATAATAATCCGAAAAAAGTTTGGTCATTTTTTTTCGCCGTCAGCCTTCGGGGGAAAAATCTGTCGGAAGAAGTAACCGATAAAAAATCCGCCCACGACCCCCGCCGTCAAAAACATGAACACGGGGATGTCCCCTTGGCCGAAAAAACCGGGGTCAACCGCCTTTCTCCCCGCCGTCTCCGCAAATTTTCCCACGACGGTATCATCAACCCCGTCCCATTTTGCGCCAAACGAGGGGGTGGCGGAAAATAACGAAAACAGGGCGAAAATATTAAATCGCCTTCTCATTGGCCACCGTCTTGCCGGACGAGAAGGAGAAAAGTTCCGGCCTTCGCTCGTTTATGAATTTAAATGCCGCCGCGGACATAAATCCCTCCATTATTCCAAGCGGCAGTTGGGTCGGCACAAAGGCCGTCAGCACGGCCAAAAACATGGTCCCAAAAGGGCCGTCGCCGTGAAGCGCCGCCGAAAGCTCCAACGACGTGGTGGCGTACGTCGCCCAGTCGGAAAGCATCCCCGCCATAAACGCTGACCTTACCGGGCTGACTCCAAAACGTTTACCAAGGTTAAAAACCGAATAACCGACAAGCCCGCCCATGACACCCATGGAAAAAAAATTCGCGCCGAGCGTTGTAAATCCCCCGTGCGCCAAAAAAATCGCCTGAAGCGTCAACGCCACGCTTGCGACGACGAACGTCAGCCGCGGGCCGATTAGAACTGCGGCGATTCCGGTGCCGCACGGGTGCGAGGTGGAGCCGGAGATTGGCACCGGTATCGGCATACAGGAGATGATAAAAATTGCCGAGCCGACCAACCCGGTAAACGCCTTTGCGTTACCCCCGTCCGCCACCCTCTCTTTCAACCTCGCAAGACCTAGCCAAAGAAACGGGGCCGCCACAATCCACCAGAACAAAGCCCAGCCCGCCGGTAAAATTCCGTCCGCAATGTGCATCGCAAACGCCGACTCCGGCGCGAAAATCAATGCGAGAAACCAGACCGACAACAGGCGTTTCATGCTAATGCTCCCCGTGGTCGTGATGCCCGCCGTCGCGGTGGCCGCACCTGTATTTTTTCGCCTCCTCCGGCTCCATCTCCACGAACTCCTTGTTGCCTGGTGGAAGCGGATATTTGTCGCGAGCCTCGAGCGTTATGTCGCGCACGTCGTCCAGCCCCCAGGAAGACTCGATTCTTTTTTTAACGATGTCCACCAGCGCGTCGTCGTACCCCAAGTTTTTGCCGAAGATAATTTTAACGCCGGGGTGCCTCTTCGCCTCTTCCTTCATCATGGTCGGAATGTCCAGCCTTGTGTGCAGTCCCAAATGCAAAAAATACGGAAGAAGTAAAACAACGCCGGCCCCTTTCTGGACGCAGTCGGCGAGAATCTGGGGATAGTGCGGGCCTAGGCGCGACATATAGCAGGTCTCCACAATGTCAAAACGCCCCTCTTTCCGAAGCTCTTCCGCAACTCGCTCCATCCCGTCCGCGGCGCCCGGCACGCGGCTTCCGTGCCCCATAAGAATCACGGCCCTCTTTTCTTGGGTTGTCACCCGCCCCTCCCGGCCCGTTCGCCGGCAACAGTGCAAAGGGAATGGATGACGCTGACGGCAATCGGACTGCCGCCAAACCGTCCGGCGATTGCAATATACGGAACGCCGAGCGACATCAGCTCCTCCTTGGATTCCACGACGTGCACAAAACCGACCGGCATGGCTATTACCAACGCGGGGCGGATGTTCTCCTCGATTATCATTCTGTTTAGCTCCATCAGCGCGACGGGTGCGTTTCCAAACACCGCTATGCCGCCGTCCAATTTTTCTTTTGCCTTTCTTACGGCAAAAAGCGAGCGCGGCAGGCCCGCCTTTTTCGCCTCTTCCGCCACCTCCGGGTCGGCGACTTTGCAAAAAACGTCGTCTGCGGAATATGCCGGGTTTACCGCCCTAAGCCGGGCCAGAGAAATTCCACCCCTAATCATGTTGGAGTCAACGTAAATGGGACTATGGTTTCTTAACGCCTTAACCGCCGCGTCCAGCGCGTCGTCGGAAAAACGGGCGTCCCGCGCCAGTCCGAAGTTTGCGGTGGTGTGTATCATCCTGCGGACGACCGTCCATTGCTCGGGCGCGAACCCGTGGTTCGGAAATTCCTTGTCAATCGCGTCGAAAGACATCTGCTCTATGGCCTCCGGGCTAATCGGGTTTTCGTAAAGCCCGCGCACCAAAGGTTTTTTATTGAAAGTTTCATTTCCCATTTTCATCCTTCCTGGCAATGCGCCGCAAAATTTTCAATCAAGCCGGGCCTCGAGGCCAGATGGGCGTGCGTGTAACAGGCCAAAACGTTTCCGCGCAAAAATCCGTCATCGCCCTTTTCTTCCTTGTTTGGCCGCCTGATGGAATACGCCGGACGCCACCCGTCGACATCGAAGCCCTCGATTATTTCGGAATAATGAAACCGGTGGCCGCGCACCGCCGTTCCCGCCGGGCCGAGGAGGGACGGCTCCCGCAAAACCGCCTCCACATAGCCGAGCGACTTAAAATTTTTCCGCATTCTTGTCCAAAACGGAAGAAGTCCGGCGAGCGAAGTCCTTTTCCCCTGCGCCGACTCAATCCCCTGCGAAAGATAAATGAGGCCGCCACACTCCGCGTAAACGGGGCGGTTGCCCGCGACAAAACCGCGCACACTTTGAATCATTGCATGGTTTTGCCCCAGCCTTTCCGCGTGCTCCTCGGGGTAGC
>JACQEX010000023.1 GCA_016200345.1 Nitrospinota bacterium
GAACCTCGGGGCCTGCATCGTGGACGTTTTGAAGAAGGCGTTCCCCTTTCCGCCTATGCCCCCCTTGCAGGCGACGAACCTTTTGCCGTCCTCCACGAGATCAAAAACCGTGGCGCCGGTCGTTAAATCCTTGCCCAACGTGCCGGGAGGAACCCTCATGACCAAGTCGGCACCGTCTTTTCCATGACAATTGGATCCGGCGCCTGCGTGACCGTTTTCGGCGAAGAACTCTTTTTTGTACCGGAAGTTTAGGAGAGTTGACTCCCCGCGGTCGGCAATGAAGATGACGTCGCCCCCTTTGCCGCCGTCGCCGCCGTCGGGCCCGCCGCGCGGAACGTATATTTCGCGCCGCCAGTGGATGGAGCCCGCCCCGCCGTCGCCGGACTTTATTTTTAAATCTACCTCGTCTATGAACATCGGGCAATTGTATCAGAAGTCGGGGGAGAAGAACCGCCAAGAACTCCGAGGAACCTTTTCACGCGAAGCCTGCCCCGGGCGCCGACCCGGGGGCGCGAAGGAAGAATGGAGCGGGAGAAACGGTTTAAAGAAGTCCCCTGGGGGGAAGCAGTTTTTCGATTAGACTTTTTATGAACGCCAACTCGTCTTTTTGCGTCTCAAGAGTTGTTTCCATCTGAGTCTGCTTTCTTTGCATTTGCCATTGCATATTTAGCACAAAACCGAGCAATATCAGGGCAATGGTAATAAATAGCCCCAACATCCATTTGACGTCGTCAATACGCCTGTTCATGTCGTCAAAACGCTTATCAATTGCCGTTTGCCCGGCCTCAAGCCTTTTAATGTCGCCGCGAACATTGGCGATTTCTTTGTCAATCTTGGCGTCAAGATTGGCTATTCCTTTGTCAATCTTGGCGTCAAGATTGGCTATTCCTTTATCAATCTTGGCGTCAAGAGCGGAGAGCTTGTCAATTATTTCTCGGTCGCTGATTCTGGGCGCGACTTGTACGGCGAAAACCGGCGCGGTTGTAAAAACCACCAAGAAGAAGGCGAGTAAAATTTTTCCCATGACCTGATTCTAGCCAATCCCCGACCCCAAGTCAAAAATTAAACCCGGATTCCGAAGTATTGAGGTTGTGTCCAGAGTGATGCGCCGAATTGTATTCGGGGTCATGTATTCGGGGTCAGGTCTTGCAAAATAAGGGTCAGATGTATGCGGGGTCAGGTCTTGCAAAATAACAATTGCTTAAAATATGCTATTGCAAGACCTGACCCCCGAAATTTGCATAGTGGGGCGGTTACGGCGGTCTGGCGTATAATCAAGGCATGACGACTTTAGAGGGGCGAAAAAATTTGGCGAAAAGATTTCTTCCCACGAACGCGGAGGAAATGCGTTTGAAGGGGTGGGACGAGCTGGACGTTCTGCTGATAACCGGCGACGCATATGTTGACCACCCAAGCTTTGGAATCCCGCTACTCGGCAGGTGGCTGGAGCGGCTCGGACTGAGGGTCGGCATAATACCGCGTCCGCGATGGGACAACACGGACGACATCAAACGGATGGGGCGACCCCGGCTTTTCATCGGCGTATCATCCGGCATCGTGGACAGCATGCTAAACAACTACACCGCGAACAAAAAAAGGCGGTCGGACGACATGTACGGCGAAAACGGCGCCGGCGGACAGAGGCCCGACAGGGCCACGGCGGTTTACGCCAACCTTGCGCGGGAGGCCTTCCCGGACGCGGTAATCGTGGCCGGCGGCGTGGAGGCGAGCCTTCGGCGGCTGGCGCACTACGACTACTGGCAAAACAAGGTGCGCCCCTCTTTTTTGCTCGACGCGGACGTTGACCTGCTTGCGACCGGCATGGGGGAGCAGATTTGCACCACGCTTGCAAAGGAGCTTGGCGACGCCGCCTCCTACGGGCCGGTTTCGCGCGACGACGGGCGGACGCAGAAGGCGCTGGACAAACTGCGCCGACTGCCCGGAACGGCCTACCTTACGACAAAGGACGCCGCGCGGGCGCGGGAGCCGAGGCTGACCCTCCCCCCTTTCGAGGAGGTGCGGGACAATAAAAAGGTTTTCGCCAAGACCGCGTGGTTCATCGAGCGCGAGGCTAGCCCGTTCAACGGAAAAACTCTGGTTCAGCACCACGGCTCGAAGGCCGTTGTCGTCAACCCGCCCCCGCCGCCGATGACGGAGGAGGAGTTTGACTCCGTCTACACCCTCCCCTTCACCAAGGAGCCGCACCCGATGTACAAGGGGCGGATACCGGCCGGCGAGATGATAAAATTTTCCATCACCTCCACGCGCGGATGTTTCGGCGGGTGCTCGTTTTGCGCCATAACCCTGCACCAGGGGCGCGTGGTGCAGTCCCGAAGCGAGAAAAGCATATTGGACGAAATCGCACGCTTGAAAGAGGTGCGCGGATACACCGGGCAGATAACCGACATAGGCGGGCCGACCGCCAACATGTACGCGCTCGGGTGCAAGAGCAGGGAGATACACTCGGTCTGCCGAAAATTCTCGTGCGTGTTCCCCTCCGTCTGCCCGCATCTGAGGGCCGACCACTCGCGCCAGATAACCCTTTTGGAAAAGGCGCGCAAACAACCTGGAGTGAAAAAAATAACCATCGGAAGCGGCGTGAGGTACGACCTCGCCCTGGCGGATAAAAAATCGGGCAAGAAATATCTGCACGATTTAATCACGCACCACGTCGGGGGGCATTTGAAGGTCGCGCCGGAGCATCTGGACGAGGACGTTCTGCGGCTGATGAAAAAACCGACGATGGAAAGCTTTGAGGCCTTTTTGGACATTTTTAAGGAGGTCTCGCGCAGGGCGGGAAAGGAGCAGTACGTCGTCCCTTATTTCATCAGCGGTTTTCCCGGTTGCACGAACGAGAAGATGGAGAAGGTGCACGACTACCTAAGGGCGAAGAAATGGAACCTGCAACAGGTCCAGGCATTTCTTCCGACGCCCATGACGCTGGCGACGGCGATGTATTGGACCGGTCTGGATCCGGCGACAAGGGAGCCGGTTTACGTGCCGAAGGGGAACGAGGATAGAAGAATCCAGCAGGCGTTGTTACAGCCGCGCAAGGAGCGTAGCAACGTTTTCCTGCGAAAATACCAGCAAAAACACAAAAAGAGGGGTTGAACCGCCAAGTCGCCAAGGGGGAGAAAGTGGAACTGGATCCCGGCTCGGAGGCCGGGATGACATTTTTCTAAGGGGGCGACAGGAGGTCGCCCCTACCAAGGCTATCTTCGTTTGCGGTAGAAGTCGGCGTACTTGTTGTCTTCCTGCTGGATGTGGTTTATCAGCCACGCCTTCACGAATTTCATAAGCTTCACGCCGACCATTTTACCGCCGTGGAAATCATCAACAAACTTGCCGACGTCTTCCATCAGCTTTTTATGTAGCCCCCTCTGCTTGCCAAGCTCCGGACACCCGATTTGCGACAGGAATTGCTCCTCGGACGCGAAGTGGGTGTCCGCATATTCGACAAGCTCGTTCAACGTCGGCTCGATTGCCTCCGCGATTGCCCCGCCCCTCGCCTGTTCGTTTAGGCGATTCGCTATGTCAACAAGCTTCTTGTGCTGTTTGTCCATCTCCGGCACGCCAAGCTCCAGAGCTTTCGTCCAGTCTATGCGCCCGTCCCCGCGGCCGCCGGTCAACCTCTTCGTGCCGGCGCCGCTCCTCGTTTCCATCCTTCCTTCCGCGCCCTTGATGGTGTGAACCATCTCCTCGACGTTGGAGTTCATCACGTCGGCCTGCGCGTTCAACTCCTCGCTGGCCGAGGCGGTCTCCTCCGCCGTGGCGGCGTTTTGTTGCGTAACCTGGTCCATGTTGGTCACGGCTTGGGACACCTGCTGAACCCCCTCCGCCTGTTCTTTGGAGGAGACGGCTATCTCGCCGACAAGCGTGCTGGCCTTGTTTATCGCGTCCGAGATGGAGCCGAGGTTTTTGGCGACCTCGCCGACGATCACGCTCCCCTCCTTCGTCTTTCTAACCGCGTTTTCAATAAGCGCGGAGGTGTCTTTGGACGCGGTGGCCGACCTTTGCGCCAGGTTTCGCACCTCTTCGGCGACGACGGCAAACCCCTTGCCGTGCTCGCCCGCTCGGGCCGCCTCGACGGCCGCGTTTAGCGCAAGGAGGTTTGTCTGGAAGGCGATCTCCTCGATGACCTTGATGATTTTCGATATGTCGGCGGACGATTTTTCTATCGAGCCCATGGCGTTTACCATTTGGCCCATCGCCTTTGTCCCCTCCGAGGCCATGTGACGGCTCTTTTCCATAACCACGTTCGCCTCGGACGCGTTGTCGGCGTTTTTGCCCGTGGTGGCGGAGATTTCCTCGAGCGAGGCGGACGTCTGCTCCAGCGCCGCCGCCTGTTCCGTCGCGCCGCTCGCCATCGCCTGGCTCGCCGACGATATTTCGTACGAGGCCGCGGCGACCTGCGCGCTACTCTCGCTCATGGAGGAGATAATCACGTCTATCGGGCCGACGATGGATTTTGTGATGGCGACGGTCAGTATTATCGAGATAAGAATCCCAAGCGCAAGAAGTCCGTATTCGGTGTTGATGAGGTTGCCGTTGGCCTCCACCGCCCGCTTGCTGTCCTCCGCCATCATCTTTTTCTGGTCGTTCACCATCGCCATAAGTATTTCTTTTATCTTAAAGGCGGTGGGGGCGGCCTTGGTTCCCAGGATGACGTGGATTTTTTCCTCGTTCATGCCGGTGTTTTTGACCGTTACCTCCTCGGTGACGAGCCGTTCAACCTCGTCCTGATATCCGCCAAAATCCTTGAGCATCGAGGCGGCGTCGTTTAGCCTCTTAATATTTTCCTGGTTCGTCCAGTTTTTGGAGAGAACCTCCATCGCGTCCAAATTTTCCCTTATCTCGCCCCACCCTTTTTTGCGCTCCTCCATGAAATTCGGCTTCTTAAGGATGATGTATCCGCGCAGGGCGGCAAGGGTGTGGTTTACCCCGTTGACGAGCGAAACGCCCCTCTCAACCGCGGGGGCGCGAACGTCAATAACCTCGACGTTGATGGCCTGCGTGGACTTGATTCTGGAGATTGAAAAAGCGACCACCGCAATCTGCACGACGACAAGGACGATGAAGCCAAAAGCTATTTTGTATGCAAGCGATTTTCCTGCGAACATTTACAGTCCCCCATTTTATTAAGCCCCTGCGCGTGGGGGCAAACAACGACCGATTTGGCCAGATACCCTACCCTTAATTCGAGAATACCCGTACTTCCGGACGAAACGATATCATGCACATAGGGGAAAAAGTATGACATAAGTCATAGTCGGCCCCTTTTTCGCCCGTTGGTGAGTCCGAGGTCGCCTTAAGTTCGGCCCACACATCGTTAAATTCCGCCGTCCGCAATGAAAAATATTTTACACTGAATAAACCACGAAAAGCACGAAGGAACACGAAAGGGTTTGTCTTTATTTTTATAAAGCCTTCTCCTATTTTTCGTGCCTTTTTGTGTTTTTCGTGGTGAGTTCCCACGTTCTTCGAGCGAGCAATTATTGCTTGGAGCAGAGGCCGGAAAAGACGCAGGCGGCGCACGATTCCAAATCCGGCTTCTTCGAAAGGAATGTTACCTCCGTCAGTTTCGTATTCCTAGAGAACGAATTTTATCTCCACGCCCGCAGTATAGCGCATGTGCTACATTTTTGCAAATTTCGTCTAAAACGCCAAATTCGCAAAAAACGCAAAAAAGGTCAATAATGCCAAAAGCGCAAAAGCCCTCCGCGCGGATACGGGGTATAAATGTGGAATGATAAAAAACAGAATTCAGAATACGGGAGTCAGGAGACAGGAGGGGCGCGGGGGAGTCTCACGCGAAGGCGCGAAGAACGCGAAGGGGTTGCCCGCTGGCGCTGGAGATGCGGGAAAGAGGCAAACCACGAAAGACGCGAAAGAACACGAAAGGGTGCGATGGGTTGGATGGGTACAAAGCCTCTGCTTTGCGCTGGAGCGAAGCGGAAGTGCACCACGGAGCCGTTCCAATTATACGGCGGAAAGGTGTGCCTCATGCCGGAAGCATGAACTCATTCTGCTTATTTTAGGGAAGGAGTACATGGCAGAGGCCATGCACCTACCGGGAACGGGGACGGGGACGGGGATGGGAAAGGGTGTACACACTGAAGTCCCTTCTGCCCACAAGATGGGCAGGGATGACATGTGTACCTACCGAAAAAAAGGAAAAAGGGGACGGACATGTCGGTCAAGTCGGTCAAGTCAGTCAAATCGGTCAAAGTGGACAGGTCGGCGTACACACGGAAGTCCCCTCTGCCCGCAAGACGGGCATGGATGACTTGTGTGGCCACCGGGGAAAAATGAAAGAAAAAAGAAAAGATAATTTGGACATTTTCGACAAATTGGACATTTTGGACGCCGAAATTCCCGACCACAATCTAAGATTTGACACCGGGCGGGTAAAATGTGAGAATACTCGCTCTTTGGAGGGGGGAAACGCTAAAACCCCGCCTAGCAAAAATCCCGGCTTGATAATTATGCCGGACAGTCCGGTTTGTAGGTCGGCTTGGCTGGAATAATTAGATTATTTGGAGGTATGTCAGTGGCAAAATTACTCGAAGGGCCGGCAATGGGCCTGTTCCAAAAATGGGGAATGCGCACGCCGCACCACCTCGTCATATCCAACGTCGAACAGCTTGACACCCTTGCGTTCGCCAACCAGTGGATGAAGGGGGCCAAGATGGTCGCCAAGGCCCACGAGGCGCTCGGCGGCAGGTTCAAACTGGGCCTCGTTAAAATTAACCTCGACCTGGACGGCGTAAAGAAGGCCTCCAAGGAAATTTTGGACAGAACCGTCGAGGGAACCAAGATGTCACAGGTCATAGTCGCGGAAATGATAGAGCACACGGAGGAGTACTACCTCGCCGTCAAGTCCGTTCGCGACGGGGCGGAAATCCTCATGGCGAACGTTGGAGGAATAGAAATCGAGTCCAATTGGGACAAGATTGTCCGCACCACCGTGGCCGTCGGCGAAAAGGCGAGGACGACCGCCCTTGAGGAATGCGCCAAAAAAGCGGGATTCACCGGCGACCTGGCAAAAAAAATCGTGGCCTACGCCCACTCTCTTTTCGATTGCTACGACAACGAGGACGGCCAGTACATAGAGATAAACCCGCTGGTGGTGGACAAAAAATCGGGCGAGTTGGTGGCGCTGGACGCGGTGACGATGCTGGACGGCGACGCGCGATTTAGGCACTCCGACTGGAACTTCAATTTTGCGGCCGACTTCGGCAGGGCGTTCACGCCGGCGGAGAAGGAGATAATGGAGATAGACAGCAAGGTGAAGGGATCCGTAAAGCTTACCGAAATACCCGGCGGCGAGATTGCGCTTCTTCCCGCGGGCGGCGGCGCCTCGGTGTTTTACTCGGACGCGGTGGTGAAGCTGGGCGGCTCGATAGCAAACTACGCGGAATACAGCGGCGACCCGCCGGGGTGGGCGGTGCAGGCCCTTACCGAGCGCGTATGCTCCCTGGGGGGAATAAAGCACATCATCGTCGGCGGCGCGATAGCCAACTTCACCGACGTGAAGGTGACGTTTCAGGGAATCATATCCGGTTTCCGCAACGCAAAGGCCGAGGGGAAGCTGGACAAGATTAAGATTTGGGTCCGCAGGGGCGGACCGAACGAGGCCATTGGCCTTGCCGCCATGCGCGAGCTAAAGAACGAGGGTTTCAACATTGAAGTGTTTGACCGTTACACGCCCTTGACCGACATCGTCAACATGGCGTTGAACAAGTAGGCGGGGGAGCGATGAGCATAATAGCCGACGAGAAGACAAGAGTAGTGATGATAGGCGGCGTTGCCGGCGTCAGCGCGGCCAAGAGGATGGGAGAGTTCTGCCACCTCGTGCAAAAGCCGTTTTACGTGGACGCGTTCGTGTATCCGCCGGACGCCGGGAAAACGGCGGACATCCCGGTTGGCGGGCTGATTGTCCCGGTGCCGATTTACAAATCGCTGGAGGACGCCACGAATAACCATCCGGGGCTGAACACGGCGCTTATTTACATCGGCCCGGCCCGCGCCGCGCAGGCCGCGCTTGAGTGCATGGACAACCCGAAAATACACTCCATCTCGATGATAACCGAGGGGGTGCCGGAGAGGGACGCGAAGCTTCTTATTAAGAAGGCGAAAGATACGGGCAAATCGCTCAACGGCCCGTCGGCCATCGGCATCATGTCCGCCGGCAAATGCAGGCTGGGCGTGATCGGCGGCGAGTACAACAACCTCATCCTCAGCAAACTTTACAGGCCCGGCTCGTTCGGCGTCCTCACCAAATCTGGCGGGCTTTCGAACGAGATCATGTGGATTATCTCGCAGTTCGCGGACGGCATCAGCACCGCCATCGGCATAGGCGGAGACGCGTACCCGGTGTCGGATTTCGCGACGTACCTGGAGATGTTCGAGAAAGACCAGGAGACGAAGGCCGTCGTCATCGTCGGCGAAATGGGCGGCAATTTGGAAGAGGCCGCCGCCGAGTGGTACGCCGCGAAGCCGCGAAGGGTCAAGCTCATCGCCATCGTCGCGGGCTTCTGCCAGGAGGCACTGCCGAAGGGAATGAAGTTCGGCCACGCCGGCGCCAAGGAAGGCGCGCACGGCGAGGGGAGCGCCAGAAGCAAGGCGGAGGCGCTTAAAAAGGCCGGGGCCGTTGTGCCGGAGACGTTCGGCGCGATGGGGCCGGCGATTAAAAAAGTTTATGAGAATTTGCAGGCCGTCGGTCAGGCGGTGAAGGTGGAGGATACTCATCCTGCCGACCTGCCGCAACTGCCGAAGAGGGTCGAGGAGTCGGTCAAGGCGGGCGAGATAATGGTGGAGCCTTTGATAAAATCCACCATCTCGGACGACCGGGGCGACGAGCCGCTTTACTGCGGATACCCGGCGAGCGAGCTGATAAACGAGGGGTACGACATATCGCACGTCATCGGCCTTTTGTGGAACAAGAAACTGGTCACGCCGAAAGAGGCGGAGGCCATAAGGCGAATATTGATTCTGTCCGCCGACCACGGCCCGTGCGTGAGCGGCGCGTTCGGCACCATCATGGCCGCGTGCGCCGGCATCAATCTGCCGCAGGCCGTCGCCGCCGGGATGATGATGATCGGCCCCCGGTTCGGCGGAGCAGTCACCGACGCGGCGACCTATTTCGACTACGGCATGCGCAACTTTCCGAACGACATCAACGGGTTCCTCGCGCACATGAAGAAGGAGGTCGGCCCGGTGCCCGGCATAGGACACAGGGTTAAGAGCCTTAAGAACCCGGACAAGCGGGTTAAGGAGCTTATCTCATACGTGCGAAGCGCAAACCTTTCGGTGCCGCACCTGGAGTACGCGCTGAAGGTCGAGGCGGTTACGACCACGAAGAAGGACAACCTAATCCTGAACGTGGACGGTTGCATGGGCTGTATTTTGCTCGACCTCGGCTTCCCGACGGAGTCGCTGAACGGCTTCTTCGTTTTGGCGCGCACCATCGGCCTCATCGGGCATTACGTGGACCAGAAGAGAAACAACGGCAGGCTCATAAGGATATTCAACTACCTCGTGAACTACGCCGTGACGCCGAAGAGAAAAGTCCCCCCGCTAAACAAGTAATGCACACGCCCGCATTGTCTTTCGCAAGAAAAACAATGCGGGTATTTTTTAGCTAGAACGTCAGCGGAAAAAAGTGCGCCTTGGGGGGCGCTTTTTTAGGCGGTAGCCGGAGTACGCTAGGAACTCCTCGCCGCCAATGTTGACGGCCCTGATGGTCTCACCCGTTCCGAAACCGAGGCCGGCGATGATTCCCTCGTCGGGGGAGTTTGGCGCTGGCTCCATGAGCATTTTAATCGCGTCCCCCTTGGCCTCCGCGTACTCAAAGCTTAGGTGAAAACGCCCGTGCTCCTCCGAGAGCGTGAACGTCTTTTCGAAAAATTGGTGGTCGTCGCCGAGATTTGTAATCTCGTAATCTCCCGCCCTCCCCTTCCACTTTTCGGACGGGGTCGGGTCACCGAGCTTTACTCCGACGGGAAACTCGTGTGTCCCCAGCTTGGCCGAGAGCACGTCGCGGCCGTCCACTCTGGTCAGGGCAAGGCCGACGTTGTTTAAAATCCCGAACGGAATCGGCACGAACCCCATGAACCTATAGCGCAGGGCCGTGCGTCCGTCTGCGCGCGGAACGAGTTTGAATTTCCGTCCGGCGAACTCGGTTCTCAGCGAGCCGTTGTTGTTTGTGACGCGCACGAGGCCGGCGAATGTAGCGTATTCGCCGTCGAGCCTTCGCGCCGCCTCGGAATCAACCGCGTCGGCAAGTGGCGGCTCCTCCGGCTCCGGCTGTTTTATGCCGGTCTTCGCCTCGAGGGCCAGCTTAATCGCCTCCGTCGCCGCCTTGTCCACCAGTTCGCGGGCGGTGCTCGTGTTTGCCATCACGATGACGCCCAGCTTGTGCCTTGGAAGAATAATAATCATGGAGTGGAACAAAATTGGCGCGCCGGCGATGTGCGCGACAGGCCCGGCGTGTTTAATGTCGAGGTCGCCAAGCCCGCTTAAAATCCAGCCCAGTCCGGCCTTGAACGAGAAATCCAACGGGACGTTTAAGTTTTGCGGCGTGACCATCGCGCGTAAAATCGCCGGGGACAACACCTCCGCGCCACCGAACGCGCCGTCCGCAAAAATCATCCGAATAAAGTTTGATACGTCCGCCGTCGTCGTGTTCAGGCCCGCCGTAGGAACGTCGCGCAAGGCCGGCATTTCCGTCTCGTCCTCTTTCTTGTAACCCTTCGAGTCGGTCGGCAGGCCCGAGGCCTTGGACGAAAAATCGGAGCGGTGCATGCCGAGCGGGGCGAAGAGATTGCTTTTAACGAACGCCTCGAACGGAACGCCGGAGGCGCGTTCGACCGCGGCCCCAAGCAGTGTGTAGCCTAGGTTGGAATAGGAGAAAACATGGTCCGGCGGAAAGCTGGCGTATTCGTCCCTCAACTCCAGCACCATGTTATCGAACCGTTCGGGGGCCTTGCACCACATCCCCTTAAAGTAGTTTGTCGGCAGTCCCGAATGGTGCGTCATCAGGTTGCGCGTCGTGATGACGCCACCCTGAAACCGAGAGCGGATGGAAAATTCCGGGAGGTATCTGGTTATCGGAGCGTCCAAATCCATCGAGCCACGCTCCGCCAGAAGCAACGCCGAGGCGGCCGTAAAAAGCTTGGCTATTCCGCCCGCCCTGTAGCCGGTGTCCGGCGTGGCGGGGATTTTTTTCTTTTTATCCGCGTAGCCGAACCCGCGCGAGAAAATAATTTTCTGGTCGTCCACCAGGGCGACGCTAAGGCCGACCACGCCGTCCTTGCGCATTCCCTTTTCGATTAGGGAGGTTACTTTTTCAACGGTCGCCCGGTATTTGTCCCCCTTGCGTTCCGCCGCGAACGCGGGGACGGCGAGGGCGATTATGAAAATTATTGGAAATAGGAACGCGCGTCTTTTCATTTTATTGGAATAACTCTACCCCGCTTTGTCCGGGGGGTAAAGCGGTTAGGAGACTTTTTTATGAACCAGCGGAACGCGCACGGTCTCGCCGGGGCGGAGCCTGTCCAGCTTTTTATCTTGGTTGTACATGGAGAGAAGCCACATCGGCGTGTCGCCGGAGTTCTCGCTTATGTTCCAGATGGTCTGTCCCCTCTTCAACACCAGGTTGTCCACGCCGGAGATTGAGAAGGCGGACAGGAACCCGTCCAGCATTTTTTGGTGGTACTTGACGCGGCTTTCCTCAAACCGCTCTTTGCTGACCTTTGTCAACGGGACGTTCACAATCTGTCCCACCGCGAGCCTTTTGTTCTTCTTCCAGTGGTTGAGGGCCAGGATGTCCCTTACCCCCACGCAGGCCCACGTGGCGTAGTGTCCCAGCAACTCCTCGGATTTTACCCGGACGAGGCCGACCCCCGCGGTTGCGACGTCAATCTTAAACGAATCCAACGGAGGAATCGGGACGGCGGCGATTTTTCCGGGCTCGTACACAGCCGCAACGGGCGCAGGTTGCGCCGGAACGGTCTCTTTCTTTGCCGTTACGACCGCCGGTTTTACGGGAAGCGCGGCACGAATCTCCTCGACCGGCGCGGCAGTAGGGCGCGGCACAAACAGCTTGCGCCCGGCCCGGAGCCTGTGTCGTCGAAGGTCGTTTGTGTCCTTTAAGTCCGCCACCGTCGTGTTGAATTTTTTTGCCACGGACGAGAGCGTGTCCCCCCGTTTGGTGACGTACACCATCATGTTCTCGGGGGTGTCGGCGTCGCCTCCTCCCGAGGTTTCGCGGAGACTATAAGTGGCCGACGGCGGCTCGCCAAATGCGGAGGGGGCGGGGGCCTGGCGCAAAATCTCCGGCAGTGTCGCCGCCAGTTCGGAATGGGTGGTGAACGAGGCCAACTCAGGGCCGCCTTTCTCTGGCACCCTTAGGACGTACCCGTAGGGCAACTGCCTTTTCCCGTTCAGCACCTGTTTATGAAGCCCCGGATTTAGCTCCGCGATGGTTCCGACCCCGTAGTTGGCGGCCAGTCTGCGGGCCTGGTTGCCGTCCACCTTTACGGTCGAGTACCTTAGCGGGGATTTGAAATCAACCTGGCCAAAATATTTTTCGGGGTTGAGCATTATTTTTCTTGCGGCCAAAAACTCCGTGTAAAAATTGCGCGACGCGAAACCGAAGGCCGGCCCGTGGTAGTTTCTTATTATGGCCTCCACGTCGTTGCCGTGTATCCTTTGCGCGTGAAGGATTCCGTTTTTGCCGTGGTTGTAAGAGATGACCGTCAGGGGCCAGTTGCCGATTTCCGAATAATTCGACTTTAGGAACCTCGCCGCCGCGTCGGTGGCATGCAGGGGGTCGCGCCTCTCGTCAACCGAGTTGTTTATCTTCATAAAATGCCTTCCGGTGGAGCGCATGAACTGCCATATGCCGGCGGCGCCGACCCTTGAATAGGCCGCCACGTTGAACGACGACTCCACGTGCGGCAGGGCCACCAAATCCATCGGCAGGCCGTGGGAGGCGAATATCTTGCGCATCTCCTCCATGTACCTGCCGCTGGTCGAGAGTCCGTCGCGGAAGCGGTTGGCAAGGCCGTACTGGGCCCTGAGGTTGTCCATGGCGGCGCGATACCTGCCGCCGTCCTTGCCGTTGCCAAAAAGGGCCGCCACGCGGCACTCGTCGGGCGTGGCGCACTCCCCGTTGGACTTTGCCAGACTCGCCAAAATCCCCGAGTAGAATTTTTTTCTTTGCGTCAGCTGTCTGGAAATATAACGGTGCGAAGCCCTTCCAAAAACTTGGGACAGGTCAACCACCTCGTACCTTATCTCCAAGTCCTCGCTGTCGTGAATGATGGCCTGCTTTTCGGTGTACTTGGTGTAGACGTCCACCCAAAAATCAACGTTGGGTTTTAGCACCGCCGGCTCGGGGAAAACAACCGACTGGGCCGGATTCGAAACGCCCGCGACCTGGACGTTGGCCTCGGCGATCCCGGCTGTCCCGGCGTTCGCCAGCGTGCCAATCGTCGTGTCAAATGACGGGGACTTTCGGTCGTAACCGTCGAACCTTTTTGGTGGATAGGCGACGGGAAGCGGGCCGTCGGCGTTTTTTATCTCATCGTTTTCGGCGAAGGCCGGGGAACCCGAGGGGGCAAACAACGCAAACCCCAGCAAAAGGGCAAAAGCCCACCGCAAGGCATTTTTCTTAAGACGCGCCGACATGCCACCCATTACGTAACATGCTACATCAACTTATTGGGCAAATCAAACTGAAAAAACAGGCGGTAATGGTTTTATGAGTTGTGCCGGTGAAAATTCAATTTTTTCGGGCTTTTTTTTGACCGCTGTTTGAGCCGCGTTGTCTTTTAAAAAAATAAAAAAACGGCCAAAGAAAAAATCATCCCGCTACCGTTTTGCATCGTTATCAAGTCGCCGTTTGGGAGGGAATAAACCTGCGTGCTGATCATGTCGTAGGCCGCGTTTCCTTGGATTGAAAAACGTTTTGAAAAATCGTGCGTCAGGCCCATCCCAAAAATCGTTTCAAAATACGACGAGTTTGCGTACGCGCCGTAATAGCCGTTGTCCGTAAGCACAAAGTTTAGGGACGGAGTCAGTGTCGTCTTTTCCCCAAACATTTTTTCCGCCCCCATCGCCAGATCCATCACATTGCCCGGGGCCACCTCCCGTCCGAGGTCAACCCTCGTGCCTCTTACGGTGTAGTTCGCCTGAAAAAAAAGATCGTACGTCTGGGCAGGCGCAAGCGCCATTCCAAAGGTGTAGTCAAGCGTCCCGGTTCCGCCCTGCCCGTAGTGCCACGGCGTCGTCACGGTTCCGTTTGCCGTCGTCTGCGTTGTTATGATGCCGGTGGCGCGCGGGGCGTTGGCCGGTTTCGCTATTGCGTGCACCCTCAACCCCAGGCCGTCCGTCTCCTTGTCGGATAGCAAATATCGCGCGCCGTAAGAGAGGTCGCCGTACCCCGACCAATTTTGGGTTACGTCAATTGTGTGTTGCGCGGCCGACGAAATGCCCTGCGTCAGGCTCCCGCCTTGGTATATCGGCATAGAGGCAAAAATATTAAAATTGTCCGTGACGCCAAAAACAAGCTCCGCCTGCATTTGCGCCGTGTAATACCTGGATTTTCCGCCAAAGTTTACCCCGCTGATTATATAACCCACGTCGCTTGTAAACGTGGAGTACCCCAGCGTAAAATCCAAATAGCCGTCCCCCTGGGAAAGGGAGTCGGTCACGTGGGTTTTGTTCGGCTCCGCAAAAGACGCTAGGGGTAAAAATATCGCCAAAACCAAGGCGCAGAGCGCCGGTTTTTTATTCTTATATTTCAAACGCATTTTATAATTCTCCATTTTTCACCCCGGAAATCAACGCCGTTTTGTGGAGCGAAGCGCGTCCAGCAACGCCAAAAAATCTGGCGGGACGGGCGCCTCGAAGACCATGGTTTCGCGGGTGGTCGGGTGGACAAGCCTCAGCTTTGCGGCGTGCAACGCGGGCCTCCCTATGAGGTTGGTTTTTTCCTTCCCGTACACCGTGTCGCCGATTATCGGGTTTCCAATAGATGAAAGATGCACCCTTATCTGGTGCGTACGCCCCGTTTTTAAGTTTATTTTAAGCAGTGCCGCGTTTTTATTCGGAAACGTCTCCACGGTCTCGAAAAGGGTCTGCGCCTCCCTCGACCCGGCGGAGCGCGCGTCGTTTACGGTCATCTTTTTCCGGTGAATTTTGTGCCTGCCTATCGGCTTGTCTATCGTGCCAGACGATTTTTTCATTTCGCCCCGCACCACGGCGAGGTATTCCCTTCCCATCTCGCGCGATTTCAGCTGTTCCGAAAGCGCGGCGTGGGCCGCGGCGTTTTTGGCAATGGCGATAAGCCCGGTCGTGTCCTTGTCCAGCCTGTGCACAATGCCGGGTCTAAGCCCGTCCTCCCCGGCGTCCGAAAGGATTTTTCCCTTGAACAACAGGGCGTTCACAAGCGTGTCGTTTTCGTGCCCCTTGGCGGGGTGGACGACCATGCCGGCCTCCTTGTCCACGATTATGATGTCGTCGTCCTCGTAAACTATTTTTAGCGGGATGTCCGCCGGCGCCGCCGAAAGCGGCTCCTGCGGCGGCACACTGCCTTGAAAACGCTCTCCGGCGCGGGTCTTGTGGTTTGCCGGCGCGGTGCGCACCCCGACCGTAACAAGCCCTCCCTTAAGCATCTTTTGAATCGTGGTGCGCGAAACCCCCTCCAGCTTCGACACCAGCCACACGTCCAGCCGCTGGTTCTCCTCGCCGACCTCCACCAAAAGGTCGAAGGTCAAGCCGACTTCCGTTTCCACAGCTTTACGAACACAAACGCGCTGACGACGAACACCGCGATTCCGACCCCCTGCGACGTGCTAAGAACCCCCTCGATAATCCATCCGCGCGGGTCGCCGCGATAAATCTCCACTATGAAACGACCGACGGAATAAAGCATCAGCCAAAGAAGAATAAGCTGTCCGTCGAACCGCTTGTGGTTTCTCGCGACGAGCAGTATTAGGAAAATCGTAATCTCGTTTACCGAGTCAAACAACTGGGTCGGCAAAAGGGGCGTATTTAACGGTCGGGCTATTGCCTGGTCGCTTGTAAAAGTGACGCCGAGCCACGAGGTGGTCGGCCTGCCGTAACAGCAACCCGCGGCAAGGCACCCCAGCCTGCCGATGCCGTGCGCCAGGGCGACGTAGGGGGCGAAGATGTCCGCCATCGGCCAAAAGGGTATTTTATGTTTCCTAAGAAACCAGACGGCCACCGGGATGGCGCCAAGCACCCCGCCGAAGAAGACCAGCCCCCCCTCCCAAATCTTGAAAACCCTCAACGGCGAGTCGAGGTACGTCTTATATTCGACGATTACGTAAAGGAGCCTGGAGCCGATTATCGCGGCAAGGACTATGTAAAAACCCAGGTCCAACACCACGTCGCGGTTATAGCCCTCCTTCCCGGCCCTTAGGGCGGAAAGGTATACGCCGGTGAACAGGCCGGTGGCCACGAGAAGCCCGTACGTGTGCAGGGTCAAAGGCCCGATATTAAAAAGTACGGGAAACATCAGAAACTTAGCAGGATTTTCATTGCGCCCGGTTTCCCAGCCGCCTCGAAAGCCCGCAATCCTTCTTCAATAGGAAATTCGGAGTCAATCATATTTCTCACCTTCAATTTTCCGGTCTCCATGATGGCCATGCCGTGCACGAACGATCCGCACCGGGAGCCGACCACGGAAATTTCGTTTATCACCGCGAGGTTCAAGTCAATCTCGCGTTTTTCGGCGGTGGTGGTCTTCAAAATCAGACTGCCGCGCGGCCTCGTAAGGGCCATTCCTTTCGCGGCCCCCGCCGGAACCCCGGTGGCGTCCACGACCACGTCGTACTGCTTCCCTTTCTTCAACTCGCCTTCCAAAACGGCGTTAATAGTCGTGCCGTCCAAAATGGCAAGCTTGTTCCTGTGCCTGCCGCAAAGGGTCACGCCCGCGCCCATTATGTCAAGCGTCTGCGCTATAAGCAACCCAAGTTTTCCGTCTCCCAGCACCAGCACGGAGGCCCCGCGCACCACGACCTGCTCCACGATTCTGTATGCCGCCGAGACCGGCTCCACAAACACCGCCTCCTCGTCGGCCATGCCGTCCGGCACACCGTGAAGGTTGGCCTCCGGCATGGCAAGGTACTCCGCAAACGCCCCGTCGCGCCCCTTGATGCCAAGCACCGTCCTATCGGCGCAATGCGTCTGAAGGCCCCCCTTGCAAATGGCGCACGCGTTGCATCCGCAGTTTATTTCGCCCACCACGCGCGACCCGACCATCGCCGGATTCGGGGATTGCTCCACAACGCCGACAAACTCGTGGCCGGGCACGCCGGAAAAATCCATGTATCCCCTTGTTATCTCCAAATCCGTCCTACAAATCCCGGCCTTTAAAACCCTGATTAACGATTCGCCCGACTGCGGAACCGGCTTTGGGAGGTCGGAGCGATATTGCAATTTGCCGTTTGAGTAAAGAAGACCCCTCATATTTGCCCCCCGCCGTATGGCTTAAATTTTTTGTTTTTTACGTCGTCGCACGCGGCCTTGTACGTCTCCGGCGTCCCGATGTCCGCCCAATACCCGTCGTGGTTAAACGCGTATATCTCCGCCCCTTCCGCAACCAAGGGGGCGTAAACCTCCCTCGATATGTCCACGGGGCGACCCGCCGGAATTTTATTAAAGAATTCCCGGGAAAGAACGTGGACTCCGGTGAACATTAACTTTTCCCCCTCCCCTTTGGAGGCAGGGGATTTTACCGAAAGAAATCTTTCAAGTCTTCCGTCCCCGCCGGAGCATAGTACGCCTATTTTTTCCGGGTTCGGGTTTTTTCTCGTCACCAGCGTGGCAAGCCCGTTTTTAGAGCGATGGAATTTGACCGCCGCGCCAAGGTCAACGTCCGTGAGGACGTCGCTGTTCACCACCACGAATTCCTCCCCTTGGAAAAATCTTTCGGCGCCTTTGATTCCGCCCCCCGTTCCCATGATGATTTTTTCCTCCTCAAAATGGATGGTCGCGCCTCGGGGCGGGTTTTTTAAAAGCTCCTCTTTTATCATATGCCCCAGATGATGAAGGTTTATGGTTATGTCCGTTATGCCGTGGTGAACCATGTACGCCACGGCGTTGCCAATCATGGTGGTGTCGCCAATCTTAAAAAGCGGCTTGGGCAAAACGTCGGTTTGCGGCCTTAATCTTTCGCCGTAACCGGCGGCCAAAATCATCCCGGAATGGTGTATCATATGTCCCAATTATATGTTGAAAGTGGAATTGCTCGCCATAACGCCTTTGGCCGAAAAATTAATCGAGGAGGCCGGCCGCACCTGCTACCTCTCCTTCGACAAAATGGCGGCGGAGTCTGAAAAGCGGTTCATCCGCATGATAATCAAAAACGGCCACCACTCGGTGCTGGAACACGCAAGCGCCACGTTTCGCATAACCGGCGGGTCGCGGAGCTTCACGCACCAAATCGTGCGGCACCGCATGGCGTCGTTCTCCCAGCAGTCCCAGCGATACGTTGACGAACGGGATTTCCAAGTTGTCGTGCCGGAGAGCATAAAGGGAAACCCGAAGGCCCTTGAGATATTCAACGACGTTATGGCCCGTTGCAAAACGGCCTACAAGGAGCTAAAGGAGATGGACATCCGCAAGGAGGACGCGCGTTTTGTTCTCCCCAACGCGGTGACCAGCGAAATAGTCGTAACTGCCAACTTCCGCGAGTGGCGGCACATAATAGCCCACAGGACGGAAAAAAACGCCCAATGGGAGATAAGGGAGATTTGCGGCGTAATACTGAAGGAGCTTGCAAAGCACGCCCCGGCCGTTTTCGAAGATTTGGTTTAGCCGAAAGGAGTTAAAATGCCTTTAATTTACGTTCATCTTATGGCGTTGATAGTCTGGCTTGGCGGGATGGTTTTCTTCTCGTTCGTGGCGGCCCCGTCCATTTTTCTGACGCTCGGCAGGGAGACCGCCGGGGCCGTGGTGGGGGCGATTTTCCCAAAATATTTCATGACCGGATACGTCATGTCCTCCACGCTTTTGCTGACGTTTTTGTTTATTTGCAGGGACAACCTAAGGGCCTTTAAGGCCCCGCTTGTGATACTTGCGTCCTGCGCCGCGCTGGCGTTCGTATCCGGCATGGTCGTGGGCGAAAAGGCGCGCGGGATAAAGGCGGCGATGTACGCCGCCGCGGAGGGGACGGAAAAGGAGGAGCTTAAAAACAGCTTCCACCAAATACACCGGGTCTCCACGGCGATAAACATCGTAATTCTGATTTTACTTCTCGTGTACGTCGGATACCTTCCCGCCGTCATAGGCAGAGGCTAAAACACGCATCTGCCCCGTTTTCTTGTTCTTGACGCATAAGCGATGTATAATGCGAACATGGCTAAAAGATGCTTGTCCTTTACCACCTCTTTCGTGCTCGTCTTTATGCTCGTCTGCGGGCCTTTGATGGACGGCGCGAACGCGGCAATGACCGCGCATGAGGGGAGGGTCACGGCCATGACCCAAATGGACGACTGCCATGGCGAAATGTCAAAAGATACCTCAGACGCAAACGGCGAAATGCCGTCAATGTCCGCAATGGAAAATACCGACGGCCCCGCGACGCCGACGTCCAAAGGGATGCCGATGGTCTCGGCCTGCTGTAGCTTGGTGTGCCA
>JACQEX010000078.1 GCA_016200345.1 Nitrospinota bacterium
CCACGGCTTGGTCGGCAATCGCCTTCAGCGCGACGATTTTTCCTCCCCTGAATCCGCCGTCGGCGGTAATCAAGACCTCAGGCCTGCTGTCGGCTATCCTATTTTTTAGCGACTCGGAGGAAAACCCGCCGAAGACGATGCTGTGAGGTGCGCCGATTCTGGCGCAGGCGAGCATCGCTATGGCAAGCTCCGGAATCATCGGCATATAAATCGCCACGCGGTCCCCTTTTTTCACGCCGTGCGATTTCAGCGCGAGCGCGAAACGGTTCACGTCGCGGTATACGTCCTGATACGTCAGAACCCTCGTGCTTTTTTCGTCGTCCCCCTCCCAGATGATGGCGGCCTTGTTTTTTCTTCCGTTTTTAATGTGCCTGTCGAGGCAGTTGGCGGAGACGTTGAGCTTCCCGCCGGAGAACCACTTGATGTCGGGTGTGTTGAAGTTGTAGTCAAGAACCCTGTCCCATTTTTTTATCCAGTCCAACTCGCCCGCCTTTTCGGCCCAGTAGGCCTCCGGGTCGGCGATGGAACGGGCATACTCCTTTTTGTATTGCTCAAGCGAGCCCATGTAGGCTTTTTTGCTGATTTGCTCGAACGGATTTATGACCCGTTCCTCGTTCATCATTGATTCTATTTTGTTGCCACCCGACATGGCGTCCCCCATATTGACAGGTTAATTTTTTCCGCCCAAAAATACCGGCTCCTTGGATTTTACACCTTTTTGGGCGGGGTCAAATTGTAAAACTTGCGCGGGGGGCGGGGCTGTTGGATAATGTGCCGGATGGCGAACAGGGCGGTTAAAAAGGACGAGCTTGGCGAGTGGCGCAAGGCCATAGACGGACTTGACGCAAAAATCGTCCGGTTGCTCGGCGAGCGGGCCGAATGCGCCCTGAAAATCGGCAAAATAAAGTCCAAAACCGGAGCGCCCATTTTTGACCCCAAGCGCGAGGCTGTCGTCATATCGCGGATAAAAAAATTCAACAAACTGCTCCCGGAAAAATCGCTTGAGGCGATTTACAGGGAAATTTTCTCGGCTTCGAGGGCGATTGAAAAACCAACGCCTCCCAAGGGGGTTGTTTCAAAGTCCGAGAACAAACCTAGCGTTGCCCCCAAAAAGGGGGCCGTGGCCTACCTCGGCCCTGCCGGCACTTTCTCGAACGAGGCGGCGTTGGAGATATTCGGCCCGGGCGCCGATTTGCGCCCATGCCCGGTTTTTTCAGCCGTGATAGCGGAGGTCGAAAAAGGGATTTCGGAGTTCGGCGTCCTTCCGATTGAAAACTCCGTCGGCGGGAGCGTTGACCTCTCCCTGGATTTGCTGAACCTTTCTCTGGTGAAAATCATCTCTGAAAAAACGTTGGAGGTGCGCCCGAACCTCGTCTCCATGGCAAAGGGCCTGAAGGGTATAAAAAGGCTCTATTCGCACCCCCAACCGCTAAGCCAGTGCAGGAACTCAATCGCGGCGATTCTTCCCGGGGTGGAGGTCATCGAGACATCCAGTACCACCTCCGCCGCGGAAAAGGCGGCGAAGGACAAAAACGGCGCCGCCATTTGCAACCTAATAGCCGCGCACAAATACAAGCTGAACGTATTGCGCGAGCGGATAGAGGATTTTACCAGCCTGACCCGGTTCGTGGTGGTGTCGAACCGCGAGACCAAGGCGACGGGACGCGACAAAACCTCCATTGCCGTCACGCTTAAAAACAAACCGGGCGAACTTTACAGGCTTCTCGGTGTTTTCAACAAAAGCGGGCTTAACCTCACAAAAATTGTTTCGCGCCCGACGCCCGGCTCCAGTTGGGAATACCTTTTCTTTATAGATTTCGAGGGGCACCAAAAGGACAAAAAACCGGCCTCCGCGCTGAAGACCATAGGCGGCATGGGGGAATCGCTAAAAATACTTGGCTCTTATCCGAGGGAAAAATGACCGAAAAAATTGAAAGCCTTGTTCCTGGATACATCAAGACGTTAAAACCATACGAGCCGGGCAAGCCGGTGGAGGAGGTGGAGCGCGAGCTTGGGATACGCAAGTGCGTGAAAATGGCCTCCAACGAAAACCCGCTCGGCCCGTCGCCCAAAGCGATCAAGGCCGTCAGGGACGCGGCAAAAAAAATGCACTTTTACCCGGAGGGGGACTGCTTTTACCTTCGCCAACGGGCGATTAAGGCCTTCGGCGTTAAGTCCGAGGAGTTGATTTTCGGCAACGGGTCGAACGAAATTATCGAGCTTTTGATGCGGTGTCTTTTGCGAACGGGTGACAACATCGTCGTCTCGCAACACGCGTTTTTGGTCTACAAGCTCGTGGCGCAGGGGCTGGGCGCGGAGACGATGGAGGCGCCGGCAAAAAACCTGGGGCACGATTTGGGGGCGATGGCCGGCCTGATAAACGAAAGGACGAAATTAATATTTGTCGCCAACCCGAACAACCCGACAGGCACGTACTGCAACCTCGACGATCTGACGAAGTTTTTGGACGTCTCCCGGGGGGTGCCGGTGGTGATGGACGAGGCGTATTACGAATACGCGGAGGCGAAGGATTATCCGCAGACGCTCCCGCTGTTGAAGAAATATCCGAACATTTTTATATTGCGGACTTTCTCGAAGGTGTACGGGCTTGCCGGTCTGCGCGTGGGGTACGGAATCGGCAACCCCGCGCTGGTGCAGTATCTAAACCGGTTGAGACAGCCGTTCAACGTGAACCTGCTGGCGCAACACGCCGCCTTATCGGCGTTGGACGACAAGGCCCACATGAAAAAAAGCCTTGCGGTCAACAGGGCCGGGAAAAAATTCCTCTACGCGCAGTTGAAGAAAAACGGGCTGGAGTTCCAGCCGACAGAGGCTAACTTCATCCTCGTAAAAACGGGGGAGGGGAGAAAGGTGTTCAACGCGCTTCTTAAGCTCGGCGTGGTCGTGAGGCCGATGGACGTGTACGGACTGCCCGACCACATCCGCGTTACCGTGGACGTTGAGAAAAATAACCTGCTGTTCCTCAACGCACTTTTAAAGACGCTTAACGAGAGATAGAAGCGCCGTTCCCCAACGGCGGGGGATTTTTATCTCACCCCGTCTTCCCGCCGAGGTTCGCGAACACGCGCCTTAGAAAACGCTCGAATTGGTCGCGCTCGCCGTCCGAAAACCCATTGTAAAAAAGCGAGGTCATTTTTTCGGAAACCCCTTTGAATTTTTTTTCAAGCCTTTCGTTGGCCGGCGTGCGGGCGACCAATATCTTTCGCCTGTCGCCGGGGCGCCTGACCCGCGCAAGCAAGCCTTTTTGCTCGAGTCTGTCCAGCATGGCGGTTAGCGTGGATTTCTCAAGCGCAGTTTTTTGCGCAAGCTCCGAAATCGGAATTCCGTCCTTCTTCCATAGGACAAACAAGATGCGTCCCTGGGCGGAGTTGATTTCGCCCAGCCCCTCGTCGCGCAATTTTTTTGAAAAAATCCTTTTCGCCGACTGGTGGATTTTGGAGACAAGGAAGCCCCCCTCGCGGGCCGTTTTTTTCAACGGCGCCCAAAATCCAAAATCTGCCGTTCAAGGCGGCAATAGTAAATTCCGCGTTTCGGCCTCATCCTCAACACGGTGTGATCCGGGTCCTCGACGCCGCCCGGATAATACAATTCCCACCCCTTCTGCCACACGCGCCGCTTTTCGTCCGGGTTGGAGACCACCTCCATGTCCCCCGTCAGCGACAATCCGGTGAATTCGGCCGGGATGGCGTAATACGCCGTCGCGCGCTTGTCATTGAGAATCTGCCTCGTTTTTCTAGAGGATGAGTTTGTCGTGAAATATAAGGCCAGGTCTTTATCATGCCCTTTGAACAAGGGGGCTAGGTCGGGGAATTGCGCGGATTTTCGCAGGTTGAACATCGCCCGGACGTCCGGGTACCCGTCCTCCCCGATGGTCGCGACATAAGCCGCCTCCGCGACTTCCAACAACGCGACGGTCGGGGATTTCTCGTCCGCTTCCAGATTTTTTGAGTTCATACAGCCTCCAAAAAGTTTCTATATAGAATGGTACTATATAGTACTTTTTAAGGCGCGTCAAGCTATACTCGGAATCGCGCCAAAAACGGCCACGTTTCAGCACTCGGAAGGGATTTTAAACGGGCCGGGTATATAATTCCACCATGCTTGAGCTACACGGATTTCCGTTCGAGGCGATGGGAACGGTTTGCAACCTCTATTTTTACGCGGAGGACGAGGCGCGCGCCCAAACGGCGGCCGACCAGGCTATCGCCGAGGTGGCGCGGATCGAGACAAAATATTCCAGGTACGACCCGGAGAGTTTTCTCTCCCATATAAACAGCGTCGCCCAAATTGGCGGGGAGTTGGAGGTGGACGACGAAACCGCCAGCCTGCTGAATTTCGCCCATTACTGCAACGCGCAAAGCGACGGGCTTTTCGACATAACCTGCGGAATTTTGAGGAGGGCGTGGGGTGACTTTTCGGAGGAGCACCTGCCGGAGAAGGGGGCGATAGAAAAGCTTTTGCCTCTCGTCGGGATGGAAAAAATACGCTGGTCGACGCCGCGTTTGGCGTTCCCGGTTCCGGGGGTGGAGTTGGATTTTGGGGGATTGGGGAAGGAGTACGGGTCGGACAAGGCGGCCGACGTTTTGGCCGACAACGGCATAATGCACGGGCTTGTGGATTTAGGCGGGGATATGAACGTGCTGGGCCCGCACCCGAACGGGGAGCCGTGGCAGATCGGAATAATTCACCCAAGGGAGCCGGGTCAACTTTTGGGGAATGTGGCAATTCACAAAGGGGCCTTGGCAAGTAGCGGCGATTACGAGCGGTGCGTAATTATAGACGGCGAGAGATACAGCCATATATTGAATCCCAAGACCGGCCGGCCCTCCAAGGGGCTGGCGTCCGCAAGTGTGATGGCCCAGAGGTGTATTTTGGCCGGCAGTATGACCACAATAGCCCTGTTGAAGGGGTTGGACGGCCCTAGATGGCTTGCGGAGAGAAACGAAAAACATTTATGTTACGATGTTGACGGTAATCAGGGCGGGAACATAGTTCTCAGCCCAGCCTGATGATACTTTTATCGCAAAAAAGACCAAACTAGTTCTAAAATAATACATTTAAAAACAATGAATTGCTTGTATTTTTTAAATTTTACTTTTTATAGTTAGAATAAAATAGTAAGTATGTTGAAATTTCTTAGGGTAGTGATGATGGTGATTAAGCAATCTCGAAAAATACCTCCGAAAAGCCTCGTTTATGCTTGAATAATAATGATTGAATTCAGATAAAATTTATAATATAAAAAGGAAAGCAAAAGGAAAAAAGTAATCGAAAGGGGCCCGTTGAAAAAAAATCTCGTCTCATCCTTTAAAGTCGGCGACCAGCTCTTCCCAATCCTTTCCACCATTGCCATTATCCAAGGTAAGTGGACTTTGCACGTCTTGCGCGTCCTTTTGTCGGGCAAAAAAAGATTCGGAGAAATTATGTCTGCCACGGGGATTAATCCCAAAACCCTCTCCTCGCGCCTCAAGGAGATGGAGGAGGCGGGGCTTCTAAAAAGGGAATTTTTCCAAGAGGTGCCGCCGAGGGTGGAATATACGCTCACTGCCAAAGGCGGCGAACTGGGGGATTTGATAAACTCGATGTCGCTTTGGGGAGAGAGGTGGAAAAAGGAGAACGACGAATTTTTCCGTCGTAAGGAGGCGCCCCCAAAACAGCCGCCTAAAAACGACTTCATGTTTATTGACTAGAAATGCGGTTAAACCACGAAAAACACAAAAAGGCGCGAAAGGCAGGGGGGAGTTTTATTTAAATTCCCTCGGCGTTGAATTTTACCATTCCGCCGGACTCCAGATTGTCGCGGTAAATTTTTTGGAACAACAGATACATCGCGAAAAGATATGCGAATGCGAGCGCGGTTCCGGCCGCCATGTTGTGCCCTATTTCAGGCGTGTACCCGCCGACCGAGAGTATCCCCCTGAGGCTCTCGAACACGTAGGCCGGCGGCAACAACAGCGCGATTATGCGCAGGCCGTCCGGCAGGGTCGAGAGCGGATAATACGCGCCGGAGAAAATCGAGAGCACCATCGGTATCGGCCACGCCAGCCACTCGGCGGAGGTGCCGAAGCGGAATATCACGCCGGAGACAAATATGCCGACCGCGACGCCGAAGACTATCAAAATAAACATAAACGGAAGAAGCAGAATTCCGATTTTGAAGACGTTGTACCCGAACGCCGCCCCGGCGACGACCGTCATGGCCGTGAAGCCAAAGAGGCTCGTGACCATGCTGGAGAGGGCAAGCCCGGCTAGGTATTCCCGGATGGCGAGCGGGGACGCGAAAAAGTTTATAAAATTTTGGCTCCATACGTCCTCCAAAAACGCCATCATCAGCCCCTGTTGGATTCTCCCCATGAAGCCGAGCAGGATGATGGCTCCGAGGATGACTGTTATGAAGCTAAAATTTGCCTTTCCGAAGGTGCCCAAATATTTGCTGATGAAACCCCACTGGATGATGTCTATAAAAATCCAGACCAGTATGCTGGTCAGGCGCGTGGGGTTGCTCTTAAGCAAAAACCATTGCCGGGCGAAAACGGCGAAAATTCTTCTCGGGTTCATACTTTACCTTTCGAACGTAAGCGGCTCGCGGGCCATGCTTATGAACAGCTCCTCCAAGTCTTGCTTGCCATGCTCCGCCGGAAGCCGGCGCGGGTCGCCGGAAAGAAGAATTTTCCCCTTGGAAAGAAAGAACACCTTTTTGCAGACCGTTGTTATTTCCTTCATGTTGTGCGAGGCCCAAAGCACGGCCGCCCCGGTGCGGGCCACGTACCTCGTTATCAACTCGCGGATCGTCTGTGCCACGCTGGGGTCGAGCGAGGCGGTCGGCTCGTCGAGCAACAACAGCCTCGGCTCGTTTATAACCGCCTTTGCAAGGTTTAGCCTGCTCAATTCCCCGGAGGAGAGCAGTCCCGTTTTTGTGCCGGAGTATTTTTCCAGGTCGAATTCGCCCAGAAGCGAGTTGATTTTTTTCTCAAGACTCTTGACGTCGTATAACAGCCCGAAGACGTAGAGATTTTGCCTGACGGTGAGGTTTGGGGGGAGGTGGGAGTAGACGGCGGAGAAATTTGTGGTCTTGCTTATTTCCTCCCGGTCCGTCGAGAGATTTTTTCCAAAAACCTCCACGGAGCCGGATGTGGGTTTGATGAGCCCCAATATCATGTTGATCGTTGTGGTTTTTCCTGCGCCGTTCGGCCCGAGGATGCCGATGATTTCGCCGGACTCCATTCCGAAGGATACTCCGTCCACGGCGTTTACGGTTCTATACCGCTTCGACAAGGCGCTGACTTTTAAAACGACGCGGTCTGGCATTAATAAATTCGCCGCCTCACAAACGCCCGATAAATTCGTCGCGTTGTTTGCCTATGAGGTCGGCGGCGCGTTTGGCCACGATTCTGGCGAGGCTTTTGTAGATTTTTGCAAGTAGCGCGGCGCTTGCCACGCTTTTGAACTTGCTCTCGGAGATGTTGAAAAGTTGCGTGTTCTCCGCCGCCCTGGCGGAGGCGGTTCTGGTGTGCCCGAACAGTATGCCCATTTCGCCGAATAAACTGCCTTCCTTAAGAACCGTAAGCGTGTGTTTCGACCCGTCTCGCTCCACAAAAATTTCCACGGAGCCTTTGATGATTATATAGAAGCTGGCGGCGGGGTCGTTCCTACAAAAAATAATATCCCCTTTGTGGTGGGTTTCTATGCTTACCAGTTTTAGGAGGGCCGACATCTCGCCGAACCCGAATTCCAAAAAGAAATCGCAACTGGAGCGCATCCTTTCCAAAAGGTCGTTATGATTGTCCATTTTTCCCCGGTTAATAAAAAGTCCAGCCAACCGTTGCGTATAGAATAGCAGATTAAGGTGCTTTTATAAACTTCCGGGCGAGAATACACGGCCCTCGTCGTCCGCAGTTTTTGCGGAAACTCGGGCTATGCGGTGATGTTAACGATATCACCCTTGGACGGGGCCGATTGTCTGGCTTCAGTCTTGGCCGCCGAATTGTACGCGGAATTTTCGGACGCTCCCTTTTGGGATGCCGCGCCAGAAGCGGCGGTCTGACCCCGTTGCGCTGATGATTCCATTTGGGAGTTCTGGTCGCGGTTTTGGGTTTCGACCGAGGGTTTTACGGCTCCGGATTTAACCGCGGCGTCGAGGTTTGAATAGTTAATCCCGCCGGACGAGGCGTGTTTTGCGGAAGCGGGGCCTCCGGCGTCGGCCTTGTCTGCGGAAGCTTTTGCGGATTTTTGAGCCGAGTTTGCGGATTTCGCCGGTTTTTGCGCCATCATCTGTTGCATTAGCGCGTTGCCTGCGTTGCGATTTATCTTCAATTAATCCTCCCGGCGGACGCCGGATGTGATTATCCAATCCGCCGGTTTCTTATCGGCTTAAGTTGTGAAAACTTAAATACGGTTGTTA
This sequence comes from Nitrospinota bacterium, assembly GCA_016200345.1. Lineage (GTDB taxonomy): Bacteria > Nitrospinota_A > UBA7883 > JACRGQ01 > JACRGQ01 > JACQEX01. The sequence goes on from JACQEX010000078.1 coordinate 8,423, forward strand.
TAATGGTGGAACACGGGCTTTGCTGGCTTATCGGCTTAAGGGATAGAGGTGTTGCATTAGCAAGCTTTGGAATTCTAGGGAGAATAATTTTCGCGTCCGCCTTGGCGCGGTTTTCGCGCTGACGGTCTGTCTGCTTGCATGTTTTGTCCAAGGCGGCCAAGCGCAACCATCCATGGCGGTTTTATTTGGGTTTGCATTTCGCTGGGGGCCCCGGGGTTGGGCCTGGACCTCGGATCATGTGCCGGTCCCGGAAGACAAGATAATAGTCAACGTGCTTCACCAGCCGCAGGATGTTAAGGAGGCGATAAGGGAAAAATTGCCTTTGTCCGTTTTTAAGGAGCTCGCAAACACCGAGACCTACCAAATACAGCTTAAGTTCCTGGCCGACGGCCACATTTTTGCCGACTGGTTCAGGCGAGGGGTGAAAGACGCGGGAATTTGCCTGAATAAAATTAGACTCGGCCAGATTTGGACTGGCAGGGACACTTATGGAAGAGGGGGAACGGTCGCGATTAGCCGTCGTGATTTCGAGACGTTAAAAATTGCGCTGACGCACCCGATTTACGACGACGACGAGGATGCGCCGAAACGAGAGGATCGAAATATTCCCCCCTTGGATTTGGACTTGTAGTCCGTTTTTTTCGAGAGCGCCTTGTCCGTAGAATCGGCCGATTTATGACAAATTGACCCGGCCTACGCCCTCTTTTTTTCCCCCGAGGTCTGGTCGCGGTTAAACCACTCGAGAAAGTTGTTAATGGATTGTCTGACTATCTCGGATTGCGAGACGTGCAACGCCTCCGCGGCCTCTTTCAGAGGTTTAATCTGCTCCACCTTGAGATGAAAGGTGCTGGATTTCATCGCCTTCTTGGAGCTGTTTTTTATCGTTTCAAAGCCCATTATTGCGTCCCTCCCATATATTGCACAAATACAATAGTTAGAATATTAATCCCATCAGGTAACATATTATTGCAGCCCCCCAATTTGTCAACACCGTGCCGACCGTCTTCTGTCGTTTTGCGGCCTTGTCCGCGTTCTTCGGCGGGAGACGCCGGTTATAACTTTTAACAAAAACCGCTTGTTAGGTAGTAAAATGCGCGGGTGAAGAAAATTATTTCGAGGACAAAATGCTAAAGCCGTATATGGGGGTTTCGCCCACGGTCGCACCCACCGCGTTTATAGAGGATTCGGCGCAGGTTATAGGCGACGTCGTCATAGGCGAGGATTCGAGCGTATGGTTCAACGCCGTGGTGCGGGGGGACGTAAACTACATCCGCATCGGCGACAGGACAAACGTGCAGGACGGTAGCGTAATACACGTCACGCACGACACCCACCCGACGGTGCTGGAGGACGACGTAACCGTGGGGCACATGGTCACCCTGCACGGGTGCACCATTCGGTCGCGGGTCCTCATCGGGATGGGGGCGATAATTTTAGACGGCGCCGAGGTGGAGTCGGACTGCGTGATAGGCGCCGGGGCGCTGGTGACGGAGGGGAAAAAAATCCCGTCCGGCTGGCTTGCCATCGGCTCCCCCGCGAAGCCGGTGCGCCAGTTGACCGAGGACGAGAGGCAACAGCTACTTTACTCCTCCGGCAACTACGTCAAATACAAGGCCCGCTATCAGGGCCGCTGACCGCATAAATGAAATTTTTACGTCTGATTTCAACGTTTGTCGCGGCGCTGTGCGTTTACGCGCCGGTTTTCGCGCAAAAAGCCGAAACGGTGGATCAGGGCCAGATATTAAAAATCGAGTCCAAGTTTATGCAAGGAAAATGGTTCACGGCCAAATTCAAGCAGACGTTTCACAACGCCGCGATGGGGACGGTTGAAGTTTCAGGCGGAACCGTTGCGGTGGAGAAGCCGCTGAAAATGCGGTGGGAGTACAAGACTCCGCAGGAGCAGACGATAGTCGCCGACGGGAAGGCCGTCTATTTTTACGTCCCCTCCGAAAAGCGGGCTATTGTGGAGCAGATGGGGAACGTCATAAACAGCCGTTCCCCGGCGCTATTTCTTGCCGGCGGGAGAAGGCTGGAGGAGATATTTGTGGTAAAGCCCCCGCAAAAGGGGGATGAAATCGGCAAAATGGATGGTAAAATCCTCCTTTCGCTCGAGCCAAAGGAAAAGGGAGTCTCGGTTTCAAGGATGGTGCTGGCGGTGGACGCGGCTGATTATTCCGTCCGCGCGATATCGCTTTACGACTGGGCCGGGAACAGGAGCGACATAGAGTTTCTTGGAATGGAAATAAACGGGAAGATTGACCACGGGCAGTTTGTTTTTAAAAAGCCCGCCGGGGTGGAGCTTTTGGACACCCCGAAGTTTTAACTAATTGGAGAACAGATAAAAGAATGAGCACAATAACATATTACGTAGTCGCCTCCGTCTTCGTGCTGGGGGCCCTCATCATCGTCCACGAGTTCGGGCATTTTCTTATGGCTCGCAAAATGGGCGTCGGGGTGGAGAAGTTCGCCATCGGGTTCGGGCCGAAGATTTGGGGCAAGACCGTGGGGGAGACGGAATATAAAATTTGCGCCCTTCCCCTGGGCGGCTACGTAAAGATGGTCGGCGACGAGGAGGAGTACGACAAATCGGAAAAACCGGCGGATCCCGAAAAGGCGTTCAACCAAAAGCCGGTTTGGCGGAGGCTGTTGATAGTTGCCGCCGGACCGTTGTTCAACCTAATTTTTGCCGGGGTCATTTTCGCGCTTGTCTACATGGTGGGCGTCACGGTGCCGGACACAAAAATAAAGGCGGTGCTTCATGATTCCGCCGCGCAGTCCGCCGGCCTTGTCGAGGGGGACAGGATTACGGAGATAGACGGAAAAAAAATATCGGACTGGGGCCAGATGGCGGCGATAATCAGCTCCTCGCCCGGAAAGAGGCTTCACATCGCCGTGGAGAAGGCGGGAGGCGCCCGCGCGGAGATGGACGTCGTCCCGGTTCAGGAAAAGACTAAAAGCGTTTTCGGCGAGACCCTCTCCGTCGGGCGCATAGGGATAAGCCCCGACCAAATTTTTAAGCGGTACAACCCGGTTTCGGCGGTCGGCCTCGGGTTTCAGAAGATGTACGAGATAACCGAGCTGACGGTGATGATGATAGTGAAGATGTTTCAAAAGGTGGTTCCCGCCGACTCGATAGGCGGCCCGCTTATGATATTCAAGGTCGCGGGCGAGCAGGCGCAGGCCGGCATTCTCCCGTTGCTCATGTTCATGGGCGTCCTTTCCGTCAACCTCGGCGTGTTGAACTTTCTACCGATACCGATTTTGGACGGCGGCCACATTGTTTTTCTGTTCATTGAAAAGATTCTCGGAAAGCCGCTAAACTCGCGTGGGAGGGAGATCGCCCAGCAGGTTGGGATGGGGCTTTTGATTGCGCTGATGGTGTTCGCGTTTTATAACGACATCATGAGGTTCGTTGCCGACTTCGGCCACAAATGACAAACCAAAACTAGCCGGAAGGCAACCACGAAAAACACGAAAAGGCACGAAATGAATTTTGGCGTTTAAACCCGCCCCGACTTTCCCTTTCGCGTTCTTTCGTGCCTTTTGTGGTTCGTTCAATTCTTGTAATTGGTGCCGACGGTCAGATTCGAACTGACACGGGTCGCCCCGCCGCCCCCTCAAGACGGTGTGTCTACCAATTCCACCACGTCGGCACTATAGAGGGAACGGAAATGATATATAATTTATCAACGGTGTTCAACCTTTATCCGATGGACGGGCAAAAATGAGATTTATGCGAGTAATCCTATTTTTCTTGCTTCTGGCCTCTTGGTCCTCCGTTTCCTCCGCCTCGGTGGTGCGGGTTTTGCGGTTTAACGGAGTAATTAACCCGGTTTCCGCCGAGTATATAGGCGGGGGCATCCTCAAAATAAACTCCCAAAAATCCGCCGACCTCATAGTGGTCATGCTCGACACGCCGGGCGGGCTGGACACCTCAATGCGCATGATAGTCAAAGAAATACTGGCCTCCAAAATACCGGTGGCGGTTTACGTCGCCCCGTCCGGCTCCCGCGCCGCATCCGCCGGGACGTTCATAGCCATGTCGGCCCACATATCCGCCATGGCCCCCGGCACCAGCCAAGGCTCGGCGCATCCGGTGGCGATGGGGGAAAAGATGGACGAGACGATGAGCAAAAAAGTGGAGAACGACGCGGCGGCCTATATAAAATCCATCGCAGTCGAACGGGGACGCAACGCGGAGTGGGCCGAAAACGCGGTTCGCTCCAGCGTAAGCCTGGGGGAGCAGGACGCGCTTAAGAACAAGGTCATAGATTTTGTGGCGAAGGACTTGGACGACCTGTTAAAGCAGGCCCATGGGCGGAAAATTAAGATAACTGGCGGGGAGGTAACCCTCGACACGGCCAACCCCTCGATAATTTATTCCGACATGACGCAGAGGCAGAAGGCGCTGGACGCGCTTTCCAACCCGACGGTCGCATACATACTTTTGATGCTCGGATTTTACGGGCTGTTTTTCGAGCTTTCGAATCCCGGCGTGATTCTGCCCGGGGTGATTGGGGGCATCTGCCTGGTGCTCGGTTTTTACGCCATGCAGTCGCTACCCGTTAATTATGCCGCACTGCTTCTTCTTTTGCTTGGCGTGATTTTATTCGTCGCGGAATTGTACGTGCCGACCCACGGCGCGCTTACGGTGGGGGGCGTCGTTTCGCTTATTTTGGGGGGAGTTTTACTGATGGATTCCGCTGACGACTTTATGAAGGTTCAACTTGCGTTCGTAATTCCAGTGGCGGGGGCGATGGGGGCGGTGTTTTTCTTAGCGCTGGGATACGGATTTTTTTCCAAGTCCAAGAGACGATTCACCGGCTCTGAAGGGTTGATTGGAGAGACGGGCGTCGCCGTATCCCCGCTTAACCCGACGGGAAGGGTGGAGGTGGAAGGGGAGCTTTGGTCGGCGCGAACCGACGGGGGGGAGATTGAAAAAGGGGCGAAAGTGTCTGTGGTGACGAAGGACGGCCCGGTTTTGGTGGTAAAACGCGCCGGTTGATTTGAAAAAAAAGTGGGCGCCGGAAGGGGGTTACTTCCGACGCCCTATAGAAATGGGATAATAATGGGGTATATGACCGGGCTTTACGTGGGTTCGTTAAGCTGGTCTTGTGAGGCTAGGCAATCTTTGCAGTGATGGTCAATGTCCCTGCCGCACATCAGGCACGAATGCGACCCGCGGTAATACCGCAGATGGCCTCCGCAGTGCTGGCAAACCCTGACTCCTGCCTTTTTATGACTAATCTTTTCTACTTCAACCGATAATTTCATTTTTTTCTCCTATTTTCTAACTCCTGCAAGCTCCTAATGCAGATAGCGTGCCAACTTCGGCTGGCTGGCGTAACAAATTGTTTTATCAAGATATATCCCGGTATTATTGGGACTCCCCGTTGCCTGTGCGTCAACTTCCCCCGCAATTTTGAAACTTTTCAAAATTCTTGCGTCAAAATTTGTTGCTCAAAACAAGGGGGAAAAAACCACGAAATCCACGAAAGGCACGAAAAAGAAAGGGACGGGGTTTTTGGGTGGTGTACTAGTTTGAATATTTTGTGTATTTATCCCGTCATCCCGCACTTGATGCGGGATCCATTTCCTTAAATTTCAACGGAATTGGTTGCCTCGGCCAACTCATTCCAGTAAACATGCAATCGCTCTAATTCACATGTGCAAAGTTAGAGTCCTTTGCTAAGGTCAAGCCCGGCATGACAAATACTATAATCCACAATTCGAAATGAAGCACCACCGGTTTTTGCAACTTTTAAAACAAACCCTTTGGTGTGTTTCGTGGTTTACCCTTTCCTTGGCGGTTCATTAGTTTATATTTCGCGGTAGACTAGGCGGCATGACCAACCTAGAAAACGGCAACCAACGACCACTGCTTGTGTTTCTGCTGGCGAGGGACGGCGATTTCGACCTGTCGGAGATATGGTCCGTGCTTCACAGGCACGGCGGGGAGTTCGACATGGTTTTGGTTGACCACAATAACGGCCTGACAAAAGTTCCGCATCTGTTCGCAAAGGCGGCCTTAAAAACCCTCAAGGTGGGAAAAGGCGCCTCGCTTGGCAAAACAATCAACTCTCTCGTGGCCGAGACGAACAACGGCGTTTATGCGTTTTTGTCCGACCGTGTTTTCCCGACCCACGACCATTGGTTAAAAAGGCTGTGCGAGCCGATTTTTTCCGGAAAGGCCGAGGCCTCTTTTGGGCGCGAGGTTCCGGCCCCCGGAGGGAATTATTTCTTGAACAACAACCTCGAAAAACTGTTTCCCGCATCGGGTGACGGCGATGTCTCTGGATTTTCCATTGACAACTGCGCGGTCACAAGGGATTTTTTGCTAAAAAAACCGTTTCCCGAAAACGCTCTTTTCGACCCGGCGGGGAGCTGGGCCGCATCCTCAAAACCGTCCGTCGCGTACAGTCCCGAGGCGTTGGTACTGCGCCACACGCTTTTGTCGCTAAAAGAAATCTATTGGCGCGCGCGGGCGAAGGGGGAGGACGCGTCAGCGTTCGGCGAACGTCCCTCAATAATCGCGGACGTCCGGCGATTTTTTACCGGGGTGGTTGGCGACGTATTTTTCGCCCTTTCCATAAAAAGGCCGCAGTATGTTTGGTATCCTTTTCTATATAAGTTCGCGCTCCACTTTGGGTATTATCTGGGAACGAGGAAAAAATGAAAAAATCCAAGTCCGTTTACGTCTGCCAAAATTGTGGATTCCGACAATCCAAATGGGCCGGCAGGTGCCCGGAGTGCGACGGCTGGAACTCGATGGTTGAGGAGGCGGTAAGAACCGAAACGGCGAAGGACAGAAGGGCGTTTGCCGGAGACCCGGGCGAGCCGGTGCCGCTTGGCTCCGTCTCTGCCGACAGGGGGGAGCGCATCCCCAGCGGAATGGGGGAGATGGACAGGGTGCTTGGCGGCGGCATCGTCCCCGGCTCGTTGGTGCTGATTGGGGGCGACCCGGGAATAGGGAAGTCCACTTTGCTGTTGCAACTCTGCGGCCACATTTCGACGAAAAAACCGGTTTTGTACGTCTCGGGCGAGGAGTCGGCCGGACAGATAAAAATGCGCGCCGAAAGGCTCGGGGTAAAATCAGACACGCTATTGCTGTACACCGAGACGAGCGTGGAGATGATAATTCAGAAAATTGCGGATATTAAACCGGCGGTCGTGGTCATTGATTCCATCCAGACGATGTTCACCGAGGCGGCCGGTTCGGCGCCGGGTAGCGTTGGGCAACTGCGCGAGTCCGCCGCCATCCTGATGCAGGTGTCCAAAAAAACCGGTGTCCCAATTTTTCTTGTCGGCCACGTAACGAAAGAGGGGGCGATAGCCGGCCCGAGGGTGCTGGAGCACATCGTGGACACCGTCCTTTATTTCGAGGGGGACAGGGACCATTTTTTTCGCATTCTTCGCTCGGTTAAAAACCGGTTCGGCTCAACGCACGAGATGGGCGTTTTCGAGATGCGCGAATCCGGCCTGACGGAGGTGGCGAACCCGTCGGAAATTTTCATGTCGCGCAACCTCGACGTGCCGAGCGGCTCGGTGGTCACATGCATCCTTTCCGGCACGAGGCCGATTTTGGTGGAGATTCAGGCGTTGGTCACCGGCACGTCGTTCGGCAACCCGCGCCGGACGGCGGTGGGGTTTGACTACAACCGGCTTGCGCTGTTGGCGGCGATTTTGCAAAAACGGGCCGGGCTTGTGTTGGACCAGGAGGACATATACGTCTCGGCGGCTGGCGGGGTGCGCGTGGAGGATCCGGGCGCGGATTTGGCGCTTGCGGCGGCGATAGTCGGCAGTTTCCAAAACCGTGCGGCGCGTAAAAGCTCGATGTTCGTCGGCGAGGTGGGGCTTGGCGGCGAGCTTAGGCCGGTGTCGTCGCTTTCGCTTCGGGTGAAGGAGGCGGCGCGGATGGGTCTGAAAAGGGCCTACGTTCCCAAGGGAAGCCCGCTGGGTGACGTAGGCTCGTCGCTTGAGATTATCGAGGTGGGGCACGTCGGCTCGCTGGCAGAGCTGATGTTCTAGTGCAGTGTCCCCGCACCTCTTTTACAGGCGGTGCATGCACCAACACGAATTGGTGGCAACGGGATTCATCCTGTTTCTGCGCCCGCAGTAAATGGTTGAGACTTTAAAATGTGAATCAGAGCGAGCGGTTTGAGACTGTATGAGGGTTGACGAAGGCAGGGCGCAAGGGCAGGCCGCAGTAAACGACCATATACTTCCGCCATCCAAGTCAGAGCGTGCATTACTGCTACCTGATGAAGGATGCCGAAAGAAGCCCGCCGCAGTAAACGCTTTACGCTCGTATGTTACAGGTCAGAGAGATAAAGCAGGCAACTTGATAAAGGTTGACGAAAGCTACCGTGGCGTAATTATTTAACAGGGACACTACAGTAGCCGAACTTACTCGTATCGTCTAAGCTCCTCCTCCGAAAGGCCGAAGTAGTGCCCTATCTCGTGGAACAGGGTTTTGCCTATCTCGTCGGCAAGCTCTTCCTTCGACGAGCAGAATCTTTGAATGTTTCGTTGGTACAGAAAAACCTTGTCCGGCATTGAACGCGTGTTTAACGGATCCCCCTTGTCCTTGTATCCGGTGCCGGTAAAAAGCCCCAGCAGGTCGTGCCGCCCGGCGCCCACGCTCCTTGCGTCATCCCGCGTGGGATAATCCTCCACGATAATTGAGACGTTTTTAAGCTTTTTTCTGAAAGTCTTCGGCATGCGGCCCATTGCGGACTCCGCAAGCTCCAAAAACTGCTCCTTTGTAACCCTGTACGGCATGGCCTACAAGTTACTATGATTCGCCCCGTTTCGCCAATCCGCCGGTTCGTCCTCTTCCAAAAGTGGTAAAATAGCCATCGAGGGCGTGGAGCGCGCCTCGCCCCCTTTTCAGTCATTTATTTAAGTTGGTGGCCCGTGATAAAAAAAATAAAAATCGAGCAACTTACGCCCGGGATGTACGTCCAGGACTTCAACTGCTCCTGGCTGGAGCACCCCTTTGTCACAAACAGTCTTCTGCTGGAGACGATGAAGGACGTGGACAGGGTCAGGGAATTCGGCATCCGCGAGCTTTACATAGACACCGTCAAGGGATTGGACGAGGGGGACGCCCTCACCCTTGAGGAGGCCCGCAAAAAAACAACCGAGGAAATGCACGTCGTCTTGGATTGGGAAAGACCGACGACAATCAAAAATCGAATAGAGGTGGTGGAGGAACTGCCCAAGGCTAAAAGGGTGAAGCAGGACGCCAAAAAGGCCATCACCGAAATAATGGCCGACATAAAACTGGGCAAACAGGTGGAGGTGGAAAAGGCCGAGCACGTGGTGGAGGGAATGGTGGACTCCATTTTTCGCAACGTGGACGCGTTGACTAGCCTAAGCAGAATCAAGGAGGCGGACCAATATCTGTTCATGCACTCGGTCAACGTCTGCGTGCTTATGGTCTCCTTTTGCAGGTTTTTGAGCCTGGAGCGCGACGTCATCGTAAGGGTCGGCGTGGGCGCGCTACTGCACGACATAGGCAAGACAAAAATGCCGATTAGAATTCTTTACAAACCGGCGCATCTGACCGAGAAGGAATTCGAGGTGATGCAAAAACACGCCACCTACGGCCGCGACATTCTATTAAAAACGTCCACCATCTCAAAAGAGGCCATCCAGGTGGCATACGAGCACCACGAGCGTTTCGACGGCACCGGCTACCCGAACAAGCTTGTTGGGGACGGGATATCAAAGTTCGGGCAGATGGCCTCCATCGCCGACGTCTACGACGCCATCACCACCGACAGGGTCTACCACAAGGGGATGGAGCCTGCGGAGGCGATACGAAAAATATTCGACTGGAGCAAACACAATTTCAAGGAGGATTTGACGCACTGGTTCATCAAATGCGTCGGAATATACCCGGTGGGTACGCTCGTGAGGCTGGACAGCGGCCTGCTGGCCGTCGTCGCCGAACCGGGCCAAAAAAGCATTTTACGCCCGATGGTAAAGGTTGTTTACGACACGAACAAGCAAAGGCTGGTCAAGCCGTACAACCTGGATTTGGGGGCGGACGCGGGGCCGGGCGCCGAGCAAAAAATAATCGCCTACGAGGACCCTATCAAGCGCGGCATAAACCCGCTGGATTTCCTCGACCTGCACGGGATTTTTTAAAAGGCCGAACTGCGGGGGGGAGGGGAGATGAAAATTGCAATTACAGGCTCGACGGGCTTCGTGGGGAAAAATCTTCACGCCGCGCTTGTCACCGAGGGGCACGAGGTGGCGCCTATCGGGAGGCAGGATTTGGCGGCGGGCGCCGACCGCCTCGCAGAAAAAATGAGCGGGGTCGATGTTGTCATAAACCTCGCCGGGTCGCCGGTTATCGCCAGATGGACGGACGGATATAAAAAAGAGCTTTATGAAAGCAGGGTGGGCGTGACGGCACGCCTTGTATGCGCGTTTGAAAAAATGGGGCGAAAGCCGGTGCTTTTTATCTCCGCCTCCGCCGTGGGGTATTACTCGGACGCCGGAAAACAGACCGAGGAGAGTTGCACCCGGTCGGACGGTCTTTTGGGCGACCTCTGCCAAAAATGGGAGGACGCCGCGAGACTGGCGGAAAAGCTCGGCGTGCGAACCGTAGTTTTCCGGTTTGGGATAGTTCTTGGCAAAGGGGGCGGCGCGATTGCAAAAATGCTTTTGCCGTTTAAGCTGGGCCTCGGCGGGATAATCGGCGACGGAAAACAGGCGGTGTCCTGGGTTCATATAAAAGACCTTGAAAGGGCCTTCTCGGCGGCAATCGCGCAAAAAACATACGCCGGCGTTTACAACCTTGTCGCGCCAAACCCCACAACCAACAAAGGACTTACAAAGGCGCTTGGCGCCGCGCTGGGCAGGCCGACCGTCTTGCCCGTTCCGGCGTTCGCGCTAAGGCTTATTTTTGGCGACGGCGCGGACGTGTTGATAAAAGGGCAGGAGGTCCACCCGAAAAGACTGACGGAGGCCGGATTCAAATTTTTGTATCCCGACGTCGAGTCCGCCGTGAGAGCCTCGATTTAGACCTTCCGTTGTTCGGGCTTATTGACCGCGGATGTATATTGTTATAATGTACACACGATGGGGCGGCTTGAGACTTCCGAAGGATTTGAATGGGACGACGGAAACGCCACAAAGAATTGGGATAAGCACCGTGTAAGCCGGGCGGAGCGCGAGGAGGTGTTTTTTAACGTCCCGATAATTTTGGGGGACGACATAAGGCGCTCCGACGCCGAAAAAAGGTTTTATGTGTTTGGGCGGACGACGGCGGGACGGCCGCTTTTTATTTCGTTCACCACGCGGGGCGGGATGATAAGGGTAATCTCGGCCCGGGACATGGATAAGCGGGAAAGGATGGATTATGAAAAAGCTAAAAAAGATTCCGATTTTTAAAAGCGAGGACTCCGAGAGGGAGTTTTGGGCCTCGCACAGCGCCAGCGACTACCTTGATTTTTCCAAGGCCAAAACCGCGATGTTCCCGCGTTTAAAACCCACGACCAGGCCGATTTCCTTAAGGATGCCCGCCCACCTTTTGGAACGCATAATGATGCTTGCAAACAAGGACGACGTGCCCTACCAATCATTCATTAAAACCATGTTGTCGGAAGCTGTGGACAAAAAACTTAAAAAGGCAAAAGTTTAGCCCGCTTTATTCCGTGAATAATCCGGGATTGCCGGATATACTAATCCAAACGATGAACGATTCCGAAAAAACATCCTTTAAATGCGGCTACTGCGCCATAATGGGCAGGCCGAACGCCGGGAAATCCACCCTGCTGAACCAGCTCTGCGGCGACATGGTGGCGATTGTCACGGACAAACCGCAGACGACGCGCGACTCCATAACCGCGATAAAGACCACGGACAAACACCAGATAATTTTTTTGGACACCCCCGGCCTCCACGAGTCGTCCAAGGCCCTAAATAAAAAAATGGCGAGAACCGCGGAGGAATCGGCCGAGAGCGCCGACGTCCTTTTGTTTCTTTGCGACGCAAGCCGTGAACAATTCCAAACGGATCTCGCGCTGGCGCAAAAACTTTCGGCGGGCGGGAAGCCCCTGCTGGTCGCCCTAAACAAGACCGACTCGGTTCGCAAGGAAAACCTTTTGCCGCTTATAAAGAAGTGGGCCGACGCCGGGGTCGGAACAATCGTCCCAATCTCGGCGAAAACGGGTAACGGGGTGCCGGAGCTTGAAAAAGAAATATCCTCGATGCTTCCCGAGGGGCCGGCGTTGTATCCGGAGGACATGATAACCGACCAAAGGGAGCGGTTTCTCGCCTCGGAAATCATCCGCTCCAAGATAATGCTCTTCACGCACATGGAGGTGCCGTACTCGTCCATGGTCAGCGTGGAGGAGTACAAGGAGCGTTCGCAGGCGCTCACCGCCGTCAAAGCTATCATCTACGTGGAGAAGGAGTCGCAAAAAGGGATTCTAATCGGGGCAGGAGGCTCGATGATAAAACGGATAGGCAAGGCGTCCCGAGAAGATTTGGAAAAAAGATTTGGAAGAAAATTTTTTCTGGAGCTGGAGGTCAAGACCAGAAAGGACTGGACCTCTGACGCCAAATTTTTGAAACGCCACGAGAGCGACTACAAAGGGTGACTATTGCCATTGTTTAGTGACGTGGCGATAGTCCTTCGCGGATACGAGTTCGGCGAGGCCGACCGAATAATCTCGTTTTTCACAAAAAATCGCGGCAAGATTCGCGTCGTCGCAAAGGGCGCGCGCAAGCTAAAAAGCAGGTTTGCCGGAAGGTTGGAGCCTTTTCACAGGGTGGACCTAACTTATTTCGGCAAGGAGCACTCGTCGCTCTTCAAATTAAGCGCGGTGGATTTTAACGCCGTGCGGCCTGCTATCGGGGAGGATCTCGAGCGTTTTCACCGCGCCTGCTACATAACGGAGCTTATGGAGCTAGCCACGCGCGACGGGGACCCGAACCCGCGCGCCTTCATGGCGGCGGACGCGGCGCTGGAGCTTGTGGCGTGCGAGTCCAAGCCGAGGGATTTGGACTGGATCGTGCGGTTTTTCGACGTTAAGCTTTTGCACCACCTTGGCGCGGTCGCCTGCCGGAGACCGCCGCGATAATGTTCGACGTCGAAAAGGGGGGGGCGTTGTGCCACCCCTGTTCGCGCAAGGCGGGAAAGAAAACGCCTATGACGCAGGGGGCGGCAAAATTTTTAGCCCGGATTGTCTCAACCGAGTTTGGAAAAGCGGCGCGATTGAAACCCTCCCCCGCACTGCTTGAAGAGATAAACGTGGTCGTAACAGCCTTCCGAGATAGCCGGATTCAATCAAAAATCAGAAGCGAACGTTTCTTTTCTTAGTAAATAGTCTAGTATTTCATCCTTTTAGCCTGTTTGCTTTTGCCATTAATTACCATTATTACATTTAAATGCACTATTTATAACAAGTAGTGTCTATTTTCTTTTACTATTATTTTTCCTAAAAATATAAACCAAATATATTCAATATGTTATTAGCTGGCATTGCCGGTACCCTCCTTGCAATTATTCGTCATGAGCTGATTAAGAAGCAAATAGAAAATAATAAACAGGGAAGTAAAGGATACAGCGATGTTGATAAACAGAAGTCTGGTAGTTTTGGCGTTCCTAATCGGAGTATCCATATTAAGCATTTCGGCGTGCGGTAGCGCCAATCCGTCGGCCCCTACTTCCCCGAACTTTTTATCCGCCACGACCGTATCCGCCCCGGTGTCGGCCACAGGCACGTGGGCCTCCATGGGTGTAAAAACCGCAACCGACTCAACCGGAGTCTCTTCCGTAAATCACAACCAGTATCTTGTCGGAAGTCATTCGGCTTTTAAGTGCGTTGATTGTCACGCGCCCGGCGTAGCAAGGGAGGCGATTTGCGCCTCGTGCCACAGCCTCACATCGGCGCCGTTGTCCGCTGGCTGGGCGCCTGAGATGGAATGCAAAACCGTCGCCCTCATATCCTCCACATACGACACAAATTATTTTACTTATGAAATAACTTCATATTGCTATAAACCGCGCGTTGCTTTAAAGTTTGGACGGAGAGGGAGGGGCGATTTTGAGGATAAAGAGGATAAAGAGGATAAAGGGGATGAGGGGCCGTTCGTTATTTCTTTTATGCGCCACGGTTTTTTTGGCGTCGGTTTGTCCAAAACAATCGGAATCCGTCCCGGCTTTCACGCGCCAAACCAAACTCCCATGCACTTCCTGCCACTACCAGTTTTTCCCACAGCTAAACGCATTTGGCAGGGCCTTTAAGCTGGGCGGGTTCACGCAAACCGAGCCGGGCGCGGAAGGCGGCGGACAAAACGCCGACGCGACAAACATCAACGCCGCGGTTATGATTGACTCCGGCCTGCTGATGGGCGGCAACGGCGGACTGAACGGCGACAACAACGGCAACTGGCAGATTGGGAACGAACCGGCGCTGTTTGCAGGGGGACGCATCGGCCCCAACACAGGCGCGCTTGTAAAAATTAGCAGGGTAAGCGACAACTTTAAATTTGTATACAGCGACGACGGGCCGGGAAGCCGCAGGGGCGTGGTTGTTTATAGAACCGCAACGGGCGGGCCGGGCTACTCCATGGATTATTGGAACACCGGCTCCGACAACGCCGGCTGGGGCTGGCGCGGCGGCAACGACCTTTTCATAACGCGGGCCTTCGGGCCGAACAGCGGAACCCCGGCCGAGGGGATCCACCTTTTTTACGGAACTAGGGAGATGTTTCTAAATTTTGGCGCCTTCGCCCCGGTGGGGGACAACCTTAACGGCGTCGGCGGAGCGGGGGCGAACGTCGGGGCAAACCTTGCAAAATATTTTCGACTGGCGTGGTCCCCCACCGTCATATACGGGGTTGATTTTATGCTGGGCGCGCAGACGACGTTTGGCACCGCCACCCTAAACGGCGGCGAGAACTACGCAACCCAAGGCGGAGGCCCCAACGGGATAAACATAGACGCCAACTCAACCTTATATGACGCGCAGGCCCAGTGGGATTTGGCGGGTCGTCCGGCGCAGTTAACAATCGCGCACGCACTGATTCCCGCCGAGTCTTTCAACAACAAACAGGCCGTGGCCGTCCTCACAAGCCCTCAAAACAACCAGCAAAGCGCGACGCTGTACAGCATCTACAAAAACGGGATATATAACACCAGAGCCAACGCCATCTCCGGATTTGACGCCTCGTTTTCCCTTGCCATAAGCAAAAAATTCGGCTTTAAGACGGCCTACGGCTCGCTGACCGGAAACGGCACCTCGTGCAACGTCACCGATTGCGCGGGATATATTTCCGGCGTCGACGTCGGAGGCTGGTGGAACGCGTCGCAAAACATCAAGCTTGCTATTGAGGAGGTGTTTTATTTCGGCAACACGAATCTTTTTGGGCCTTCGACCGCGTCCATGCACGAAACGAGCGCGACGACGTTGGAGTTCGAATTTTTGTTCTAGCGGCTAGTTCTTCAGTTTGTCGAGGCGTTTTAGGAATTCGTCGGCGGTTATGAAGCCGGTAAATCGGTCAACCTCCTGGCCTCCGGAGTTGAGCAAAATAACGGTCGGCACCCCGAAAACGCCGTAGTCTTTTTTATAGCCGAGTTTTTTGTCGTCCACCTTCGTCAAGTCTATCGTAAATGCCGAGAACTCGTTTTGCCTTTTAAGCACGCGCGGGTCGGAGAAGGTAAAGGCCTTTAGCTCGCGGCACGGCACGCACCAATCAGCCGTGAAATCAAGCATGGCGATGGGTTTTGAGGCGAGTGCCTTGGCAAGCTCCTCCTTGGAAAACTCCTTAAACGGCAACTCCTGTTTGGCGGTGGTGGTGGACGCAACCAGCCAAAACCCCAGAAGTAAAAATACTATTCCAATCCCGTAGCGGATAATCTGAAAGCCTTCCCCCCCCATTCCGCGCCCGGCGTATATTAGGAAAAATCCGCCTCCGATCCCGACGGCAAACAAAACCCATCTGAAGACCGTTTCGCTTCCAAGCAACGGTCGGAGAAAATAAACCGCCATTCCGACCATAATCACCCCGAAGACCTTTCGCACCCATTCCATCCAAACGCCGGAACGGGGGAGGCTCGAGATGGCGCCGCTGAAAACTGCGAGGATTGTCAGCGGAAGCCCAAGCCCGAGGGCAAGGGTGAAAAAAAGCATGAATCCTAAAAGCGGATCCTGTTTTTCGCCGACGAACGCAAGCATTCCTATGACGAACGGCCCCACGCACGGCGCGGCGAGTATGCCGACCGTAAGGCCCATGAAAAACGAGCCGAAAAATCCGGCGAAGCTTTTTGAGCTTAGGTCCATAAGCGCGGACGGAATAATTATTTCGAACGCGCCGAACATGGAGGACGCAAGCAGAAGCATCAATCCGGCCATTATCAGAACCACGACAGTATTCTGCATCAGTCCGCCGAAAAGCGACCCGGTGAGGGCGGCGACCACGCCGAGGGATGAGTACATCAGCGCCATTCCCAAAAGGTAGACCAGCGCGTGCTCCAGCCTTTGCCGCCTTGTGCGGGCCTGGCCCGCCGCCGCGCCGAAGAAACCAACCGTGACCGGAATCATGGGATAAACGCACGGCGTAAGATTTAGCGCGAGTCCGCCGAGGAACACCAGCAGGAACCCGGTTGCGCCGACGCCCCCCTTGAACTTATCAAAAAGATTTTCGTCCTCGGGCGCGTATTTTGAAAAGAGATCCGTTTCCAAATTTTTGCCGGCCGTGCCAATCGGCAACACCGCGTCCACGTCGAAGTCCGTCGGCATAAGGCACGTTATGTCGGTGCAGGCCTGGTACTCAATGTGGGCCTTGATGTCGAGCGGCTCCTTCGTCTCATTTGCAAGGCTTATGGAGGAGGCGACATAAATCGTTCCCTCCCAAACGCTTAGCTTTAGATTTAGCGTCGGGAAATCCTTAATCTTCGGTTTCGGGTAAACGACCCTGCCGAATGTGACCATCGGGTTGGACGACGTAAGTTTGACCGAGGTTGGAAAAGGCACCTTGTCCAAAGGTTTGTCGGAGTTTATATGGAACCCATCGGCGACGGTTATTTCAACCAAGATTGGGTAGCTTTTCCCCGGCGCAAACTGGGTGGACGGAAGCACCAGCCTGGGCTTTATGGTCTGCTCCTCGACCGGCGGCTGGGGGACGCTTGAAAACGGCGACGGCGCGCCTCCGGACGTCGTTGGGATGTCCTCCGCCGCAAATGAAACGTGCGGAAAGACGGCAGAGGCAAAAAACGCCAAGGCCGCAAAAATTTTAAAAAGGCACCTCATCCGGGCGATTCTAGCACACCGGCGGTGAGGATGCCGTGGGATTTCTCCTTTGTTTCCGCCTTTTTTTGTTTTGGACGGCGGGTTAGAATCGGGGTCATGTGGCATTTTATTCTTCTCACCAAAATAAAGGCGCGGACGATGCTTAACGCGGTCACGCGCGCAGGAAAAGGCAAAAAGCGCGGCATGGCTGTTCTTTTCCCGCTGGGCCTGCTGTTTGTCGTCGGCGACTACCTTTTCTTCAAGAGAATCCTTTTATATATCTTCACGCTTCCCAACGAGGTGGCGGACATACTAATTCCGCAGTTTCTAATGATTATCCTGCTGACGTTTTTTTCGATGCTGGTCTTTTCCAACATAATCTCCTCCATCAGCGCAATGTATCTTTCGCGCGACCTCGATTTTTTGATTTCATCGCCCGTGGGGATGAGGCAGTTGTTTATGTCGCGCCACCTGCAGGCCGGGGTGAACAGCTCGTGGATGTTTTTTCTTTTCGGAATCCCGATATTTGTCGCCCTTGGGGTCTGCTCGTCCGCCGGGACCGGATACTATTTTTTGATGGCCTTTATAATCGTCCCGTTTGTGTTGATTCCGTCCGGCATGGGCGCATTGCTGACCACCGTGTTAATGAGGTATTTCCCGGCGAGAAAAACATACCAATTTCTAACCGTGGTCGGGATTGTTTTCATCGTTGGTCTTGTCATGCTGTTTAGGCTAATGCAACCCGAAAGGCTTTTGGGGCACAACATACCGACGGCGGAGTTGCAGAAATTCGTCGAAAGCCTAAAAATTCCATCGTACGGATTTTTGCCCAGCACATGGGCCGCCCGTGCGTTGGAGGCCGGGGTAAAGGGGGATTTTGAGTCGGCCTCGCTGTGGATTGCGGTTTCTTGGACGGCGGCGCTGGCCCTGCTTGCGTTTAACGTGTTGCTTGTGTCCAGGGCGTATTACAAGGGGTGGTCAATAGCCTACTGCGGCAGGTCGGGCGTTCAGGGAAGGCGTTCCAGCCCCTTGTACCCGGTGGTGGAAAAAGCGCTTTGGTTTCTTTCCCCGGAACTTAGGACGATCGCCCTGAAGGAGATGCGGCTTTTTTGGAGGGACCCGTCGCAATGGTCGCAACTCTTCATGCTTGGCGCGCTGGTGGTCGTGTACGTGTTCAACATAAAAAGCCTCCCGCTAGGCTCGCCGTTTTTGAAGGACATTATTTCGGTCATGAACATAGGTCCCGCAGGGGTCGTGCTGGCGGCGGTCTCCGCCAGGTTCGCGTTCGCGGGCGTCTCCACCGAGGCGCGGAGTTTTTGGCTGATTAAATCGTCGCCCGTCGAGTTTTCAAAATATCTGTGGCTGAAGTTTTTCCTTTACCTTTTTCCGTTGCTTGCGCTTTCGGAGACCCTCGTGGTGCTTTCGAACCACTTTTTGGCGGTGGACGATTTTCTTAAGTTTGTCTCGGTTGGCGGGATTTTTTTCATAACCATCGGCCTTACCGGACTCGGGGTCGGCCTTGGCGCATTATTCCCCGTGTTCGACCACGAGAACATCGCCGAGGTGGGGATGTCCGCCGGAGCCATTTACTACATGCTCACCAGCCTTGCGTACCTTGGCGTCACGATTATGTTCGGGGTAAGGCCGGTGTGGGTTTACTTTACCAAAAAATTTCTCTCCCAGGACAACGGGGGATTCGAGGTCTACGTTTGCTACGCCGTCGTCGTTTTTCTAACCGCGCTCGTGACCTACGTGCCGATGCGGATGGGAGCCGCCTCCCTAAGCAAGATGGAAGTCTAAGTTCGGAATTCCAAGTGTCGTCCGCTACCGAGGGCGGTTTTTTAGGTACCTTTGGACGAGAACGGGAACAAGCACCGCGAAGGCCATCAACGCGAACGAAAGGACAAGCCCCGTTGTTACGCGGAACCCGCTCGTCGCCGACTCCCCCACCTCGACGACTGTGTTGGTCAAGATAAACACGTGGGGCGTCACGCCGATTGCCGTTGCGGCAATAAAAGGGCCGAACGAAATTTTTGTAAGCCCGGCGGCGTAATTCACAGCGCCGTAGGGGATGACAGGCACGAGCCTGATGAAGAGCACATAATAAAACCCGTTCTTTTTAACCCCCTCGTTGAAGTCGCCCATCCATTTTCTTTTCTCCAAATGTGGCGCGAAAAAATCGCCCATGAAAAAACGGGAGGCCCAAAAGGCACCTGCGGCGCCCAGTATCAACCCGAGCGCGTTTAGTACGGAGCCAAACACCCTGCCGAAAAGTAACGCCCCGATTATCGTCAGCGGCGTGGGCGGAAAGCCGAAGGCAAGCAACGCCCCGTATGCAAAGACGAATATGAACGGGGCGACGTCCCGGTATCCGTCCACCATTCTTACGAACTCTCCGCTCGTGATGTGCGCTCCGTTGGCGTAGTACCACGCAAAGGAGGTGAACGTGACTAAAATCAGCACGAAAACCAAAAGTTTTATCAACGTCAGTCTGTTTTTGTCCATCGCCGCTATTTTACCCCCAACCCGCATATTTACGGAAGAAAGCCGGCGGGGATTTGGGGCATAATATGGCATTGAATAATTTTTAGGAGTGAAGAAATGGCTCGAAAACCAAATTTTAAACAGCTGGGGCGCAGGACAAAAATAAAATACGACGCCCCCTCGAAAAAAACGCTGGAGTTTTTCCCCAACCCGATGCGCGGCGACTGCGAGATAGAAATAAACGCGCCGGAGTTCACCGCGCTCTGCCCGATGACGGGCCAGCCCGATTTCGCGGCAATTGTCATCAAGTACGTGCCGGACAAACTCTGCCTCGAAAGCAAATCGCTAAAGCTATACCTGGGGGCCTATCGAATGCACGGAATTTTTCACGAGGCCTGCGTCCAAAAAATATCGGACGATTTACTCGCCGTGCTAAAACCAAAAAAACTTTTCGTGGAGGGACAGTTCGCGCCCAGGGGCGGGATTAAGTTCTGGCCGAGAATCAACTACGCCAAGAAGTCCTAGGAAGAATAATCGAAAATTAAGAGGTTGGAAGCCGGAAGTATTATTTCCCGGCTCCCAAGTTCTGCCCGCTTCTTACTGCTCCGGAATCTGCCCGGGGCTGATGACGATGAACGTGGACATCGCCCCCCTGCGCACGGTGAAAAACAACGGCTCGTTCTTAATTTTGTTCATGGCATCGGACAACTCCGAGGTGTTGGAGACCGGCGTGCGGTTTACCTCCTCGATTACGTCGCCGCGCATCATGCCGGACTGCGCGGCGAGGCCGTTTTTGTCAACCTCCGCCACGACAACCCCCTTGGTTCCCTTAGGGAGGTTGAACATTTTTTCCGAATCCGGGGTGACGTCGTGCACCAGCAATCCCAAATCGTCGTAGGTGTCCTCGCCAGCGGGGGGCGGGGTGTTGGGCTTAACCTCGGCCTTTTTGTCGGCCGTCTGCAGGTCGCCAAGCGCAAGCTTAAACGATTGTTGCTTTCCGTTGCGAACAACGACCACCTCTACCTGGGTGCCGGGTTTGTTTTTCGCCACAAGCCTGGGCAACATATGATGGGTCAAAACGTCCTTGCCGTCGAACTTGATGATAACGTCGCCGCGTTTGATGCCGGCTTTTTCCGCCGGGCCGCCGGCCGCCACGTCGCCCACCAACGCGCCCTCTGTGCCAGAGAGCTTCATCGCCTTGGCAAGCTCCGGCGTAATTTCTTGAATGATTACGCCAAGCCATCCGCGGCTGATTCCCTTTTTAGACTTTAGCTCGGC
This sequence comes from Nitrospinota bacterium, assembly GCA_016200345.1. Taxonomy (GTDB): domain Bacteria; phylum Nitrospinota_A; class UBA7883; order JACRGQ01; family JACRGQ01; genus JACQEX01. The sequence continues at coordinate 29,437 of JACQEX010000078.1, forward strand.
CAAAATTTCCTTCGCCTGGTTTATGGGTATCGCGAATCCGATTCCGATGTTGCCCCCCTGGTTGCCGGGCAGAATGGCTCCGTTTATCCCGATGACCTTTCCGTCAATGTCAATCAACGGCCCGCCGGAGTTGCCTGGGTTTATCGAGGCGTCGGTCTGGATGTAATTGTCGTATCTTCCGCCAATATTGCGGCCTAGCGCGCTGACGACGCCCACGGTGACCGTCTGCGAAAGGCCGAACGGGTTGCCGATGGCTATAACCCATTCGCCGACCTCCAGGGCGTCAGAGTTTCCAAACTCAATAAAAGGGAGGTCTTCCTTGGGGTTGATTTTAATCAGGGCTATGTCGGTGTCCGGATCCGTTCCAACCACCTTGGCCTCGTATTCCTTGCCGTTGTCAAGCTTCACGCGAATTTCATCGGCCTTGTCCACCACGTGGTTGTTCGTGAATATGTAGCCGTCCTTGCTGATTACGAAGCCGGAGCCGAGCGACTTCCTGGGCATCGTCGGCGCCTCGCCGCCGCCACCGCCGCCGAAAAATTTCTCAAGAAGGTCGTGGTATTCCTGGTCCTCGTTCGGGGCGCCGTGCATCTGCGGGTGTTTTTGAGGCTTCACGTTTTGCGTGGTGTATATGTTGACGACCGCCGGTTTTTCTCTTTTCACTATGTCAACAAAAACGCTCTTTCCTTTTGAGGACGCCGCCGGGTCTTTTCCCGTGGAGACGCGCTTTCTATCCTCCGCCGACGCCACCGCGCCCGAGCTTTTAAATTCGCCGACCATGAACCCGAAAATTGCCAGAACGGCCGCCGCCGCCAGGATTTTTCGGCCGTTAAACATATTCCAACCTTTCATTTAGCAGAATCCTCCAATTACAAAAAGCACCGAGTTGTTAAAACGACTCCTCGAACGAACATTATATTACCATAGCCACATGGGTCAAAATGACGGGCGGGGCGCAAAAATTGCCTTCATAACCTTTTTAGACGAGTCAAAAGGCCCAACGGTTCATTATTTTTTCGGGGGAGATTTTTTTCCCCTCGTGGTCTGCGCGGCCCACCCCGATAAAAATCCCCTCCGGCGTATAAATGCGGGTCGGGCCCGACTCATCGCCGGTGTGGAAAATAAACCTGCCGTTTAAAAGGCTTTTCTCCTCCCTTTCCGTAACGGCGACCCTCGGCAGGGAGCCAAGCGGAAAATCCAACGGGAGGAGCCATTCATTTTGAAAATCCCTGCGCTCCTCAAGCCGTTCGATGGTCCAACTGCCGTCGGATCTGAAAACGTGCGCCTCCGTCCGCTCAAGCGCCCCCATGTGCGCGGCGGAGCCAAGTTTTCGCCCCATGTCTTCGCAAAGCGTCCGTATATACGTTCCCTGCGAGACGAGCGCGGTGAACACCGCGGTGTCGCCGTTAAACTCGTCCAACTCAAGCGAGTGGACGACCACCCGTTTTGGTTTTCGCTCCACCTCGCCCCCTTTTCGGGCGATTTCGTAAAGCCGTTTTCCGTTTATTTTTTTTGCGGAGTACATCGGCGGGGTCTGGTCAATCTCTCCCTTGAAGCCGTTCATCGTCTCCAATAATCTTTCCTCTGTTATGCCGGTAGTCGGCTGTGTGGCGGTTATTTTGCCGGTGGAGTCCTGCGTGTCCGTCTCGGCCCCGAAAATAATCGTGGCGCGATATTTTTTCGCCCCCTTTTCAAAATAGGGGAAAAACCTCGTCCCCCATCCGCAGGCAACGGGCAGAATGCCGGTGGCGACGGGGTCGAGCGTGCCGAGGAAGCCGGCCTTTTCAAGCCGAAGAAGTTTCTTAATCCGTTCCAGCGCCTTGTTGGAGGCCATCCCGGTGTCCTTGTAAAAATTTATAAACCCGTCCATAAAAGTCCGCCATTCTACCCCGCTTTTGGAGACCGCGACAAAAATTCTGCGCGGAAAATTTTTGCTATTCCCCTTCGTCGGACGGGGGAGGCTCTTTTTTCTCGTCCTTTATAGCGTGCAACACGCGGTTTATCTTGTCGGAATAGTCCTGCGAGTGGTCCCATTTCAGCGACAGCTCCGGCACAAACTTAATTTTCATCCTTTGGCCCAGCAGTCTGCGAATGAACGGCGCCGCAGAGGAGACGCCTTTTATCGTAAGTTGTTTTTGCTCTTCGGTTCCCATCGGCGAGACGTATACGTTCGCGTGGCGCAGGTTGTCGGTAACGTCCACGTCCATCACGGTAACAAACCCGATGCGCGGATCCTTCAGCTCCGTCCTGATTATGTCGGCGATTTCTTGTATCATCATTTCGCGGATTCGCTCGGACCTTTTATATGAAAGCATGACTTCCCACCACCTCTATTGTCGTCTGCACGTCGGCTATATTCGCCGCGCCCAAGCGTTCGATTAAGTTGACGACCAGTTGCATCTGGCCCTCCAGATAAACCCTGTCGTTGCCGATCGCCGATATTCCCAACAGCGCGGTCTGCAGGCGGTCAAGCCCGCCCACCTCGGCGACGGACACGTTAAAGTCGTTTCCAATTCTGGACTTCAGGCGGTTGACTACCGAGCGTTTCCCCTTCAGCGTGGAATTGCCGTGCAACGCAAGCGTCACAAGGCACGTGGCGGAAAAAACTTTGCCTTCGCGCGGCATCATGGCCCCCAATTAAATCGCTCGTCCAAGTGCATTATAACATTCTTCTCACTCGGCGTTTCTTCTGTAAATTTCCGCGATTCCCATCAGCGTGAGGTCCGGCTCCACAATCTCGATGGTTTGGGAAAGGCTTTTAAGCCACTCGCTCTGCCCCCCGGTCGCGATAATCTTCGGGTTCCCCTCCATCTCACCCCGCATTTTCGTCGCGACGGAGTCAATCATCCCGGAGAACCCGTAGACGGCGCCAGACTGCATGCTGGCAATCGTGTTTTTTCCGATGACGGACGCCGGTTTTTCCAGCCTTATCTGCGGAAGTTGCGCCGCCTTGTTGAAGAGCGACGTCATGGATGCGTCAATGCCCGGGGCGATTACCCCTCCGAGATATTCCCCCTTTGCGGAAACGGCGTCGAAGGTTATCGCCGTCCCCAAATCAACCACTATCAGCGGCCCGCCGTAAAGCATGAATCCGCCGACCGTGTTCGCAATTCTGTCCGCGCCGACCTCCTTGGGGTTGTCGGAAAGAATCGGTATGCAGTTTTTGTTGTGGCACCCCACGACCACCGGAGTCGCGCCGAAAGTTTTTTCCGATATGGCGGCGTACGCGGAGGTCACCGCGGGCACCACGCTACATATGATTACGGAGCCAATCTCTTTTCGGTCTATTCCCCCCTCGCGCAACATGGCGGTTATTTTTAGCGAGACCTCGTCGCCGGTCTCCATGAGGTTGGTCTGGTACCGAAACCGCCCGATAATCTTGTTCCCGTCAAACACGCCGGCCACGGTGTTCGTGTTCCCGATGTCTATCGCCAATAGTTTGTCGCGCATGCTATCCCTCAATCGTTATTTCGCCGGCCCTTACGCGCACCGGCCCGTTTGCCGTTTCCACAACCAACGCGCCGTCCTCGTCCAATCCGGCCGCCGTTCCCTCCACCGGCGGCGAGACGTCCCGTATGGAAACCCTCTCGCCGATGGTGCAGTTAAGTTTAAGCCATTTTCCCCTTATTAGGCCAATGTTTCCGGCGTCGGCCAGCTCCATGTTCCTCTCCAAGGAATTTAGAATGTGCCCAGCCACGGCCTCTTTAGAAATAGTCATGCCGAGCGTTTTCAAACTCTCCGCCTTTTCCAAAAGTTCGGCGGGGAAAGATTCCTGCGATACGTTCACCCCGATTCCGATTATCAAGTGTCCCTTCGCGGACTGGGCCAGAATGCCGCCGATTTTTCTCCCCCCGGTTTTTGCCGTGTAAACGTCGTTGGGGTATTTTACAAAAAATTCCCGCCCGACCGCCGTTGAAAGCCCTTCGGCGACCGCCACGCCGGCTGAGAGCGTGGCAAGGGGCGGCGGATTGCCCGCATATTTAATGATGACCGTCATGCAAAGCCCCCCGTCGGAAAGCCAGGCTCTTCCAAACCGCCCCTTTCCAGCGGTCTGTTTTTCGGCGATTATGGTGGTCCCGTTTTTCACCGGGCCTTTTTTTATAAGGCGCAGGGCCTCGGCGTTTGTGGAGTCCGTCTCGTCAATCAGCAGAAGGTTTCTGCCGAATTCGGAGGTGGTCAGCAGTTCGGAAATTTTATTTTCGTCCATAATTGTCCGCCATGTTACCCCGCTTTTTCCGCGTAATAAAACTTTCCTTTCGCGCATATTCGTGTTTTCCCCCGCCTTTTCAGCGGAATTTAACTTCCCTTTCGTGTTTTTTCGTGTTTTTCGCGGTTATATTCTTTTCCCGCATTTTTGTTCGGTATTGACAGCGGGTGTGTGGATAAGGATAATTGCCTATTCCGCACCGCCCACCGAGCGGCGCGGGCTGTCTTGCATGTTTAAATTCCCCGGTAGCTCAGTCGGTAGAGCAGGTGGCTGTTAACCACCCTGTCGGCGGTTCGAGTCCGTCCCGGGGAGCCAATTTCAGCCTTGTCCGCCCACAATCCATTTAATCTCGCCCAAACCTTGTTCGGCCGTAAGGACTCGAAAGTGAGCGCGCGGCCCGACCGATTAGGGAGGGCAATTTTACCGGACGTAAAATTAGCGGGCGAATCGCGTCTGATGGAGCACAAACAGGACGTTTGTGCGAGAGGAGGCGAGTCCGTCCCGCAATAAATGATCATGCTCTAGAGCCTTCATAGTCAGAGCGCGCATTCCAGCAACTTGATATTGTCTGACGAAAACAATCTCCTTTGCGGCGAACCGGCGCCAAAATGTCCAGTTTGTCCAAATTGTCCAATTTTGTTTTGTTTTTTTTCACTTTTTTCCCGTGGGTACGCCTTTAAGGGTGTACACCAACACGCCCCCCACAACGCTCCCGGTAGGGACAAAGCCGGAGTTTACTACGTGCCACGACACGGGGCCATGTACTTTCCCCATCCCTTGGCCCGGTAGCTACACCTTTCAGGGTGTACACAAATTGTCCGGTGGGCACACACTTTAGTGTGTGCAAGAACCCTCTCCCATTCCCGGCATCCCCTGGGAGCGGACACACGCCTTCGCGTGGGCCGCCCCCTCTCCCCTTATCACTACCACTAAATTACTCATACACACTTTATACCCTGTATCCGAGCGGAGGGCTTTTGCGCTTTTGGCCTTATTGACCATTTTTGCGCTTTGGGGCCTTTTGGCGTTTTTTGCGTTTGGTTGCTGAACGGGCTTCGGAAACGTAAAGTAATAATGCTTAGTCAAACGTCAACGGGCTGACCCCTTCCACTTACGCTCACTCGGTTTCGAGTCCCGCATGCCACGACCGGTTAGCGCGTCTTTAAAGTAGATTATTTTTTTGGTGCGCCCGGCGGGACTTTGCCTCCTCTCGCGAGCGCATCACGTGCTCGCTCCTGCAGGCGCCACTCGCCGACTATTCCGCACATCCGGTGCGGAATGCGTTCGCTCTCGCTCACGCCGTCGGCTCGGTTTCGAGTCCCGCATGCCACGACCGGTTAGCGCGTCTTTAAAGTAGATTATTTTTTTAATTTGACTACATTTTGACTACAGTCCGGTGACCCCTCCCCAGTTGTTTTTTTCAAATTTTAATTATTTTTTCTTTCCCCGGCGCGTTTTGGGCGTGTGTGCCAGTTCCGTCTCGATTTGTTTTACGGTCGGCAGACTTCCCTTGAGGCTGTTCGGCAGTGATTCGACAAGTTTGGTCACATAACGGGTAACGCCGACCGGCTTTGCCAAATGTCGCAGGGCGTACTCCGCAATGACCTTGCTGTGAGTCTTGCAAAGAACAATCCCGATGGAGGACTTGTCATCCGGGTGGCGCAACAGGTCGTCCACCGCCGAAAGATAAAAGTTCATCTTTCCGGCGTATTCTGGTTTGAATTGGCGAGCCTTCAAGTCAATTACGACATAACACCGCAAGCGCAAATGGTAGAAAAGCAAATCCAAATAAAAATCTTCGCCGTCCACCTCCAGATGAACCTGTTGGCCGACAAATGCGAACCCTGAGCCAAGCTCAATCAGGAATTTTCGGATATGTTCCATCAATCCCCGTTCAAGTTCTCGTTCAGCGGCATTTTCGCGTAGCGTGAGAAAGTCGAAGTTGTAGGGATCGCGGATAAGTTCGTTGGCCAAGTCCGAATGTAGAGGGGGAAGTGTGGCGTTGAAGTTCGTAACGGCTTTGCCTTGGCGGCTATAAAGGTCGGATTCTATCCAATGTTGGAGCATTGAGCGTGACCAACCGTTGGCTATGGTTTGCTGGGCATACCAAAGGCGTTCCGCGGGATTTTTACGCTTCTCAATTATGGTGATATTGTGCCCCCAAGGAATCCCCGAAATAGTTTTGGGCAAATTTATACCGTCTAATTCTCGCACGGGTTGTGCGAGAACTTCCTCAGTCCATGCCAAATGAAATGACCGCATTCGCCAAATATTGGCGGAGTGTGGTGGGGGTCAGACCTTGACATTTGACATTAGGTGCGCGTTTTGTCAAATGTCAAGGTCTGACCCCAAATTTTGACCCCAAATTTTTCTGCCTAATTCGCTTAATTCGACCACATTTTGACTACAGTGCCTTATGAAAATAGTTATGAGGGAAATTGCCAATTGCGCTCTAATCCGAAAGGTCGTTTTGCGAAACGGATGAAAAGGTTGTCCAAGGGGAGCAATTCAAAAAATGACTATGTAAAAGAAATTGTAAAAGGTAGAATACCGCCTATGGGGGATGTAGAAAAATAATGGCAAAAGAGAACAACAAGTCCGAGTCGTTTGAGGCTACGCTTTTTAAAACAGCGGACAAGCTCCGCAAAAATATGGACGCCGCCGAATACAAGCACATCGTTATGGGTCTTATCTTTCTAAAATACATTTCGGATTCGTTCGAGGTGCTTCACGCCAAGCTGATGGAAGGTAAAGGCGACCTTAAAGGAGCCGACCCGGAAGACCCTGACGAATATCGGGCGGATAATGTTTTCTTTGTTCCTTCGCTGGCCCGTTGGTCATATCTCCATTCACGCGCAAAACAGCAGTCCATTGGCAAAGATATTGATGAAGCAATGGAGGCTATAGAAAAAGAGAACCCCACGCTAAAAGGCATTTTGCCCAAGGTTTACGCCCGTCCCAATTTGGACAAAGCCGCGCTGGGCGGTTTGATTGACCTTATCGGCAATATCGCCATCGGCACGGAAGCGGCGAAGAGCAAAGATATTTTAGGGAGAGTTTACGAATACTTCCTTGGCGAGTTCGCCAGCGCGGAAGGTAAGAAGGGAGGCCAGTTCTACACCCCAAAATCCATCGTCCGCCTTATGGTTGAGATGATAGAGCCGTACAAAGGGCGAGTTTACGATCCGGCCTGTGGAAGCGGCGGCATGTTTATCATGAGCGAAAAGTTCGTGGAGGAGCACAAAGGAAAGCTGGACGATATTTCCATTTACGGACAGGAGAGCAACCAGACCACCTACCGCCTTTGCCGGATGAATCTTGCCCTGCATAGCATTGACGGCTCGCAGGTGAAATGGAACAACGAAGGCTCTTTTTTGAACGACGCGCACAAAGACCTGAAGGCGGATTTCATTCTCGCCAACCCGCCGTTTAACGACAGCGACTGGAGCGGCGAATTATTGCAAACCGACGGACGTTGGAAATACGGTGCGCCATCGGCGGGCAACGCAAATTTTGCTTGGCTCCAGCACATGATTTATCACCTTTCGCCAAAGGGTGTCATGGCGTGTGTGCTGGCCAACGGTTCGCTTTCCAGCCAGAGTAGCAACGAAGGCGAAATAAGAAAACAGCTTATAGATAACGATTTGGTGGATTGCATCGTTGGTCTCCCAAAACAGCTTTTTTACAATACTGGCATTCCCGCGTGTATCTGGTTTATATCTCGCAAACGGTTGGGGAACGGCGACCGCAAACGAACGGGCGAAATTCTTTTCATTGACGCAAATGAAACGGGCTACATGACAGACCGTACCCATAGGGCATTTAACGAGGATGATGTCGCACAACTTGCCAGTACTTATCACAAATGGCGGAGTAAAAACGGCCTGCTTGCGCGCGGCGCGCAGGCAAGCAAGTACAAGGATATTAAAGGATTCTGCAAATCGGCCAGCATGGACGAAATCCGCAAGCATAATTATGTCCTCACTCCCGGACGCTATGTTGGGATAGAGGAGCAGGAAGACGACGGCATCCCGTTTGAAAAGAAGATGGCGGGATTCTTGGGGGAACTGAAGGAGCAGATAGCCGCGGAGAAACGGCTGAATAAGGAAATAGAGAAACAGCTTTCCAATATAGGCTTTAAGCTGGAATAAATATGAAAACGCCAACAATTGATCCGGTTCTCATCTACCAAAGCAAATCCGGCGGGATTGAGCTTAAAGGTGACTTTCAGAAGGACACCTTGTGGGCAAGCCAAGCGCAAATCGCCGATATTTTTGGCGTGGAACGTTCGGTCGTCACCAAACATGTCCGCAATATCCTGAGTGATAAGGAGCTTGACGGGCGTTCAGTATGTGCAAAATTTGCACATACTGCCGAAGACGGAAAAACGTATCAGGTTCAGTGCTACAATCTGGATGTCATCCTTGCCGTGGGCTACCGCACAAATTCGGCACGAGCTATTCAATTCCGCCAATGGGCGACCAAAACCCTGCGCCATCACATTGTGGAAGGCTACACCATCAACAAGAAACGGTTGGCAGGCAACTACGATAACTTTTTACAGGCGGTGGAAAGCGTAAAAAAGCTTTTGCCGTCCGGCGGACAAGTGAAAGCCGAGGATGCTTTGGAATTGGTGAAAATGTTCGCTTCCACTTGGTTCTCGCTCGACGCATACGACCGGTCTGCCCTGCCCAAAAGCGGAGCCACCACAAAGCGGGTAAAACTTGCTGGGGGCGACTTGGAGATAGCTTTGCGGGAATTGAAGCATGAACTGATCGCCAAAAAAGAGGCGACCGAGCTTTTCGGTAACGAACGGCAGGCCGGGGGCGTTACCGGCATCGTGGGCAACGTCTTTCAATCCTTCGGCGGAAAAGACCTTTATCCCACCGTGGAGGAAAAGGCGGCGCACCTGCTTTACTTCATCGTGAAGAACCATCCGTTTACCGATGGCAACAAGCGGTCGGGGGCGTTTGCGTTTGTCTGGTTTTTAAGGAAAGCCGGTCTGCTGGATACAGCCCGCCTCACCCCCTCAGCCCTGACCGCTCTTACGCTTTTTGTGGCGGAGAGTAATCCAAAAGACAAAGACCGGATGATCGGGCTTGTTTTAATGCTTTTGAATAAATAACCATGACAACACAGACAATACCGAAGGGCTGGACGATAACGACGCTTGGGGAAGTTGCGGAGATAATTAAAGACCAATGGAATCCCGGTGATGCAGAACAGAAATATATTGGACTGGAACATATTAGCCAAGGAGATTTGCGAATTAATGGCTATGGATTTTCCTCAAAATTAGAAAGCAATAAGTTCTGCTTCAAAAATGGCGATGTTTTGTTTGGAAAGCTACGACCATATTTTCGCAAGGTTTGGATGGCAACCTTCAGCGGTATTTGCTCAACTGATATTTGGGTGATTCGAAGCAAGAAAGGTTATGACCAGAGCTATTTGTTCTATTTTATGGCTAATCCCATTGTCATAGATAAGTCTTCAGGAGCAAGCACAGGAACAAAAATGCCGAGGGCAGATTGGGGTTTTCTAGGAAATACAGAATGGGGTTTCCCCAATATCTCAGAGCAAAAGGCGATTGCGGCGGTGCTTGCGGCACTGGATGACAAGATAGAACTTTTGCGGAAGCAAAACAAAACGCTGGAGAATATCGCCCAAACCCTCTTCAAACGCTGGTTCGTGGATTTTGAATTTCCCTGCCTGCCTTCAGGCTATGCCTTCGGCGCAGGTAAACCCAACGAAATGGCAAGTGTTTGCACTTACAAATCCGTAGGCGGCTTGCCTGCGCCGCAATCGGACAAACATTTTCTTTATGTGCTCCTGTGCGGCGACGACAGCTTTTATATAGGGATTACAGATGACCTTTACCGGCGTTGGTATGAGCACAAAACCGGAAAAGGCGCAAAATGGACGAAACAAAATGAGCCGATAAAGGTTATTCATTGGGAGGAGTTTGGGAACAAGAGAGACGCCGCCGCACGGGAGCAATGGCTGAAAACCGGATTTGGAAGAAAATGGCTGAAAAGGGAATATGAAGCAGGCCGATTGCGGCAGGCAGGGAAGATGACCGACTCCGCACTAGGCAAAATCCCC
>JACQEX010000079.1 GCA_016200345.1 Nitrospinota bacterium
AGGGGGAGGGCGAAATAATCACTTTCCCGCGCTCTCCGTGTCTCTGTGCCTCCGTGTTTAACTTCTCCTACAGTTCGACGAGGGCGGAGCCCCACGTGTAGCCGCCGCCGAAGGCGACCAGCAAAACCAAATCCCCCTTTGCGACCCTCCCCGCTCGAAACGCCTCGTCCAGCGCAATCGGTATGGAGGCGGAGGCGGTGTTCCCGCATTTGTCCAGATTGACATAAAAAAGCGACTCGTCCATCCCCAACTGCTTGGCGACGGCCGAGATGATTCTTAGGTTGGCCTGGTGCGGAATGACAAGTTTTAAATCTTTTGCCGTAACGCCCCCTTTTGCCAGGATCGTTTCGGAGGCCTCGACCATGGATTTTACGGCCACCTTGAAAGTGTGGCTCCCCTTCATGGTGAGGCAGTATTTTTTTTCCGATATCAAATCCGGCGTGAAACGGTGCGCGCTTCCGCCACCCGGCGCGTTTAGATAAGAGGAGTGCGTTCCGTCGGCGCCCATGTGTGTTGCGATTACCCCACGCCCGCGCCCCTCGGTTCCTTTGGTCAGCACAACCGCCCCGGCGCCGTCGCCGAACAGAACGCAGGTTGACCTGTCCTCCCAATTAATAATGGAGGAATAAATCTCCGCGCCAATCACAAGCGCGTTGTTAAACTGCCCTGATTTTATAAAATTCTCCGCCAAGGAAAGGCCGTAGACGAACCCGGAACAGGCCGCCAAAAGGTCGAAAGCCGCGGCCTTCGTGGCGCCGATTTTTGCCTGAACGAAACAGGCGGTGGAGGGGAAATGCATGTCCGGAGTCGATGTGCCGACGATTATCAGCTCAACATCCTCCGGCTTTAGTCCCGCCGACTGAACGGCCAGCATTGCCGCAGGCGCGGCGAGGTCGGAGGCGCACACATTGGGTTCGGCGATTCTTCGCTCGTGTATTCCGCTTCTTTCCACTATCCATTGGTTGGAGGTGTGGACCATTTTTTCGAGGTCAAAATTGGTTAGGACTTTTTCTGGAAGAAAACGCCCCGTCCCCGCTATCACCACCCTATTCACGCCACCTCCGCTGAAGGGGAGATCAACCACGAAATGCGCGAAAATGCACGAAAGGGGGAAATTTTGGCCTGCTGGCTCAGGTAAAAAGTGAAAACTCCCCGCCACTCCCCGCTTTCGGCGACCTTCATCAAGTAGCTGTACTGCGCTCTCTGACTTCGAGTGCTGAAATTCATGACCGTTTACTGCGACAGCGGACTAAAAGTTCCATCCCGTTCCAGTATTCCTTTCGTGTTTTTTCGTCCCTTCGGCCCGCAAGTTGGGCAGGGATGACATGTTTTTCGTGGTTCATGATTGCTCCGGTTTTTGGTGCTCGGATTCGTCGCGTAGCGCCGCGTTTTTTTCCAGCCCCTGCCGAATTTTTGTGTTTATGTCCATCTGCGTGTATTTTTGCGCCTGCATGACGGCGTTTTTTATTGATTTCGCCTTCGAGGAGCCGTGCGAGATTATCACCGTGCCGTTTATCCCCAGCAGGGGCGCGCCGCCGACCTCGCTGTGGTCCACGGTTTTTTTAAATTTGTCCAAAAAGGGCCTGACCAAAAGGTAGCCGAGCTTTCCCCTCAAGCTGTTCTCGAAAATTCCGCGAAGCTCCTTGCTTATCATTTCCGCGAGGCTCTCGCTCACCTTTAGCGTTATGTTCCCCACAAACCCGTCGCAGACTATTACGTCCACGTCCCCTTTGTAAACGGCCTTCGCCTCCACGTTTCCCAAAAAATTGATGGAGCTTTTTTTAAGCAGTGAGGCCGCGTCGCGGATTACGTCGTTCCCCTTCCCCTCCTCCTCGCCTATGGAAAGAGTCGCCACGACGGGTGATTCCTTGCCGGAAACGAACGAGGAATAGATGGAACCCATTATGCCGAACTCAAGAAGGTTTCGCGCCTTGCAGTCTATGTTGGCCCCGGCGTCCAAAAGAACCGAGCGCCCTTTGGACGTGGGAAGCTGGACGGCTATCGGGGCCCGGGTTACGCCCGGCATGGGCCTTAACTTTAAAAGTGCCGTTGCCATGACCGCGCCCGTGTTCCCGGCGCTTACAAACGCGTCCACCGCGCCTGTTTTTACAAGCTCCACCCCCACCATCACGGAGGAGTCTTTTTTCTTTCTATATGCAAGCGACGGGGATTCGTCCATCTCCACCGTTTCGGAGGCGTGGACGATTTCTATCGGAAGGTTTTTTGCGCCGAGTTTTTCAAGCTCCGCCTGGACGACGTCTTTTATCCCGACCAGAACAATTTTGCAGTCAAGCTCGCGCACAGCCTGCACCGCCCCTTCCACGATGGCGGATGGGGCGTAGTCTCCGCCCATCGCGTCAACGGCAATCTTCATCCCGCCACGCCTAAAAAGGCCGGGTTAACCACGGAGACACGGAGGCACGGAGAGGAAAGAAAAAGAGGGACGTCTTGCCCTCCCCCTTCAAGGGGGAGGGGTAGGAGGGGGTGCAACCCCATCTTTTTTTCTCTCTGTGTCTCTGTGCCTCTGTGTTTAGAAACCATTTTCGGCTACTTGGTTTCGACCTTTATAATTTCCTGTCCGTCGTACATTCCGCAACTGGGGCAGACGTGGTGCGGGAGCTTCGGCTCCTGGCAGTTCGGGCAGGTGGCGAGCGATTTTGCCGATAGCGCGTCGTGGGATCTTCGGAACCCCTTTTTTCTTGCCGTGGTTTTTTTCTTTGGTTGCATTGTCTTTCCTTTCCTTATAATTTTTCTTTTAAGCTTTTAAGAACGGCCAGCCTTGGGTCGGCTTTTTTGGGTTTGCACCCGCACGGCCCGGCGTTTAGGCTGGCCCCGCAATTGGGGCACAACCCCTTGCAATCCTCCTTACACAACGGCTTTAACGGGATGGCCAGATAAAGCTGGTCCCGCAATACGTCAAACAAATCCAGCGTGTTTCCATCGTACAAATTACCCTCGTCCGGCGTCGTCTCCGCCTCTTCGTCCGTCTCGGCCGCCCCTTCCAGACCCGTGCTTTTTGGGAAGAACGGCTCCTCGACGGTGGCGACAAGCTCCTGGTCGAACTCCTCCAGGCACCTTCCGCATTGAAGGCGGACGACCCCGCTCAACTGCCCCGCGGCGAACACGTCCTCGCCGCTTCTGGTAAGCGAGATGTTCACCGCCACCTCGCCTATTCCGTTCACGCCGTCTTTTTCGTCGAAGAAAAAATCGAACGGTTTTCGCTCGTCGAGCAAAAGTCCGTCGCTTTCGCTAATTTTTTCCACTTCCACCGGCATAGCCAGTCTTTCTTCTGTCATCTCAGTCATGCCCTATAATCCGTCCGCAAAATTCATCAATGGCCTTTTCAACAAACTCCCTCTCCCCTTTTTCAAAGGGAGAGAGAACATACTCCGCCGTGTCGCACCCCTCGGGGGGCCTTCCCACGCCGAGCCTAAACCTTTTGAACTCCGGCGTTCCCAGCCTTTGTGCCACGTCGGACACCCCGTTGTGCCCGCCCGCGCCGCCGCCGGTCTTTTCCCTAATCTTGCCGACCGCTATGTCCACGTCGTCGTGAACCACCACGATGTCCTCCAATTTAACGGAGAACTTTTTAACCAAAGCCGACACGGCCTTTCCGCTGAGGTTCATAAACGTCTGCGGCTTTGCCAGTATAAGCTTTTCGTCCCCGCTTAACCATTCGGCCACCAGGGACGAGCACGTTTCCCTTTTGAAGTCGGCTCCGACGCGGCCCCCCAATTTTTCCACCGCCATGAACCCGGCGTTATGCCGCGTTTTGGCGTATTGGGGGCCTGGATTCCCCAGGCCCACGACCAGCTTCACCTTCAAAAAATTTGTAAATTACTTTTTGCCTGCGTCCTTGCCCGCCGGAGCCTTTCCGGCCGGGGCCTTGCCACCCGCTGTTGGGGCTGTCTTTCCGCCGGCGGCAGGGGCCGCGGCCTTTCCGCCGCCCGCCGGGGCCTTGCCACCAGCGGCTGGCGCGCCTTCGGCCGGTGCGGCGCCTTCCGCGCCCTCCACAGGCGCGACCGCCGCGACTTCTTCCTTGATTTCCTTAATCGTCATACACGACACGACGGCGGCCGTCGCCAAGTCTTTTTTCGTTATCCCGGCCGGAACCGCAACGTCCGACACGTGCCAGATCTTGTTCAAATCGAGGCTCGAAACGTCCACCACAATCGCGCTGGGTATGGCGGAGGGGAGACACTCGACGTCCATCCTCCTCATGTGCACGCGCATTTCGCCGCCTTTTAGCTTCACGCCAACGGGGTCGCCCTTGAATTCGAGCGGCAGTTTGACGCGGATGGCCTTGTTCATGTCTATTTCCAACAAGTCCGCGTGGATGAGGGCCTCCGTTATCGGATGGTACTGAATCTCCTTCAACATCGCGTTGTGGAGGGTTTTGCCGTCCCCCAAATCCAGCTTTAGGATTACGTTCGTCCCGCCCGGCCCGGAAAGGGCCTTGCGGAAATTGTAGGCGTTGACGGAAAGTTTTTGCGACTTTCCGAGGCCGTAGATGACCACCGGTATGCTCCCCCCTCGCCTAAGGGTCGAGGACGACTTCTTGCCGGCCTCAGCGCGTTTGTCTACTTTTATCTCTATTGTTTCCATTTTTTCTCCTGTTCAATACTCAAATAAACTACTCACCGATTTTTCGTGGTGTATCCTGTCAACCGCCTCCGCAAACAACGGGGCTATGTCCAACGACTCTATCTTCGCGCAACGCTTGGCGTGTTCGGTCTGGTCTATGGAATTGGTGCAGTACAGCTTTGTGATGGGGGACGAGTTAAGCCTGTCTATCGCCTTGCCGCTAAGCACCGCGTGACTGCAACAGGCCTGCACGGTTTTCGCGCCGGCCTCGATTAGCGCGTTTACCCCCTCCGTCAGCGTCCCCGCCGTGTCCACCATGTCGTCCACTATCATTACGTTTTTATCCCTCACGTCGCCGATGATGTTCATCGCCTTTGCGAGGTTTTTGCCCTCCCTGCGCTTGTCTATTATGCCAAGCCCGCAGTTGAGGCTTTTTGCGTAAACCCGCGCCCTTTCCACGCCGCCCGCGTCGGGCGACACCATCACCAAATCCTCGTAACCGTTCTTTTTAATGGCCTCCACGATTAGCGGGGTGCCGTAAAGGTGGTCTACCGGCTTGTCGAAAAAGCCCTGTATCTGCCCCGCGTGAAGATCCAAAAACAACGCCCTGTCCGCGCCGGCCTGCACCACCAAATCCGCCACAAGCCGGGCAGTGATGGGGGTGCGGGACTGGACCTTTCTATCCTGCCGCGCGTATCCGAAGTAAGGGATGACCGCCGTTATTCTTCGCGCGGAGGCGCGTTTTACCGCGTCGGTGATTATCAGAAGCTCCATAAGGTAGTCGTTGACCGGCGGGCATGTGGACTGGATTATAAAAACGTCGCCGCCGCGAATGTTCTCCAAAATTTGGCAGAAGATCTCCCCGTCGGAGAAATTGACTATGTCGCATTTTGTAGGCGACACACCCATCCTCTCGGCTATGCCCTTGGCAAGCCGGACGTTCGAGCGTCCCGAAATCAAAAGCGGGTTGTCTGCCATAATTCCTTTCCTCCTCTATAATGCGCCCCGCTACGCGAGCAAGGCCCGGTTAACTTGGTTGGGGTGGTAGGATTCGAACCTACGAATGCAGCTTCCAAAGAGCTGTGTCTTACCGCTTGACGACACCCCAGCTTTTATCTCGGCGCCCGCGGAAACCCGCTGGCAATCCTAAAGCCACGTTCCAAAATCCAACCATCCATGCGATTTTAAAAACCTAAAAAGGCCGCCTCGCAAAACGACCTAGTCTTTTCCGAACGAGTATTATATAGGAAACTCCTCCAAAAACCAGAAATGATACCAGATTCAGGGATTCTGTCAATTGAAATCCCAAATTTGAAGGATTTGGGACAAACCGCAAAGCCGCGCAAAAGACAAGGATTGAGGCTTTTTTGCGACGCAACCATACGTTGCAGGTATGGTGAGGAGCAAAAATGCCGAAGACACGGTATTTTGCGATGGATTTGCGGTTTCAATCCCCGGCTTACCCGGGGATTGACCATAAAATGGTGTATTCTACCCCGATGAGCAAGGAAAAAGTGCTCGTCGCCATGAGCGGCGGAGTGGACAGTTCGGTGGCTGTAGCCCTTCTGCTTGAAGACGGTTTTGACCCGATAGGCGTGACCATGCGGCTTTGGAACAACCCGGACGGAACGCAAAAAAACCAGGGCTGTTGCTCGTTGGACGACGCAAACGACGCAAAACGGGTTGCCGACCAGCTTGGGATTCCCCATTACTCGTTGAATATGAAGGAGGAATTTAAGGCCAACGTCGTTGACTATTTCGTCAAGGAATACCTTTCGGGGCGCACCCCAAACCCCTGCATCGCCTGCAACAGGGTTCTAAAATTCGGCCTGTTGCTAAAAAAGGCGTTTCAACTCGGCGCCACAAAACTGGCCACGGGCCATTACGCAAGAATTTCCGAAACGCCGGACGGGCCACTCATTAGGCGCGGAATTGACACAACAAAAGACCAAAGTTATTTTCTTTTCGACGTCCCGCAAAAAACAATCGCAAGCGTTCTTTTCCCCGTCGGGGGGCTTACGAAGACGGAAGTTCGGGAAAAGGCCGAAAAGTTGGGGTTGAAAACGGCGGAGAAACCGGAGAGCCAGGAGATATGCTTCGTGCCGGACGACGATTACGAAAGCTTCATCCGCTCCCTCGCCCCGGAAGTTAGCGAGGGGGATTTTTTGGACGCCTCCGGGGAACGGCTGGGGAAACACAAGGGGATTCCCTTTTACACCGTCGGACAACGCAGAAGGCTCGGAGTAAGCCTTGGCGAGAGGATGTACGTGACACAAATACGGCCGGAGTCAAACTCCGTGGTGCTAGGCTCGGAGCAGGAGCTTTGGGCCGATTCAATGACGGTGGAAAATGTTTTTTTCAACGGGGGGTTCGAAAACGCGGAGCGCGCGCTGGTGCAGGTGCGATATCGTTCCGCGCCGATAAACGCTAGAATAAGGGCGACCGGCGAAAAAAGGGCCGAGATAAAATTTGAAAAACCGGTTCGCGCCGCGGCACCGGGACAGGCCGCCGTTTTTTATTCGGACGACCTTGTCATCGGCGGCGGCTGGATTAAATAAAGGGGGATGTGAAATTGGATTTGGAAAAGGCTCTTGAGTTCGCCGTGGAAATCGCGCGTTCCGCGGGGAAAGTTCAAAAGGACAATTACGAAAAACGCGGGCTTGTCGTCCACCACAAGGGGCTTATTAACCTTGTCACCGAGGTGGATTTGGAATGCGAAAAACTCATCGTCTCCGCAATCTCGAAAAAATATCCCGGCCACGACATCTTGGCCGAGGAGGGAACCGACGTTAAGTCCGACAGCGGATACGCGTGGTACATAGACCCGCTGGACGGCACCACAAACTACGCGCACGGATTCCCGGTATTCGCCCCCTCCGTGGCCCTAGCCTACAAAGGGGAGCCGCTGGTCGGCGCCGTTTACGACCCGTTGCGCGACGAGATGTTTAGCGGAATAAAAGGGGGCGGCGCGTTCCTCAACGGAAACCGGCTTGCCGTCTCGAAGGTGGACAACATTGACGGGGCCTTGCTCGGCACCGGGTTTCCTTACGACCTTCGCACCAACAAGGCGAACAACATCGAAAATTTCAACAACGCGGCAATGCACTGCCAGGCGGTAAGAAGGGCCGGGGCGGCGGCCCTCGACCTCTGCTACGTGGCGTGCGGAAGGTTCGAGGGATTTTGGGAGCAATGGCTTTACGCGTGGGACATGGCGGCGGGCGCCCTGTTCGTCGCAGAGGCCGGCGGGGTGGTTACAAACATGAAGGGGAAACCGCTGGATCTTTTCGGAAAAACAATATGCGCCGGCAACCCCGCGATACACCCGAAACTTCTGTCGCTTCTGACAGGCCCCTCGTAAAATATAAACAAATTGGGATATAATGGGGTCACGGAGAGTAATTAACTGTTAATCAACTTAACCAAATTTCAATTTTTATGAGGTGCAATCATGGCGGTATTAGTAGGTCGTCCGGCCCCGGATTTTAAGGCGGACGCGGTAGCTGACGGTAAGTTCGAGACAATTTCCCTTTCGCAGTACAAGGGTAAATACGTGGTACTTTTCTTTTATCCGTTGGATTTTACGTTTGTATGCCCGACGGAGCTTCATGCGTTCCAAGAAAAACTTGGGGAGTTTAAAAAACGAAACGCGGAGGTCGTGGGCGTTTCGGTGGACTCCAAGTTCAGCCATTTCGCGTGGCTTAACACGCCGAAGAAGGAGGGCGGAATCGCCGGCGTGACGTATCCGTTGGTGGCGGACATAATGAAGTCAATAGCGGCGGATTACGACGTCTTGGTCGAGGGGGCCGGGATAGCCTATCGCGGGCTTTTCTTGATAGACAAGGCGGGCGTGGTGCAACACCAGGTGGTAAACGCCAACGGTCTTGGTCGAAACATCGCCGAGGCGCTAAGGATGCTGGACGCGCTTCAACATCTTGAGAAGAACGGCGAGGTCTGCCCCGCCAACTGGGTCGAGGGAGACAAGGCGATGAAACCGAACCAGGCTGGCCTTAAGGACTTTTTCAAGGGCAGATAGAAATTTTTTGTCGGGCCGTCCGGATTACTATTCGGACGGCCTTTTTATTTTCACTATGTTATATTCCTATACTCTTGGTTGTCGCGCCCGTAGCTCAGCTGGATAGAGCACCGGATTTCTAATCCGTAGGTCGTGGGTTCGAGTCCCGCCGGGCGCACCAAAAAAATAATCTACTTTAAAGACGCGCTAACCGGTCGTGGCATGCGGGACTCGAAACCGAGCCGACGGCGTGAGCGAGAGCGAACGCATTCCGCACTTAAATTCTCGCCAGCTAGGCAAATCCCTTTTATGGCTGTAGCCGGACAATTGGTAAGCGTCCGCTAATATTGTACGCTCTTCATCATAATAAATCGCATGCGGAGCGACGATTCTAGTCTGGTTGCTGTCATAAACAATTTGCGCTAAGTTTCTTGAATTCATGGCCTGCATAAGTTGGTCTCTTATAGCCATCGTATTACTACTCCTATTTTTAAATTCAAAATTGTTTTATTCCTTCTCACTGCCACTCGTCTGCCTGTAATTCCGCCTGTTTCAAAACATTTTCAGTGGCAAGTAGCTCCAAGTCCGGCGGGTAACCAAATTGTCGGAGCGTACGCTTTACGATAACGCGAAGCTTAGCTTGAACACTTTCCTTAAGAGTCCAGTCAATGGAGGTATTCTTCTTCACCTTTTTTACGAGAACCCGCGACAATTCGCGGAGCTTGTCATCTCCCAAAACGTCCTTCGCGCTTTGATTGTTTGCCAAGGCGTCATAAAAGGCCAGTTCAGCTTCGCTAAGGCCCATGAATTCTCCGCGCTTGTCGGAATCCTTAATCTCCCTCGCCATTTTTATAAGTTCTTCAATCACCTGCGCCGTGGTTAGCAAATTGTTTTGATATTTTCTGATTGAGTTCTCCAGCAATTCAGAAAGCTTCTTGCTCAATATGTGGTTTTTCCGAGTCCTAGAATGAATCTCGTCATTCAAAAGTTTCCTCAAAAGCTCTAGGGCAAGGTTTTTTCTTTCCATACCCCGGACCTCGGCCAGAAATTCATCGGACAAAATGGAAATATCCGGCTTCTTAATGCCCGCCGCGTCGAATATATCTACTATCCCGTCGGAGACAACCGCTCTGTCAACAATTTGTTTAATGGCGGTTTCAATCTCGGTGTCTGATTTCCCCCCGCCGGTGGGTTCAAACTTTACCAGTCTTGCCTTTATCGCTTGAAAAAAGCCAACTTCATCCCTTATTTCGATGGCCTTTGGATCTGGCACCGAAAGGGCAAAGGCTTGGGACAAAAGCGTTACTTCCCTTGCAAAGCGGGTTTTCCCGTCCGCCAGCCCCAAAACGTACTCTTGCGCCTCCAAAATCAGTACCAGCTTTTCCTGGGTGTTGGCCGAAAAATATTTCTTGTAGTCGAACTTATCAAACATCTGAACGACCACCTCATATTTTTCCAACATTTTGGCGACGGCCTCTTTCTGATCAATCGTAGGAGCACCTTTGCCGCCGCTCGACGCATAGGTTATGAAGGCCGTTTTGAGGTCGGAGGCAATGCCGATGTAATCAACAATCAGGCCCCCCTTCTTGTCTTTATAAATACGGTTAACCCTCGCTATGGCCTGCATAAGGGAATGGCCGCGCATTGCCTTATCAATGTACATGGTGTGCAGGCACGGCACGTCAAACCCCGTCAGCCACATATCCCGTACTATAACCAGCCGCAGAGGGTCGGAAGGGTCTTTAAACCTCTCGCTGATTTCCTTCCTGTTTTCCTTGCTGGTGTGATGCTTCTGCCAACTTTCCGGATCGGAGGAGGCAGAAGTCATTACAACCTTAACCGCCCCCTTCCTCAAATCCCTGTCGTGCCACTGCGGTTTTAATTTGATTATCTCCTCATAAAGCTCAACGGCAATCTTCCGGCTCATGCAGACAATCATCCCTTTGCCTTCGAGTGCCTCTTGTCGGGCCTCAAAGTGCTTAACAATATCTTCGGCCACCTTTTTTAGCCGGTCAGGGTGGCCGACTATGGCCGCAAGTTGCGCCCATTTCGCCTTGGCCTTCTCGGTGGCGGTGCTTTCCTCGCCTTCCGTAATAGCCTCGGTTTCCTCGTCCATTTTTTCCTTTTCTTCAGGTTTTAAATGAACTTGCACTAGGCGGGATTCATAGTAAATCTTAACCGTGGCTTCGTCCTCCACGGCCTGGGATATGTCATAAACGTCAATGTAATTGCCAAAGACTCGTTGCGTGTCCGCGTCTTCCTTTTCAACCGGGGTTCCGGTAAAGCCGATAAACGAGGCGTTTGGCACCGCATCCCGCAAATATTTGGCAAAGCCGTAGGAAATCCTTGCGCTCTCGCCGTCTTTTCCGTAAACGGTTTTTGCCGAGAAACCGTACTGGCTCCTGTGAGCTTCGTCGGCGATAACGATTATGTTCTTCCGCTCGGATAAGAGGTCGTATTTCTCCGCCCCGTCCTGTGGAAAGAACTTTTGGATGGTGGTAAAGACAATGCCTCCCCCCGCCACTTTCAAAAGACATTTTAAGTGGTCGCGGTTTTCCGCTTGTACCGGGTCTTGCCGTAGCAACTGCTTGCAGTTGGCAAAAGTGTCAAACAGTTGGCCGTCCAGATCGTTCCGGTCTGTTAACAGAATGATTGTCGGGTTGTTCAGGCTTAAAACGATTTTCCCGGCATAAAAGACCATCGAAAGCGATTTGCCGCTTCCTTGTGTGTGCCAAACAACCCCTGCTTTGCAATCCCCCTTGGGTTGGGTCTTCACGGAAGGCAAACCGTAAGAAGCCGGAGGCTCGCTTACACCCTCTGCAATTGTAGCCGCACGGAGTGTGGATTCCACCGCCTTGTTAACCGCGAAATACTGGTGGTAGGCGGCTATCTTTTTATCGGTTGTGATGGTCGTGAGTCCGGTTTTGGCGTCTTCTCGTTTTGATCTTTCGTAAACTATGAACTGCCGGATAAGGTCAAGTAACACCCGTTTGTTGAGCATCCCTTTTATCAGGGTCTCAATTTGCGGGGTGGTCTTGGAATCCTCTTTTTCCCCGTCCACCGATTTCCACGCCGCAAAACGGATAAATTCTGAAGTTATGGTGCCAGCCTTCGCATCCAGCCCGTCCGAGGCAACCAAAATGCTGTTGTAGTGGAACAAGGCTGGAATGGCATTTTTGTAGTTTTGGAGTTGGGTGAATGCCTTCTGAACCGTGGCATTTTCATCGGTCGGATTTTTAAGCTCAATGACCACCAAAGGCAACCCGTTTACGAGCAGAACTACGTCCGGTCGTTTAGACCCCCCATATCCCCCCTTGCCAAGTGGGGACGCAAGAGGGGTTACGGTGAACTGGTTGCAAACAAGAAAGTGGCCTAAAGTTAGTTGAAATTTAAGTATGACCTCACCTGCTAAAATGTTTTTATAGAAGAAACAATCAAAGCAAGGAGGTCATGTGAAGAGAGTAACCGAAGTAGTGATGAAGGGCAAGCCGGGGATGCTG
>JACQEX010000084.1 GCA_016200345.1 Nitrospinota bacterium
CGAGATGGTTATGCCGGGCGACAACATATCTATGGACGTTGAGTTGATAACGCCGATAGCGATGGAAAAAGAAGTAAGGTTCGCGATACGCGAAGGCGGCAGGACCGTCGGCGCGGGCGTCGTGACGCAAATAATAGAGTAAAGGTTTTAAAAAATGAGAGAAATAATCGGTCTTCAGTGCGAGCCGTGCAAAAGCAAGAACTACACGACCAAGCGGAACAAAAAGCTGAAGGTCGGCAAGATGGAGACGAAGAAATTCTGTCCGTTTTGCAGGGTTCACACTTTGCACAAGGAAGTGAAGGTTTAGTTGAAAAAAGACATTAGGCCAGTAGCTCTAACGGCTAGAGCACCGGACTCCAAATCCGGGTGTTGTGGGTTCGAATCCCTCCTGGCCTGCCAGAGTTTAACGAGAGGTGTTGGAAAAAATGGCGGAAATTAAGGTAAGCCCGGTTGAGCAGGCCGTTCTATTCGTCAAAGAGGCGAGGAACGAGCTTAAAAAGGTCACGTGGCCTTCCCGCAAGGAGACCACCGGAATCACATGGGTCGTCATAGCCACCTCTTTCGTAATGAGCATATATCTCGGCGTGGTCGATTACTTTCTTGCGGAAATTATAAAGATGCTGGTCAGGTGACAACGGTGACGGATTTAAAGTGGTACGTGATACACACATACTCGGGCTTCGAGCACAAGGTTAAGGTGTCGCTGAAGGAGCAGTTCGCGATGCACAACATTAGCGACAAGCTCGGCGACATCCTCGTGCCGATGGAGGACGTGAAGGAGTTTCGCGGCGGCAAGCAAAAGGTGGTTTCTAGGAAATTTTTTCCGGGCTACGTTTTGATACAGCTGGAGCTTAACGACAAGGTGCTGGCCGCCATTAAGGAGTCTCCCCGCGTCACGGGGTTTCTCGGCGGTTCGACTCCCACGCCTCTTTCGGACAAGGACGTAAAACAACTTATGGACCAACTGGCGGGAACGGTCGAAAAGCCGCGCCCAAAGGTCGCATTTCAAGTCGGGGACACTGTTCGCGTTACGGACGGCCCGTTCACCCATTTCTCCGGGCGGGTGGAGGACGTTAATCCGGAACGCGGCAAGGTAAAACTCATGGTATCCATTTTCGGCCGGGCTACCCCGGTTGAGCTGGATTTTCCGCAGATAGAAAAGGTGTGATATGGCGGCAAAAGAGATAAAGGCGAACATAAAACTTCAGGTTCCGGCGGGCGCGGCGAATCCCGCGCCCCCGGTTGGCACGGCGCTCGGGCCGCACGGCGTAAACATAATGCAGTTTTGCAAGGCGTTCAACGACGCCACAAAGGGCAAAGAGGGGCTTATCATTCCGTGCGTGATAACGGTTTACACCGACAAAAGCTTCACGTTCATAATGAAGTCGCCCCCGGCGGCGGTTTTGTTGAAGCGCGCCGCGGGAATCGTAAAGGGTTCCGCGGAGCCGAACAAGACCAAGGTCGGCAAGGTTAAAATGTCCCAGATTCGCGAGATAGCCCGGATGAAGATGGCGGATTTGAACGCCGCTTCCGAGGACGCGGCGGCGCGTTGCATCGAGGGCACGGCGAAAAACATGGGCCTTTTGGTGGAGGACTGACTATGGCGCTTAAGCTGACAAAAAATAGAAAGGTCGCGGTCGCGAAAGTCGCCGTCAAGAAATACACGCTTGACGAGGCGGTCGCCCTGGCCAAGCAGACAAAGTTTTGCAAATTCGACGAGTCCGTGGACTTGGCGGTGCGTCTGGGGATAGACCCCAGCAAGGCGGACCAGATGGTTCGCGGTAGCGTCGTTCTTCCGGGCGGCACGGGCAAAAAGGTTCGCATCCTCGTCTTCGCAAAGGGCGACAAGGACGCAGAGGCGAGAAAAGCCGGGGCCGAGTTCGTGGGCGCGGACGACATAGTGGCGAAAATTCAGGGCGGCTGGACCGATTTCGACGTCGCGGTCGCGACGCCGGACATGATGGGCTCCGTCGGTAAGGTGGGCAAGGTGCTCGGGCCCAGGGGCCTCATGCCGAACCCGAAGTCCGGCACGGTGTCCAACGACATCGCCGGGGTCATCAAGGAAATCAGATCCGGCAAGGTGGAGTTTCGCGTCGACAAGGCCGGGATAGTCCACGCCCCGATAGGCAAGGCAAGCTTCGAGGCCGCCGCGTTGTTAAAAAACGCGAGGGCGGTTTTGGAGACTTTGGTGAAGATGAAGCCCTCGACGGCGAAGGGCACGTATGTAAAAAGCATTTCGCTTTCAACGACCATGGGACCTGGCATAAGGATCGACGAATCCATCGCCTCGGACATGGCCAATTGATGATGAGGGTGAAAACGTGGTAACAGCGGCAAAAGAAAAACAGGTTACGGAATTAAGGGAAAAGTTCGCCCGCGCGCAAAGCGTCGTGGCGGTGGAGTATCGCGGCGTAAAGGCCGGCGATATGGACGTGATACGCGCGAAACTGCGCTCCGAGAGCGTGGAGCTAAAGGTGGCGAAAAACCGCCTTGCCAAAATCGGCGCGAAGGGGACGCAGTTTGAGAGCATAGCCGACAACTTGGTCGGCCCCGTTTCGCTTGCGTTTAGCTACGCCAGCCAGACGGCGGGCGCCAAGATACTTGGCGACATGGCCAAGGGCAACAAGGCGTTGGTGCTTTTGGGCGGAATGCTCGAGGGGGCGTGGTACGACAGCGGACAAATCGGGAAGCTGGCGAACCTGCCGAGCAAGGACGTGCTAAGGGCGATGTTCCTAAGCGCGTTGCAGGGCGGCCCGACAAGTTTTGTTTCAGTGTTAAACGGCGCGATTGGGAAGTTTGTGCATCTTCTCGCCGCGCTTAAGGAAAAAAAGGAAATTAACCCGGAATCCATAGGAGGTCAGGAAATGTCAAATCTATCATCTGAAGACGTAAAAAATTATCTTAGCAACCTTTCGGTGTTGAAGCTTGTCGAGCTTACGAAAGAGCTCGAGGACGCTTGGGGCGTTAAAGCGGCGGCGGCTGTCGCCGTTGCGGCTCCTTCGGCTGGCGCCCCTGCGGCGGCCGCGGCGGCGGAGCAGACCGAATTCACCGTCGTGTTGAAGTCGGCCGGCGACAAGAAAATCCAGGTCATCAAAGTGGTACGCGAGGCGACCAACCTTGGATTGAAGGAAGCCAAGGACTTGGTAGACGGCGCGCCTAAAACGGTAAAAGAGAAGGTGAGCAAGGACGAAGCCAACACGCTTAAGGCGAAATTGGAAGAGTCCGGAGCAACCGTTGAGGTTAAATAGACGAAAGATTCGTTGTATCAACGATGATTCGTCGGCGCGCGGAGGCGTCTTTGCCGTCCCCGCGCGCTTTATACCCAACAAACCAATGCCGGGAGGCGTGTGTCCATGAATAAAGAATATTCCTTAGGGAAGTCCGTGATAAAGAGGAGGAGTTTTTCGCGCATACCGCGCGTGCTTGAGCTTCCAAATCTGTTGGAAATTCAAAACAACTCCTTCGACGAGTTCATACAGGCGGGCGTAAGCCCCGAAAAAAGGGAGAACAAAAGGCTCGAGGAGGTCTTTCGTTCCATATTCCCCATAACAAACTACAAGGGCGAGGCAACCCTTGAATACGTCGGCTACGAGCTTGGCACATGGATATGCAAATGCGGCGAGTACAAGGGCCTGGGCGGATCGGACGTCGTCTGCGAAAAATGCAAAAAAGAGGTCGTACACAAGCCCAAATACACGGTTGAAGAATCCAGACAGAGGGGCGTGACCTACGCGGATTCGCTAAAAATAATCGTCAGGCTTGTCCTTAAGGAAAAAGACGAGGCCACCGAGGCGATGGAGATTCGCGAGATAAAAGAGCAAAAAATATACCTTGGCGAGCTTCCGCTGATGACGGAAGTCGGCACGTTCATAATAAACGGAACCGAGAGAATAATAGTCAGCCAGTTGCACCGCTCCCCCGGAGTGTTTTTCGTAAAGGAAAAAGGGAAGGGGATACAGCAGGGGAAAATGGTCTTTTCGGCCCGCATAATCCCCCACCGCGGCTCGTGGCTGGATTTCGAGTTCGACACCAAGGAAGTCTGCCACGTCAGGATTGACAGGCGGAAAAAATTCCCCGTCTCAATTCTTCTAAAGGCGCTGGGCTACGGCGACAACGAACTGCTCGCGCAGTTTTACCAGTTCCAGCCGATTACGTACAACCCGTCCACGAACGAGTTTTTTACGACCGTGACCGAGTTTTTGCACGTCTTGCCGTACAAACCCATTGAGGACTTGGTGGATCTTAAGTCGGGCGAGGCGTTGGTCAAGGCCGGCAGGAAGTTCACCAAGGGCGCGGTTAAGAAATGCATTTCCGCCGGAATAAAGCAGTTCAAGATAGACCTCTCCCAGTTGGGCAACGAGTTTATCGCGCAGGACGTGATAAACGAGGAGACCGGCGAGGTTCTTTTGGAGGCCAACGCGCCCGTTGACGAGGCGGCGGTGGAGTCCATACGCGCCAACAAAATTAAGAAGTTCGAGACCCTCGGCATAGACGACCAGCTAAGGGACACCTCGTTCCGCGACACGCTGGCGAGCGACGGGGTTCTCTCGTCCAACGAGGCGCTTAGGGAAATTTACAAAAGGATGCGCCCGGGTGACCCGCCCACGGCGGAGGCAGTCAAGCTGTTCTTCCACAACCTTTTCTTCAACGAGAAGAGATACGACCTCAGCGAGGTCGGCAGGAAGAAGATTAACGAAAAGCTGACCCTTAACACGCCGCCTAACCAGCGCCTCCTCACTAAGGAGGACATGCTCGCGACCGTCAAGTACCTGTTCGACCTGCGAAGGGGAACCGGCTCGAGGGATGACATAGACCATCTTGGCAACAGGCGCGTTCGAGCGGTCGGCGAGTCCATATCGGCGCAGTTCCGCATCGGAATGGTCCGCATGGAAAAGGCGATTGTCGAGCGTATGAACATAATGGATTTGGCGGCCTGCATGCCGCACGACCTCATCAACTCAAAGCCGGTGACGGCCGCGATTAAGGAGTTCTTCGGCTCGTCGCAACTTTCGCAGTTTATGGACGAGACGAACCCCCTTTCCGCGCTTACCCACAAACGAAGGCTTTCATCCCTCGGACCAGGCGGTCTCGCTCGTGAGCGCGCGGGCTTCGAGGTGCGCGACGTGCATCCGACCCACTACGGGCGAATCTGCCCGGTTGAGACGCCGGAAGGCCCGAACATCGGCCTCATCGCCTCCCTCTCCACTTTCGCGAGGGTGAACAAGTACGGGTTTATCGAAAGCCCGTCCAGAAAGGTGATAAACGGAAAGGTGACCGACGAGGTCGTCTACCACACCGCGACGGACGAGTACAAACACCACATAGCGCAGGCAAACGCCCCCTTGGATGAAAAGGGGAGGTTCGTGAGCGAGGACATAATCGCCCGGTACGAGGGGGAGGTTCTCTCCGTCCCAAGGGACAAGATTGACTACATGGACGTCTCGCCGAACCAGTTGTTCTCCATTGCGGCGGCCCTTATTCCGTTCTTGGAAAACGACGACGCGAACCGCGCGTTGATGGGCTCCAACATGCAACGCCAGGCGGTGCCGTCCATAAGGACGGAGGCCCCGCTGGTCGGAACCGGCATGGAAAAAGTGGCGGCCCGATACTCCGGCACGTTGGTTCTTGCAAGGAACGACGGCGAGGTCATCAACGTTGACTCGCGCAGAATCGTCGTCAGGGTCAGCGAGAGGTCGGTGAAGAACGGGCAGGGGACCAAGGTTGACATATACAACATCACGAAGTTCGGCAGATCCAACCAGAACACCTGCATAAACCAAAAGCCGCTCGTTGCCCCGGGACACAAGGTTAAGAAAGGCGACGTGCTGGCCGACGGCCAGTCCACGGATCGCGGAGACCTGGCGTTGGGGCGCAACCTGCTGGTGGCGTTCATGCCGTGGCGCGGTTACAACTTCGAGGACGCCATCATCATCTCCGAAAACGTCATCAAGAAAGATTATTTCACCTCCGTGCACATCGAGGAGTTCGAGGTCGAGGCCAGGGACACCAAGTACGGCAAAGAGGAGATAACCCGGGACGTTCCGGGGCTTAGCGAGGAATCGCTCCGCAACATAGACGAAAGCGGCATGGTTAGGATTGGAGCCAAGGTTACACCGGGCGACATCCTTGTCTGCAAGCTTACGCCGAAGGGGGAGACGTTGCTCTCCCCGGAGGAAAAACTCCTAAAGGCGATATTCGGCGAAAAGGCCGGCAACGTGATGGACACCTCGTTCCGCGTGCCGCCCGGCGTCGAGGGCACCGTCGTTGACGTGAGAATTTTCTCGCGAAGCGGCGCCGAGAAGGACGCCCGCGCGCTTGCCAACGACTCCGCCGAGAAGTCCAGAATAGAAAGCGACTTCGACGAGCAGATTCGGATAGTGAGGGAGGAGCGCGACAACCGCATCCGCGCCCTGTTGGAGGGGAAGACCGCCGAGAAGGCCGTGACCGCCTCCGGCTCCAAAGAGGTGCTCGTGGAGGCGAAGAAGAGCCTGACCGCGTCGGCGTTGAAGATGGTGGACGGCAAGGACCTTCTTAAAATCCAGACCAAAGAAAATCTCGGCTCCAAGGCGGACGAGATCGAGGAGTCCTTCGCCGAGATAGTGCGCGAACTCAAGGTGGAGCTTGGCGAAAAACTTGCCAAGCTGGAAAAAGGGGACGAGCTTGCGCCGGGCGTCATCAAGCTGGTGAAGGTTCACGTTGCCGTGAAGCGCAGGTTGCAGGTCGGCGACAAGATGGCCGGACGGCACGGAAACAAGGGCGTTATATCCGTCATTGTTCCCGAGGAGGACATGCCGATGATGGACGACGGCACCCCGGTTGACATAGTTCTTAATCCGCTTGGCGTGCCTTCTCGTATGAACGTCGGCCAGCTGATGGAGACGAGCCTCGGGATGGCCGCGAGGATGATGGGCGAACACTTCGAGACGCCGGTATTCGACGGCGCGAGGGAGGACGTCATCCGCAAACTGCTCAAGGACCTTGGTCTGCCGGAAGACGGCATGCTGAAGCTACGCGACGGAAGGATGGGCGAGTACTTCGACCAAAAGGCCTTCGTCGGAATCATCTACATGCTTAAACTGCACCATTTGGTGGAAGACAAGATACACGCCCGCTCGACCGGACCATACTCGCTTGTAACCCAGCAACCGTTGGGCGGCAAGGCGCAGTTTGGCGGCCAGCGCCTGGGCGAGATGGAGGTCTGGGCCATGGAGGCCTATGGCGCCGCCCATACGTTGCAGGAAATGCTGACCGTTAAGTCGGACGACGTTGAGGGGCGCAAGCGAATGTACGAGGCCATCGTGAAGGGTGACAACACCCTCCAGCCGGGCCTCCCGGAATCCTTCAACGTGTTGGTGAAGGAGCTCCAGAGCTTGTGCCTTGACATATCGTTGGACGACAATAACAAGAAGAAACCAGTTTTATAGGAGGGACTTGCCTTGGAAAAATCATTGCGCTCTTTCGAAAAGCCCAAGGATCCGCTTTCCTTTGATTCGGTGCTGATACGTCTTGCGTCGCCGGAGAAGATCAGGTCGTGGTCTTTCGGCGAGGTGAAGAAACCCGAAACGATAAACTACCGCACGTTCAAACCGGAAAGGGACGGACTATTCTGCGCCAAGATTTTCGGCCCGGTCAAGGACTGGGAGTGTCTGTGCGGAAAGTACAAGCGGATGAAATACAAAGGCACGGTCTGCGAGAAGTGCGGCGTCGAGGTCACTCTATCCAAGGTTCGTCGCGAGAGGATGGGGCACATAGAGCTTGCCAGCCCCGTGGCGCACATATGGTTCTTCAAGGGACTTCCGAGCAAAATCGGCAACTTCCTGGACATGACCCTCAGCGAGTTGGAAGCGGTAATCTATTTTGAAAAATACATCGTCATTGACCCCAGGGGGACAAAGCTCAAGAAGGGCAAGCTCCTTACCGAGGACGACTACTCCGAGGCGATAAAGGCCTACGGCGAGGACGGCTTCGAGTGCGGCATGGGCGCCGAGTCCATCCAAAACCTGCTAAGGGCTGTGGACATGGACGCGCTGGCGATAGAGCTTAAGGAAAATCTTAAGACCACCACCTCCGTGCAGGGCAAGCGCAAACTCGTCAAGCAACTTAAGATCGTCGAGGCTTTCCGCAAATCCGGCAACAGGCCCGAATGGATGGTGCCGAGCGTAATTCCCGTTATTCCGCCAGAGCTTAGGCCGTTGGTGCCGCTGGACGGCGGAAGGTTCGCCACCTCGGATTTGAACGACCTTTACAGAAGGGTCATCAACAGAAACAACAGGCTCAAGAGGCTTATGGAGCTAAGGGCGCCCGACATCATCATCCGAAACGAAAAGAGGATGTTGCAGGAGGCCGTTTCCGCGCTGTTCGACAACGGCAGGCGCGGCAGGGTTCTTAAAGGCCCGAACAAAAGGCCGCTTAAGTCGCTTGCGGACAACCTCAAGGGCAAGCAGGGCAGGTTCCGCCAGAATCTTCTCGGAAAGCGCGTTGACTACTCCGGTCGTTCCGTCATAGTCGTCGGCCCCGAGCTTAAACTGTACCAATGCGGCCTTCCCAAGAAGATGGCCATAGAGCTTTTCAAGCCGTTCATCTACCACAAACTAGAGGTCAAGGGCTACGCCGCCACCATCAAGAGCGCGAAAAAAATGGTGGAGACGGAGCAACCCGAGGTTTGGGAGGTTTTGGACGAGGTCGTAAAAGACCACCCGGTCATCCTAAACCGCGCACCGACGCTACACAGGCTCGGCGCGCAGGCGTTCGAGCCGGTTCTCGTCGAGGGAAAGGCCATCAGGCTTCATCCGCTCGTCTGCGCCGCGTTTAACGCGGATTTCGACGGCGACCAGATGGCGGTTCACGTTCCGCTTTCGTTGGAGTCGCAAGTCGAGGCGAGGGTGCTTATGCTCTCGCTTAACAACATACTTTCGCCGGCAAACGGCAAGCCGATCACCGTTCCGTCGCAGGACATCGTGCTGGGTTGCTACTACCTCACGAAGGAGCGCGGCGCGGTCAAGGGTGAGGGGAAGGCCTTCTCGAATCCTTCCGAGGTTCGCTCAGCATACGACCACGGCGCGGTTCACCTACAGGCGAAGGTTCGCGTTCGCATATCGGGCGAGATACACGAGACGACCGTCGGGCGCGTTATCTTCTACGAGATCGTCCCGAAGGAAATTCCGTTCTCCCGCGTCAACAGGCTCATGAACAAGGCGGCCCTGCTACAGTTGGTGAACGAGTGCTACACAAAGGCGAAGCTGGACGTGATAGTGAAGTTCCTCGACGACCTCAAGGACACCGGCTTCTTCTACGCCGGCAAGTCCGCAATATCAATAAGCCTGGCGAACATGACCATTCCGAAAAAGAAAACCCAGCTCGTCAACGAGGCCAAGGGCAAGGCGCAGGAGGTCGAGGACCAATACCTGAACGGACTCATAACGAAGGGCGAGGGATACAACAAGATAATTGACATCTGGGCGCAGGTCACCGACAAAATCACCGAGGAGGTCTTCATCGAGCTCAAGGAGGAAGACAAGCGGTTGGTGGACGGCACCGCCCCGGCGGGCGCGCAGTTCAACGGCGTCTACATAATGGCCGACTCCGGCGCGCGCGGTAGCAAGGCGCAGATTGCCCAGCTTGCCGGTATGCGCGGACTGATGGCGAAGCCGTCCGGCGAAATCATCGAGACGCCGATAACCGCGAACTTCCGCGAGGGTTTGACCGTGGCGCAGTACTTCACCTCCACTCACGGAGCGCGTAAAGGCTTGGCCGACACCGCGTTGAAGACCGCCAACTCCGGCTATCTTACGCGAAGGCTTGTGGACGTGGCTCAGGACGTCATCGTCACGATGGACGACTGCGGCACGCTAAACGGAATCGAGATAACCGCGCTCGTCGAGGGCGGAGAGGTCATCCAGCGGCTTGGCGAAAGAATCCTCGGACGCGTCACCTTGGAGCCGGTCATAGACCCGTTCACCAAGGGCGTGCTGGTCGAGGCGAACAAGGACATCAATGAAGAGCAGATGGAAAAAATTGAAAACGCCGGCGTGGAGCAGGTGAAAATCCGCTCCGTCCTAACCTGCGACGCGCAGGAGGGGATATGCGCCCAGTGCTACGGCAGAAACCTTGCCACGGGCAGGCTGGTCGAGGCGGGCGAGGCGGTCGGCGTCATAGCGGCGCAGTCCATCGGCGAGCCGGGAACACAGCTGACCATGCGTACCTTCCACATCGGCGGTATCGCAAGCAGGGTCGCCGAGCAGACGAAACTGCAGACCCTCAAGGGCGGCGTCGTTAAGTTTGTGGATTTGCGAACCGTCGCGCTAAAGAGCGGCGAGCTAATCGTAATGAACAGGAACGGCGGCATGATAATCCAGGACGACGAAGGGCGCGAAAAAGAGCGCTACAAGATAATCTACGGCGCCAAGATGAAAGTCAGGGACGGGGTGCGCGTAACCGAAGGGGAGACCTTGGCGGAATGGGATCCGTACACCGTCTCGATTTTGACGGAAAACGAGGGAACCATCGCGTTCGGAGACATCATCGAAAACGTCACGATGCGCGAGGAGGTGGACGAGGTAACCGGACACTCCATCAAGATAATCCTCGACCACAAAGAGGAGAAAAAACATCCGCGCCTTTCCATCAAGGACGATTCCGGCAAGACCAGCGCAAGGTATATGTTGCCGGCCGGCGCCCACATAAACGTGAGGGAAGGGGAGCGAATCGAGGTCGGCGACGTCATAGCCAAGATTCCGCGCGAGACCACGAAGACAAAGGACATCACCGGAGGTCTTCCGAGGGTCGCGGAGTTGTTCGAGGCGCGCAAACCGCACGACCAGGCCACCATTTCCGAGGTCAGCGGCAGGGTTCACTACGGCCCGTTCGTCAAGAGGAGCAGGGAAATTGTCGTCACCACCGAGGACGGCATCGAGCATAAATACGTCATCCCGCGCGGTAAGCACGTAAACGTCCACGAGGGGGACTACGTTCACGCGGGAGAGCCGCTTGTGGACGGCGCGCCGAACCCGCACGACATATTGAACATCCTCGGCGAGAAGGAGCTTCAGAAGTACCTCGTCAACGAGGTTCAGGAAGTCTACCGTTTGCAGGGCGTTCAGATAAACGACCAGCACATAGAGGTCATCGTCAAGCAGATGCTCAAGCACTTGGTGATAGAGGACAGCGGGGACACCGAGTTCCTAATCGGCGAACAGGTCACAAAGAAGCTCTTCCAGCAAAGGAACACGGACTTAATCAAGCACGGCAAACGGCCGGCCAAGGGAAAGCCGATTTTGATGGGCATAACCAAGTCGTCTTTGGCGACGGAGAGCTTCATCTCGGCGGCCTCGTTCCAAGAGACCACGAGGGTGTTGACCGAAGTTGCCATTTTCGGCAAGGTTGACGCGCTAAAGGGGCTGAAGGAAAACGTGATTATGGGAAGGCTCATCCCCGCCGGCACCGGCGCGAGGAAGTACGCGAACATAACCGTTGTCCCGGCCAAGCTCCCCGGTTTCGACTTCGGAGGCAAAAAAGCCAAAGTTGCCGAAGAGGTGGAAGTAGAGTAACTCGCGCTACATTCAGTATTTTTAAGGCCGCCCCCAAAAAGGGCGGCCTTTTTTATTTGGGATTCCGAAGTAGGAAAAGTTTAAAGGGGAGAATATTCTTAAAACTAAAGGTTCGACGTTGGTTTTGGAATAAAGGTCACGCACGGATTTTTCCCTTGCTGGGAACGCGGTGTCATCCCCGCCCAACTTGCGGGCAGAGGGGGGCATCTTGCCCGGCCCCCGAGTTGGCGGGCTGGAAGCCGGCAGTAAATGATTTTCAGCGTATAAGTGCGAATCAGAGGGATAAAGCATATGCACTGGTTAATGGTGGACGAAGGCGCTCCCAGGGAATGCCTAAAATCAACTTCGGAATCCGGGTTTATTTGGGATGGGTGATTATTCCCGCCGCCCTCGCCTTGGTGATTGCCTCGTGCCTGCCGCTCGCTTGAAGTTTGTCGTATATGTTTCTAACATGGGCGTTGACGGTGTGCCAGCTGACGCCGCGCTCAGATGCGATTTCCTTGTATGACATTCCTTCAACAAGGAGCCCGATAATTTCCATCTCGCTTTTGGTCAAAGGATTGTCCTTGGAAGGCTTGCTCCCGTGGAATTCACTAACTATGGCCCGCGCAATCCCGGGGTTCATCGGGGCGCCGCCGTTCTGGAGTTCCATTACGTAATCGGCGATTTTTTCCAGGTTGTCCTCCTTCAAGAGATAGCCGTCCGCCCCGGCCCTCAACGCCTTAAAAACCGTCTCATGGTCGTCAGAGGCGGTAAGCACCATTATCCGTACTCCGTCCATTTTCCATTTGATGCCGGCGATTAGGTCTATTCCTGAAATCCCGGGCAGGCCCAAGTCCACCAAAATAACATTTGGTTTTAACGCCTCGAGCGCGGACGCGCCTTGCTCCGCCGAGGTGAAGACCCCGACAACCGTTGTTCTTTCGTCGTTTGTCAACCGGACGCGAAGGGCTTCGGCCAAGGCCTCGTCGTCCTCTATCACGGCGACTTTTATGACGCCGTCCGAAAAAACTTTTTCCTTTTTTGCCACGTTACGCCATTCTCGCGCAAGAGGACGATTCCCAAAATAACGGGCTGTTATTGGGGGGGTGCGTAATATTTTTACGAGTGTTCATTTGTCTAAGGCGATATTAGCCCAATATTGCGAATATTTGCAAATTAAAAACGTAATTATTTGATTTAATTTGGATTGCCCGGCGTCCCAAATACCTAACTTTAGCTATTGCAGTCAATTGGTTAATAATTGTAGACTGTAGCCAACTGTTTGGACTTGTGTGTTCCTAGTCAGAGCGCGCATCACCGCCGCTTGATAAAGGTCGCCGACAAGCCAATTTTTTTTGGTGTGAGGTTTTTATGGAAAAATGTTTCCTCTCTGCGGGGAATTATTGACATGGGCGCCGACGTCATGACCGAAAAAATCGTCTCACTGCCGGACTACTTCCACGACGGGTACGTCCTCGTGGCCGACGACGCCGCCAACATGAGGAGAACCCTAAAGAACATGCTTCACCAAATTGGCATTTACAACGTGGAGGCGGTTGAGGACGGCAATGCCGCGCTTCGAAAACTAAAAGACGACGGCGAATCATGCCGTTTCGCGCTGTTGGATTGGAATATGCCCGCGATGCCCGGCATTTATGTTACGCGCGAAATAAGGGCGGACTCGGTGATGCGCGACATTCCGATATTGATGATAACAGCCGAGGCGAACAAGGCCCAGATAGCGCAGGCAGGGGAGGTTGGCGTAAGCGGCTACATAATCAAGCCCTTTGTGACCAAAATCCTCCAAGAAAAAATATTGGGCGTAATAAGGGCAAGGGAGAAGCCTCCCGAATACACAAGTCTGTTGAAAGCCGGCGAGGTGATCGCCAGAAGGGGGCAGTATGAAACGGCCCTCTTGGTTTACAATCACGCGCTTAAACGTCGAAACACGGCCAGGGTGATGGTTCAAATGGGGGAGTTGCACGAACTTATAGGGGATGACGAAAACGCCTTGCTCATGTACGACGGCGCGGCGAAGAGCAACCCATCGTATCTGAGGGCTTATGTCAAGGCGGCTGAAATGCACGTTAAAAAGGGAAACCACGAAGAGGCATTGGCGTCGTTGCAAAAGGCCCACGAAATAAGCCCTGCAAGCCCCGACAGGTTGATGATGACGGGAAAAATTCTCCTTAAGAAAGGCGAGGACGACAAGGCGATCCAGCAATTTGACCAAGCTCTAAAAATTGCGCCTGAAAAGGCGGAAAATGTGGCGGAAGAACTTCTAACCCAAGGGAGGCCGGAAATTGCCGAGGGCATGCTCCGAAGGGCGCTTGAAAAAGACCCGGATGACGTCGATGCCCTCAACAGGCTTGGCATATCTCTAAGGCGGCAGGAGAAATGGCGCGAGGCGGTGGCCGTTTACGAAAAGGCGCTGTTGATAGATTCGGCCAACGAGGCTCTCTATTTCAATATGGCAAAGGCCTATGCGGAGGGGGGCGATTTAAACGCGGCGTTAAAGCACTATGAGCGTGTTTTGCAAATTAACCCGGAGATGGGGCAGGCCATAAAGGAAATCGAGGGGATTAACGCACTGTTGCGAACCGACTACGCATATGGCTCCAACAGGGGAAATTCTAATTAACAATGGAGGGTGCTTTTCATTCCGCACAACGCCGGGTTTCCAAACCGGGAATAAAACACATATCCGCCATGGGCGCGAGTTGGACATGAATAAACATAGGAAAGAACCCCGGTATAACGTGTGCCGGTTCGGGTTAACCGGAAGCCTTATATTGTTCCCGGATCCGAGGGAGATTTGCGTTCTGTTCGACAACGTCTCAGGCGTGGGGACGAGCGTCATCGTTCTTTCCGACCTAACGCCGGGGCAGGACGAGTTGTTGTCCAATATGGTTGCGGAGTCCCAAAAAGAGAGGCGCATTCCGGTTCAACTGCTGTTTAATAATGTTAAAATTCCCGTCAACGTCGTAAACCACGGCGAGTTTGACAAATTTGGCATGTGTCTGTCCAACCACGAGAAATTATTGGAGTTGGCGGAGAAGGGAAGGCAGTTTTTGGGCATGCTCGTGGACGCGGCCGTTAAGAACGGGGCGTCGGAGGCGGATTTTGCGACGCACAAACCCACGAGGGCCGCCGTCAGCGAGAGCCCGGCAAGTTTTCAGACTGCGGCGTCCCCGGCGCCCGACCAGGCGGCGCAAAAGGCCGTCGGCTTGCCAGAAAATCTTAAAGACCTGCCAAGTAAACATCCGCTCGCCGCCCTTGTCAAGATGCGGTTCGACTCGTTCAACCGCAAAGTATTTTTTCTTCGCTCCCTCGGCGCGTACGTCGCCCCGTATTACGCGAACAATTATGTAAAACAAGACTCGGAGATGATGAAGGTGCTTGGAGGCAACATCCCGTTGCAGAGAAAGACCGTCCATAGATGGGTGCTGAACGAGTTGAATTTAAAAATCGACGAGCCTGACAAGAAAAACGCAAGCAGTATTGAAAACAGTTTCAAACAGGCAATGTACTCGTATATGAGGCAGAAAAAACAAAACGACATAAGTTTTGACGACATCATGGCTCTTTTCAACGGAAAGCTGGCGGATTTAAACAAGCCCGTTCGGGACGTCTTTCTTGCCTCCGTGTGTGACCTTCTTGACGGGGAGGTGCAAAAACGGTTTGAGGAGTACCACGCGGACGCCAGCGAAGATTATTTGAAGGCCAAAGAGGTAAAGGAGGAGGAACAGCAAATTAACGCCATGACTCCGCAGGAGCTCATGACAAACTTTCTCTGGCCTAAAATTGTCGCACGGGGGGAACTCGCCCAATACCAAAAGGAGGCGGCCAGGTCGTGGGTTCCCAAGGAGCAGGCCTTGAAAATTGCGGGTTTGGGGGGCGTGGTAATACTTTCCCGTCCCAACATGGAGGCTTTTCTTGAACACTCCAAGGATTCACGGGCGGGCGCGGAAAATCCGCTCAACTATTACGACGAGTTGGATCTAAAAAAGATTTACGAAAGGGACGTTGTTTCCCAGGGCGAGAAGGCGAAGGGAACTTTTCGCATGTACATTGACAGCCTCCCTTCCGGCCCCAAGAAGGACGCGATACTTTCCAAAGTCATCAACTCCGCGGTCTGGTCCAAATACTACGTGCTGAAGAAGTCAAAGACGCACTTCGAAAAGGTTTTCGGCGCGATGGCTCCGACCTTGTGTGCCTTCATAGAAGACAATATGCTCACTTCGGCGACAGTGGGCGAGTATGTCTGAATCCGCCCGTTGGATTTTTCGGCCTGCGGCTGAAATGTCCGTGCCGCCGGCCTTTGACATATAATGGAGGCCTCGCGGACGTTTTGTTTTGACGTTAACGCGGCGCGGAAATTAAAGTCCGCAACCTTGGGGAAAAGAATGGCGACATATAATTTGTTCCGCCGGCCGGTCATGCGCCGGGATTTGCGATGAATTTAACAATCGCCTCGTTTGTTCGCGTTGTTTGCCTGATAATGGCGGCGCTCCCGTCGGCGGCGTTTGCGTTCGAGCCGTTCGAGTTAAGACAAGAGATGAACGGGGCGTATCTGGGCGAGCATGTCGAGCATCTTGAGGACAAGACTAAAAGCCTCACGATAGAGAAGGCGCTGTCCGGACGATTCAAAACCAATTTCAAGCCCGTTCAGGGGGAAACCATCAATTTGGGGGTGTCGAGGTACCCCCAATGGTTTCATTTCTCCGTAAGAAACGCGGCCACGACCGAAATTCCCTGGATATTACTCATGGAGAATCCGTTACAATTCCGGCTTGAGGTTTACGAAGTGTTGGGGAACGGGAAGTACCGTTTTCACCAGGGGGGTTTGCAAATACCTTTCGACAGACGGGACATCGCGCATCGAAAAAACGCCTTTAGCATGAAAACCTCCCCGGGAACTGGCGAAATCTACGTCAAGTGTTGGTCGGATGGCGACGTGTTCCTCGCCAACGCCACCATGACGGCGTGGAGTCCGAAACATTTTGCCGCCGACAACAACGGCGAGGCTTATCTGCTTGGGGTGTTTTATGGCGCGTTGTCGGCCCTATTTTTTTACAATCTCTTTATATTTTTTACGGTCAGGGACGCAAGCTATCTTTGGTACGTTTCCTACCTAGTCTTAATCACCTTTACCTACATTTCGATAAACGGGCTTGGCTCCCAGTATTTCTGGCCGTATTACCCTTTTCTGAATGAGTTATTTTTCTATTTTGGGGCCGGCTTCTTCTTCCAGCTTTTTTCGCGGTCATTTCTTGGCACTAAGGAAAGACTGCCGGTTTTTGACAAGATTATTGTCGCCGGAATTTTGGTCAGCTTCTTCTTTCTTGTTTTGGCGGCGACAGGGGTTGATTCTTCCATAGTGAGTTTGGCGGGTTATCCCATTCAGCAACTTTTCGTGGTGGCCTCTTTTTTTGCGGGAATAAAAACCCTGCGCGCGGGGGTTCGACACGCGAGGTTTTACGTCATCGCTTGGATTCCTTTTATTTTAGCCATGCCGCCCTTCGTCCTTCGAGATTTTGGCTTTCTTCCCGATTCCACGTTTGTGACCTATTCGGTCCAAGTAGCCACCCTCCTTGAGGCTTTGTTGTTCTCGTTCGCGCTGGCCGACAGGATAAGGATTCTTCGCGAGGAAAAGGAAAACGCCGAAAACGCAACCAGGCTCAAGGACAAATTTGTGGCGCTTGTCTCGCACGACCTAAAGTCCCCGTTGTTGGGGATAATTGAGCTGTTAAAGGTCATGGATTCGGACGCAAAGAAACCGCTGGACTCGGAACATTCGGCCAGGTTGAAAAAGATTCTTAATTCCTCGCGCGGCCTGGTCAAAATGATAAATAAGTTGCTTGACGTAAACCAACTTCAAATTGGGGCGATCACGCCGGCAAAAATGAAAATTAACTGCCATGGGCTGGTGGAGCGGCATATCGAGCTGGTCAGGTTCCTCGCTGAAAAAAAGGGGGTGTGCATTCGGAACAACGTTCCCCCTGGAATGTTCGTGACGGCGGATCCCGACCTGCTGGGGGAATGCGTGTCGAATCTGCTGTCAAACGCCATAAAGTTTTGCGACGGCGGCCGCGAGGTGACGGTTTTCAACCCCGGAGTGGCGCCGACGACATTGGCCGTTCGCGATGACGGCCCGGGGGTTGACGAGCAATTTTTACCCGGCTTATTCCGGCGCGAGATAAAAACTTCCTCCATGGGGACCGGCGGGGAGCGTGGAACCGGTTTTGGACTGCCATTTTGCAACGACATCATGAAGGCGCATGGAGGTTCGATAACGGTCGAGAGCGAAACGGGCTTGGGAAGCACGTTTTATTTGGTTTTACCCGACGAGAAACCAACAGAATGGTGAGTCGCCAGCCTAAATTGAGCTAGGTCGCACGGACGCTAGCTTTTGAGTTCCAAAGCCCGACTTTTTTTGCCAGACGGCCAAGGATATAATACGGCCATGAGGGAATACAGCCCGGCGTTTTTACGCGGAGTGGACTACTCGGGCGCCATGATTATCGGCGTCCTTTCGACGCTGTTGCCGCATCTTCTGATTCCGCAAGAGTGGGGAATGTCGGCCGCAA
Source organism: Nitrospinota bacterium (assembly GCA_016200345.1). Taxonomy (GTDB): domain Bacteria; phylum Nitrospinota_A; class UBA7883; order JACRGQ01; family JACRGQ01; genus JACQEX01. The sequence goes on from JACQEX010000084.1 coordinate 18,119, forward strand.
TGATTGTGGCGATGGCGCTTGCAATGGGCTCGGCGTTTTTAATTTCCTTGTGGCTTTCGCCGTTCGGCGCGTTCGAGATTGCGATGCCCGGAACCGTCCTAAGCATGATGTTGGGGATGTTCCCGATGCGCGGCTCCGAGTCCGTTGTAAGCGTGGTTTTAATCGGGCTTTCCGCAGGTTTTCTGGTGCAACTATTGTTTCATATTTATGATTTGCGCCTTCATGGCGAGGTGGCGCGAAATGACGGCTAAGGCGGACATCGCAAAGTGGGACAAGGCGGCAAAAACTTTCGACAAAACTTCCGCCGTCGGAGTCGAGCGAAGGTACGGGAAGGTAAAGCAGGGGCTTTTTGCGAAGGCGAAGGGAAAAATTTTACTGGTGGCCGCCGGCACGGGAAAAGATTTTGCCTATCTCCCGCCGGGGCAGGACGTGGTGGCGGTGGATTTTTCGCGGAAAATGCTTGAGTTTGCGAGGGAAAAGATTTCAGGTTACGACGGCAAATTGAGTCTTTGCCAGGGGGACGTGCAACAACTATGCATGGCGGACGGGGTTTTCGACACGATTGTAACCTCGTGTACTTTCTGCTCCGTTCCGGATCCGGTCAAAGGGCTAAGGGAGTTGAGGAGGGTTCTAAAACCGGGGGGGCAATTGCTGATGTTCGAGCACGTGCGGGCTGGCAACCCTCTAATCGGTTTTATGATGGACGTAATGACGCCCCTTGCACGAATCGTGGGGCCGGATTTGAACCGCAAAACATGGCACAATATAAAGCTAGCCGGGTTTGAGATTACGCGGGAATATAACGTCTATCTGGACGTGGTAAAAATTTACGAGGCCCGCCCCGCTTCTTAGCACAACCATTTGAATCAAAGGGGCTAATAATCGGTTGGTAAGTTTTGGGACAATCAATTTATTCTTCGAATCTAGCTATAGACTATGTCGGTGCGGGTGTGGCATAAAAGCAAGGCAAGTCATTGGTAGAGAGGTGGTATTTTGGGGAAAAGGCTGGATTAAATTAAAGAATCCATACAATTTTGAACGGATTATCAATTAGACGAATTAATTAGTCGGGGGTCGGCCAGATTCCGACGTTGGAAAAAGTTTTCTAAAGGGAAAGGCGCGGTGTCGCGCCTTTCCCTTTGTTTTTTGTCGAGCAACCGGGTTGGCGTGGATAAAGAGTTTTTTCGACTTGTGGGTTTTAATTCAAACGAGGGGGTTATGTTTATACACGATTGGAACCGTCACATCTGTCTTGAGTGTCTGGAGTGCACCAAGTCCTGCCCGAACGACAATCTAACTTCGTATGAAAATCGCCCCACGACGGCGCAGATAAACACTTGCGTCGGGTGCGGCCTGTGCCGAACCGTCTGCCCCACAAAATCCATTTCCTACTACTGGGTGGACGAAAACGGCTACAGCAAGGACACGCCGGAGCTTAAAACATACGTTCAGTGGCTTGCAAAAAACGGCACCCACCGCATCACCGGCATGGGGGCGAGGCGCAAGGCGGCAAGTTTTGACGACCTTGTGTTTCTACCCGGACAGCTTTTTAGAAAACCCCTGCTGGAGCGGCCGGCGGCCTGCGGACGCCGGCGGATTTTGCCAAGGTGATAGCTCTCGGGGCGGAGGCGGTTTACATCGCCTCGTCGGCGCAGATGGCGATGGGTTGCATAAGGTGCAGGGCCTGTCACACGGGCAGGTGTCCCGTCGGGATGTGCGCGCAGACCGACAAGCTTAACGTGAACGAGGCCTCTTATGCGGTCGCCAATTTCCTAAAAGGGGCCGTGGACGAAATGGAGATGCTTTGCAGAATTGTGGGCCGCCCGAACGTGCGGGAGCTTTGCACGGACGACATGGCGGCGTTGGATCCCGAGGTTTCCAGAATAACCGGCGTTTCACTGGCATGAAGGCATGAAGCAAAACCTTGAGCAGTTAATCTCCAAGGTTCCGTTGTTTGCCGGCACCGACTTAATAACGTTTTCCCCTTTTGGCATAGGCCGAACCAAGCCATTGTACCAGATGTGCGTTGCCGATAACGGCTAGTTTTTGGCTAGCGCCCTACTAACTAGGCATATTTACGTCAAGAAGGGTTCTGACCGTGTCCAGAAGGTTGGATTGGTCGAAGCTCCCCTTTATGATGTACGCGTTTGCGCCTGCCTGCACCCCTTTCCGCTTGTCCTCGTCCTTGTCGCGCGAGCTTACGATGATTATCGGAGTGTGCTTGTAGTTGGCGTCCTTTCTAAGTTTTTCGGTGAGGGAAAAGCCGTCCAATATCGGCATTTCGACGTCCGTGACCACAAGGTCATAGTTGAAATTTTGCGCCTTTTCAAACGCCTCCATTCCGTCCGCCGCAACGTTGACCTTGTATCCGTACGATTCTAGGATGCTCTTCTCAATATCGCGGGTGTTGACCGAGTCGTCAACGACCAGAATATTTATTTCGCGTTCGCCGCCGGTTTTCCCCGCACCCGCCACTTGCTCCGCCTCCTTGACGTTTTTGGAGGCGGAAAAAAGGCGCGGCGTGTTTATAACCAGGGCTATTTCGTTCTTGCCCGTCATCGCGACGCCGGATATTAGCGGCACTTTTTTAAGGTGGGAGGGGAGAGGCTTTATCTCCATGTCCTCCTCGCTTATCATCGCGTCCACCACGACGGCCAGTTTTTCCCCGGAAGAGATAAGAACCACCACGTTCAAATCTTCCGAGGAACCGGAACCTTTGACCGACATGCCGACGAGCGCCGATAGGTCCACAAGCGGCACGAGTTGCTCCCTTAGTCGAATCGCCCGTTTGTCAACGACCGCAATCACGTCGGTCTTTCGAATTTTCATCACCTCCTCGACGGAGGCGACCATAATCCCAAACACCGTGTTTGCCGCCGAGACCAAGAACACGCGCATTATCGCCAGCGTCAGCGGAAGGGTGATGTGGAAGTCCGTCCCTTTCCCCTCCGCAGTGGTCACCGAGATGGAGCCCTTCAATTTTTCAACGATGTTTTGGCGCACCACGTCCATGCCAACGCCCCTGCCCGATATGTCGGTGATGAAGGTGCTGGTGCTGAATCCCGGCCTGAAAATCAGGTTGATAATTTCTGCCTCCGAAAGTTGTTCCAACGCCTCGGGCGTGTGTATCCGCTTTTCGACCGCCTTTTGTTTTATTTTTTCCAAGGGGATGCCGTCGCCGTCGTCCGACACGTGGATGAACACCGCGCCCCCTTCGTGGCCGGCCGCTATGGTAATCGCTCCGGCGGCGGGTTTCCCGGCTTTTTTGCGCGCCTCCGGTGTTTCTAAGCCGTGGTCAATGCAGTTTCGTATCATGTGCATCAGAGGGTCGCCGATGTTTTCGATGATTTTTTTGTCCAACTCGGTGTCGCCGCCCGTAATTTTCAGCTCCACCGATTTGTTGATTGAAACCGCGATGTCGCGCACATATCGGTGGAACGAGTCAAAAATCGTGGAAAGTGGAAGCATCCTAAGACGCGCCCCGCGCTCCATCAGTTGGTCGGTAAGGATGGATTGGTAGGCGACGTCGTTTTTATATCCGCCCAAGAAAAGCCGCTCGGCGTTTAACGCCGCCATCAGCGCGCCCTTTGCGTCCTCGTATTCGGCTTGCTCCTGCGCGCTTGTTCCGGCCCTTTCGGGAAGCGATTCGATGGCTCGGCGCATCGCCTTTATAAGTTCCTCAAGGGCGTTGCCGTGTTCCTTTAGCCGGCTTTGGCTGGCGATGATTTCGCCCATGATTTTTATTGTTTCGTCCAGTTTCGAGGCGTTAATCCTAAGGGTTTCGTCCTCTTGGACCGCCGCTTTTTTTTGTTCCTGCGGCTCCGGCCTGGGCGGTTTTTCCGCGATGGTCGGCGGGGGCGGAACCGACGGCTCCGGCCGGGACTCCTGCTTTGCCGCCGGCGTTGGAGGCTCTTCCCCCTTAAGTGCGGCGACGAGCGATTTTATGACCGCCTCGTTGTCGAACCCAGAGTCGTTGTGGTTTTTTCGAACGTCGGCCACGACAGCCGAGAGCGCGTCCAGCGATGAGAATATGGCGCTAAACTGCCATTGTGCCAGTTTCAACTCCCCTTTCTTAACCGCCTCCAGCGCGTCTTCCAGCTTGTGGGACACTTCGCTGATTTTGGAAAGGCCCAACATTCTGGCCGAACCTTTTATGGTGTGGGCGGACCTAAAAATTTGGTTCATTGTCTCGGCGTCGTTCTGGTCTTTTTCGAGCTTAAGCAGGCCGTCCCCGATTTTTTTTAGATGGTCCGAGGCCTCGTCGCAAAATCTTCCGATGTATTTTGACTTGTCAATCTTCATTTAAACCACCGCGCCCTTTTTGACTCCCTGCGTAATCTTTTGGATGTTGTGCCTGCAAAGCCTCGCCAGTTGGTTGGGCGGGAACGAGAGCGGGAAAAACGTAAGGCCGTGTTCCGCGTCGTCGTTCTTCTCGATTATGGAGGCCACGACCCCGTACTCATAAGTGGCGCCGCGCCCGTCGTCCATGCCGTAATATAGCTCCGCTAGGTAGAAGTGGGCGAGCCAGCACTTCGGGGATATATAAATGGCCTTCTTGAAGATTCCGACGGCCTCCTCTTCCCTCTCTTTTGTTTTGGCAATCATCCCTTGTAGCAAAAGCCCCTCCAGATCCCAGTCGTCCAACGCCAGCAATTTTTTTACGGATTCCGCCGCCTCGTCGAGATTTTGCATGTTTAAGTGGATGCTCGCCTTAAGGGAAAGCGCCTTTTTAAAACCGGCGTCCATTTCGAGCAGAATTTTTAACGTCAAAAGCGCCCCGGGATATTCCTTGTCGGTCGCCTTTGCCATGGCCTCGTCGAACAACTCGTTGGGGGTTCTTCTGTCGTGGGCTTCCTTTATCCGCGGCTTAAAAAGGTCCGACACCTCCGAGTTCCCCGTCGGCGCGGATTGTTGCCTCGCCTTAAAAAAAAACGGGTTCAGACCGGCTGTCTGCCCTACGACGGGCTGGGACGAGCGGTGGGTCCGGCGTTCCTCAACCGGTACGTCAATTCGTTTTTGGTAAACGAAGGCATTTTCCATCTCATGAAGAAAAAGCGCGCCGGTGTTGTAGAAATATGTCTCCGCGGACGAGAGGAAAAGATATCCTTCGTCGGTCAACAGGGCGGATAATTTTTTAAAAATGTTCTTTTGGACGTCGGCGGAGAAATATATCGAGACGTTCCGGTAAAAAACGACGTCCATTTTGGAGAGTTGTTCCGGGTATTGAGGGTCGAAAAGATTCAATTTTTGAAAACTGACCGACTTCTTGAGCAACGGCGAAATATCGTGCGCCCCTTCCGATGTGCCGTCCTTGGCGGTAAAATACCTCCCGCGAGTTTTTGAGTCCATCCCCCTGAACGAGTGTCCCCTATAAACCCCCCCCGCGCGGCGTTAAGGACGGTTTCGTCGATATCCACGCCAAAAACCTCGATCCTTTCAAGAATGGCGGGGCCGTGCGTCTCTACGAGCGAGATGCAGATGGAGAACGCCTCCTCGCCGGTGGAGCAACCCGCGCTTAAAAATCGCACCTTGGAGCCGGGGGCCTTGCGTTGAAGGATTTCCGGGAATATTTTGTCGTTAAGCGCCTTAAAGTGCGACGGCTCCCGCAAAAAATAAGTTTCGTTGACCGTTATGAGGTTGATGAGCGCGTCCATCTCCTCTTTGTCGTTCAAGATTTGTGCGTGGTATTTCTCCAAGGAGTCGCAGTGAAGGGCCCCGCACCTTTTTTTTAGCGACGCATCAAGCGAAAACAAGGTTTCATCGCGAAAATAGATGCCCGTTTTTTGGTGTATCAGCGTCCTAAACAGCTCAAGAGCGGTCATTTTTTAGCGGCCTCGGTCGGATTTGCGTCAGGAAACAGCTCGGCGACGGCTCTCCCGATTTCAGGCAGTGGGAGGATGAAATCCGCGTAACCTTTTTGCGCCGTCACTCCCGGCATTCCGTAAACGACGGACGTCTTTTCGTCCTGGGCTATGGTCAAACCACCCGCGCGTTGGATTAGGCCGATTCCCTCCGCGCCGTCGTCCCCCATTCCGGTAAGGATTACGCCCACGCTTTTTTCGCGGTAAACCTCGGCGACGGAAGACAAAAGCATGTCGCACGACGGATGAAAGATGTCCTTGGGGGTTCTGTCAATTAGCAGAACTCTCCTGTTCGCCGCGACTTTAATATTTTTCCCCGGCGGTGCGAAATAAACAACGCCGTTAAGCAAATCCTCGCCGTTCGTGGCAGTTCTAATTTTCATCGTGAGCGATGACGCGAGCCATTCCACAAAGCCCATTACGAACCCGTCGTCCATATGCTGGGCTACGACAATCGGGGCCGGAAGGCCCCCTTTGAACTCGGATAGCACGGCGTTAAGCGCGCGAGGGCCGCCGGTACTGCTGGCGATAGCCACGACGTCGTATTTCCCGACCGCCTTGGCCTTGACCGCCTCGGCGGCGCGTTGTTCCTTTGCCTCCCTCGGCTCCTGCAGGGCCTTAAGGCGCAGTGAAGGTTTCAAGTGGCGTATAACCTTAACTTTCGACAGCGACTTGAGTTTTGTTACGTACTCGCCGTTGTCGTTCTCGCCGATGTTTTTCTTCGGGTATATGTCGAGCGCGCCCTTGCTGATGGACGAAAAGGCCGTTTTTGAGGAGTCAAAATCCGTCACCACCATAATCGGGCACGGGCTGTCGGCCATGATGGTTTCAATCGCCTCGAAGCCCTCCATCACTGGCATCCTGATGTCCATGGATATGATGTCGGGTTTTAACTCCTTTGCCATGCGAACCGCCTCGGCCCCGTTTGTCGCCATGCCGACAACCGCCAGCCCCTGGTCCATGGAGATTAAATCCGCGAGCATGTCCCGCATAAGCGGACTGTCGTCCACTATCAAAACCGTTGTCGCCATTTTATCCTTTTTGCGCCGTTGTGATTATGCTTATGAGTTCGTCAACGGACTGCCGTTTACTTTAAACTCGCTTAAAATCCCCTTAAGGTTGGTGGCCAAGTCCCTCATCGTAACCGCCGAGGCCGACGTCTGGCGTATCGCCGCCGAGGAGTGGTGCAGGCCCTGGTCAATTTCCTTAAGCGCGGTCAGCACTTGGTTGGCCGCCGTTTTTTGCTGTTGGGTGGACAGGGATATCTGCGACGCCGAGTCGGTGGCGGACTTGGTGCCGGCCACTATGTGCACCAAGTCGTCGAGCGTGGCGGTGGCGTAGTTCGCCCCCTCGCGCACGGTCTTGGCTCCTTTTTCGGAAACGATGACGAGGCGGTTGACCGCCTTTTGAATCTCGTCAATCTTGCTTTGAATTTCGCCGGTGGACTCCATCACGTTGTCGGCGAGCCTTCTAATCTCGCCCGCGACGACGCTGAAGCGTTTGCCCGCCTCGCCCGCGCTGGAGGCCTCGATTGCGGCGTTGAACGCTATCATTTTTGTCTGGTCGGCGATGTTGTTAATCATCCCCATTATTTTGCCGATTTCCTTGGACTTCCTGTCGAGCTCCATTATTTCGTTTATGCTGTTCTTGTTGTCCGTCTCTATCTCGTCCATCTTGTCCTTTAGGGAGCCGAGGGAGACGACGCTCCTGTCGGTTTCGGTCAGCATGTTTCTGGAGAGCTGTGCCACGGCGTTCGCGTTGTCCGCAATTTGGGAGCTGGAGACGGAAAGCTCCTCCATCGTCGCGGTTATCTCCGACAGCGAGGAGGACTGTTCCGTTGAGACGGAGGCCTGCTCGTCAACGGAGACGGCGATTTCGTTTGCCGAGGTGTTGACTTTTCCGGCGAGGTTGTTGACCTCCAGCACAAGAACCTTCAGGCTGGCGACGTGCGCGTTGAATCCCGTCACGAGGTCGCCGATTTCATTTTTTTCCTCAAATTTGACCGCCGTGCCCAAATCCAGGGTTTTTGTGAACTCCGTTATTTTTTCGGCCACGTGGAGAATGGGCGCCGAGATGCGTCTGCCCATATAGCGTGCCGCAAAAAACGCCACCAGCGGGACGAGTATCAGGCCTAGAATCATGTTGGAAAGAACTTTTACCCAAATTGTCCCAAGCTCTTTTGCGGAGAAGACCGCGAAAGCCCTCCCGCCGTTGTCAATTTCCAATTTTTTATAAATATAGACCACCATGTTTTCGGAGTCCACGACGACCTCTCTGTTCCCCATGGCCGCTATTTGCGCGGCGTAAAAGGCCTTCTTGTCGTCCGCAACCCCGTCTTTTGTGTATTCATATTCAATCTTAGCGGGAGGGATGGCCTCGGAAAATTCGGTTTTGGGGGAGCCTGCGCTCATTCCCTCCATCTTCAGATAAATCATTTCCGAATCAGTCTTGTACATGTCCACGGCGCTCTGATTTTTGAGGTTCATAAGGTTGCCGCCGTTGATGTTTCTTGTCGCAAGCGCGACGACGGGACGAAAGGCTTGGAGGCTTTTTTCGACCACAAACCCCTTGTAGGCCTTCGACTCCCCATAGTATTGCAAAGCCCCCATTAAAATAATGGAAACGGCCACGACGCCCATTATTGCAATGAGAATCTCGGTTTTTATGCTACGCGATTTAACTTCCAAGACAATCCTCCCCTCGTTTTCGTTCTAAAACTACCCCGCCATTTTAATCGGGCGGGGTGGTTGGATATTGTTATTTTGCCAGCGTCCCGCACTGACCGCCCGCGCAAAATGACGCGTAGCCGGTGTGGCAGGTTCTGCAGGTCTCGACCGCCAACGGGCCGGTTGCCGCCGCTATGTCCTTGCCGTCCTCGGTGAACACGCCGTATGCCGGTTTGCCGCCGGAATGGCCCGTGACAAAAAGAACCTTCATGTCAACAAGATGCAGGATGAGGTTGCTACCGTCCTTAAACTTCCCGGCGCGGGCTTTATAGCCCTCTTTTACCGACGGGTTCACGAGCACTTTCACCTTGCCTGGGCCGCCGGCCTTTACGTTGCAATAGGTGGCTACGGTCTCTTGGTATATCGGCGGGAGCGTGTGGACGTCCGCGTCGCATCCGGGCAAGGCGCCTATTTTGGTCAGGGTGGTGGAGACGCTCTCCCATTTTTTCCAGTCCGCCGGGAATGCCGCCTCGGAACCGGCGCTTGCCGGAGCGGCGGAAAAGGCGAACGCCGCAATTGCGATAAAGATTGACGCGAGCGATTTAATACTTTTCATCATTCATGCTCTCCATAAAAAATTTAAAAACTACGAACCAAGGCGGCTTTAACAAAGACCGGTCTTGGAATTTTAAAACTTTTTTTGTGCTATAAAACGATAATCAACCGCAACTAGCCAAAAACTAGCCGTTTTTGATTGGCCCCCGGTTTTAGGCGGCCTTTTTACCCGTTGTTTCCCAGCACAATTCCGTTAAATCCAGCAAAAGCCCCAGCTCCTCCCCGTGGTGGAAGCTCCCCCAGATGGACTTAAACGCCCCCAATTTCTCGACCATGGACGGCAAAGGCCGTATGTCAACGATGGATATCTTTATCATGTCTTCAGGCTCCTCCGTCAGAAACCCCCAAAACGAGCCGTCCTTTTGCGCCTCTTTCAGGCGGATGATCTTCCAGTTTTCCCGCACGGGGGAGGCGTGCCCAAAAAATATTTCGTCCAAGCGGGATATCCTTTCGTTCTCCGAGGCGGTTCGGTGCTGGCCGTACACGCCCATTATTTGGTCTACTTTGACGCCGAACAACGCGCCGTTCACCCTAAAAAGCATGACGTCCAAAGTTAGTGCGCCATGTTTTTCATTTTCCATCACAGCTTCTCCATTTTTTGGAACACTTTTTCCAAGTCAAGAAGCGTCACGTTTTTATCCCTATACGACACGCTTCCGGCGATAAACTCCTTTTTCGAGTCGTCTATCGTGCCGATTGACGCGCCGACGGTGCTTTTGGGGACGTCCTCCACGTCCATGACCGAACCGACCAGGATTCCTGTTCTCAACCCGGCTTTTTCCGCTATGAGGATTCTTTTGTTGGCCGACTCCGGCTCTTTCTGAAGGGAGAGGAAGAGGTTGAAATCAACCACCGACTCCACGTCCCCCCTCACGTTTATCAGGCCGAGAAGATACGCCGGGGTTCCGGGAACGGGCGTTATTTTGCCCGGATAAAGGATCTCCTTTACGTCCTCCCCCTTGATGGCGTAGCTTCCGCCGAGAAGGGTGAAAAATACGAGCTGGACGGTCTGCTCGTTCACGTCCACTATTTTGGTGGCGGAAATTCTTTCGCGGACGGCGTTTAAAATTTCATCCTTGCTTTGCGCCGAACCGGTATCTTTTTCCGTGGTTTCCATTTTTCCGAACGTTCCCCTAAAAAAAGCTATCCAAGCGCCTTTTCGACGCAACCCAAAATGTTGTCCTGAAAATTCTCGTCTTTTTCCAGATAGCTGGAGGCCCCGAGCGTCAGCGCTATCTCGCCCAAAACCGGCATATTATGCCCGGTCAAGACGACCACCGGCATATTGTGATTTTTTTTTGCGAAGCTCGCGCAACATGGCAAGCCCGTCCATCTCCGGCATGTTCACGTCGGTGATTATTAGGCTAATTCCAGGGTTGGACTCAACTTGGGCGAGTCCCTCCAGGCCGTTTTCAGCCTGAAGCGCCTCGTACTTTTCCGTTGACTCCAAAATGTCCGACAAAACGCTTCTGACGATAAAATCATCGTCAACCACCAATATTTTTGGCTTGTCTCCCATCAGTCTCCTCCCAGACGAGCATTTTGTGACCGCCGCCTTTTGCGTCGTGGACGCTGAAAAAAGGAGGATAACTTTTTCTCGGGCCGGACATCCGCCGCCAATTTTGCTGTCGGACCGAGGCGAGGGTTTTATGGAGTTGGCCCCGAAGGGGCAGGCGTTGGGAACGTTCGACGATGTGGAGTTCGAGCAGGAATCGGTCGGGTATTTGCCCGGCGACAAATTAATAATGTACAGCGACGGGTTGTTCGAGATTAAAAACAAAAATTCCGCGTACGGCTTTGCCACATTCAAGGACTTTATTAAAGCTAACCAGAATAGGGGCGGCGGAGAATTGGCGGAGGCCGTCGAGAAGGAGTTGGAACAATTTTGGGACGGAGAGTCGGATCGGGACGATATGGCGCTAATTGTCGTTGAATTCCAATAAAACTCTTTCTGATTTATCCTGCTCCGATTATTCGTGGAATGACCGTGGAATTGGGGTTAAAATGTCGCCTGTGACAAATTCGGAAGGCGTTTTTGCGCTATTTTTTAATCGTTGATTCCATAGGCCTGGGGAAGGCCCTGCTTCCGGAGGTCGGGGCGCGGGACGAGGTGTTTTTACTGCCGGTCGGTCGTGCCTCAAAACGGAGCGGCTCGACGGCGGTGAATTGGCCCGAACTTCGACTTTCGTCGAGCGATAGAATTATTGTCTGCGTCGCAGATTCCGACATTCGGGAGAAAAAATTGGCCGAAATACGCGATGCGGCGCCAAAAACGCCCGTTTTATTGGTTGATTACGGCGGGAAGTACAAAAAACTCCGGGACGAGGACGAAACTTTTGCCACTATCGAGGCGGGCGCGCTTTTTGGCGCCAAAGCGGCGGAGAAATGGAAGGAAATTGAGTTAAGAAAAAAAACCGCCGCGATGAGGGGGGCGATTGACAGGGGTAAACCGCTTTGGATACTCGTTCAAAACGACCCCGACCCGGACGCGCTGGCAAGCGCGATGGCCCTGAGAAAACTGCTTGGCTTGAAGGCCTCCGCCGCGCCAATCGTGACGCTAAAACAGGTCGCAAGAAGCGAGAACGTAAGCATGGCAAGACTTTTAAAAGTCAAGGTGCGGGAGGTACTGGCCGACGATATAAGCGGGGCGCCTCAGGTGGCGCTTGTTGACGTACAGCCGGGCTATTTCAGCAGGGAATTTGGAAACGTTAAAATCGTCATTGACCACCACCCGCGTACGGTGAAATGCCCCGGCGCGTTTGTAGACGTAAGGCCGTCCTGCGGCGCCACCTCAATAATCCTAATGGAATATCTGGAGGCGAACGGGACGGCGATAGACCCGTCGCTTGCCACCGCGCTATACTACGGCATTAAAACCGACACTCTTGCGTTGGGGCGCGAGGCCTCGGGCGGCGGCTGGCGGGCTTTTTCCGAGTTGGGGCCTCTCGCCGACCACGGAATGGTGTCGCAAATGGAAAGGCCGCGTTTGGAGTCGGCGGAGGTTGCGGTTTTTGTGAGGGCGTTGAGGCGGTTTTATATACGGCGGGACTGCCTGTTCGCCGATTTGGGCCGGGTGTACAAGGAGGACCTTGTGCCGCGCATAGCGGATTTTGTGATGCAAATCGGCGAGCATAAATTTTCCGTCGTGTGGGGCGCCGTGGGGCGGGAGGTCACATTCGCGGCGAGGTCGTTGAACAGGGCCGTTGATTCCGGCGCGGTTTTGCGGGATGTTTTCGGTGGCCTTGGAAGCGCCGGGGGGCACAGGGTGATGGCGCGCGCCACAATCCCGGCGGGTGTTTTTAAAAAGGCGTTTGGATCCGGCGCGGCGGGAAAGAACGCCGTCACAAAGAAAATTTTAAACGCCGTTGAAAATTTAATTGAAAGGGGCTGACGCAGGAAATGGAAAATGAAATTGCCTTGGGCGGGGAATTGCCAAAAACGAGAATAGCCGAGCTTTTCATAGGGCTCAACAACATCTGCCTGGTTTTAATCTCTATCACCGCCTTGTTCGGCCCGGCGATACGTTTTAACGACACGCTTTTTTGGTACCACCTTACGTTCGGCCTCACGACGGTCGCGATGGGGCTTTTCGCGCTGGTGTCGGCTATGTTTTATCTTGTCGTGTCCGGCATGGGGATAAGGGAGGCGGTCGCAAGGCACAAACTTCCGCCCGACCTTTTTGCGCGGACGCGCGCATTTAAAAGCGAGCTGTTTCCGTGGTGCATGGGCGCCGTGGTGCTTTTGATAACGATGATGGCGCTCGGCGGGGGTGTGCACAGGGGATGGATTTCAAAATATTACCACCTCGCTTTTGCCATCATAACCATAGTCGTTTATCTTGTCGCCGTAAGGCGCATGAAGACAACCTTTCACAAAAACACACTGCTGGTGGTCGAGGTGGTGGAGGCGATAGAAAAAGCGGAGGGGGAGAGATAGAGGTCGGGCGCTTGGTTTAAATTCCCTGGTTGGCGAGGCCGCGAAGCTTCATGTAAATTTCCTTCGTGGCGGAGACGATGTCGCCGTGCTCGTAGAAGAACGGCTTTTCCACGCACTCCGGCATGGAGTAGATGGCCTTCGCGATGCAGTTCGCCATTTTCCGCTGGTCGGCAGTCTCCATCAGAACGTTCAACGCCTCCTGCGAATATTGGGTGAAGGTCAGATATTTCTCCCTAGAGGAGAGGAAGCCGGAGAGCCGCCTTACGGCCTCCGTTTTTTTTGCGTCCGCGCCGGCGGGCGGGTTGCTTGTGGTTTTTTCGGCAAAATCGCAAATGAGGGCGCTTTCGTAAACCTCCGAAAGCTCGAAGAAGCCGGGGTTCGTCTCGAAAAGCTCCCCCGCGAAATCCAGCGCGGCTGACTTGTCGGAGCCGGCAAGGTCGGCCAGTTTTTTAAGCGTCGGGTTCGACGCGGCGGTTTTCATCCCGCGAAGGGCCTCGGCCTTTTTCCCTATGAGGGCCAGAAACTCCGTGAAGTTTTTTAGGCGCGGGTTGCCAGCCCCCAGAAATTTTTCGCGCACCTTTCCGACGAACTGCACCAGCTTGTCGCTCTCCAGCGCGGCGGGGGTGGCGAAAAATCCCCTCGACTTCGTGTATATCCCGTAAAATTCCTTCACGGCGGCGTTGAAGTCGGCCTCGCTGAGCCTCTCGCAGTTTTCCCTTAGTATTTCGTGCTCCGGCCCGGGGGCGATGAAGATTTTTTCCTCCTCCTCCAAAGTTTTTTTCAGGAAATCCACGAACTCCGCAAGAACCGGCTTCCCGTCGAATTTCACGCGGGCGTCCGCCATCAGCTCCATCAGCGGGGTGTTGGAGTAGGCGTCGGTGCTTTTGAAGAAGTCGGGCAGTTTTTTTGAAATGTCGTAAAGCACCCTGAACGCCTTTTCCCTGTCTTGCCGGATAAGCTCCTCGAACTTCGCGCAATAGGCCGCGAACTTCGGGTCGGACGGCGCGGAAAAGTCAACCGCCGCCCCCGTCTGCGGTTTTGGCGTCGGCTTCATTTTGCTCTCGGCCGCCTTGGCGAAAAGCGACACCAAGTGCGCCATCAGCTCCACGATGTCCTTGTTCCTGCTGAACAAGTCGTCGTTCGGTAGCGAGGGGTCGGTGTAAACCGCCTGCACAATCGAGCCGGCCGCCTCCAGTTTGTTGCCGGAGGCGTGCATCGCCACAGAAATGTTGTAGTGAATCGCCCCCTTGTTGGGCGGGTCCGCCGTCAGGAGTTTCCTATAAAGAATCATCGCCTGGTCAACCCCCACGCGGATCCTTATCTGGGTGCCCATGTAGTTAAGCTCCCTGTACGCCTCGGAGAAATATTTTTTGTCCACAGCCGCCTTTAGCAGGAGCTTTTCCGCCGCGTCGAACTCCCCTTTGTCCACGTCCGCAAGCGCAAGGCATATCATCTGCGAGGCCGGGAGGTTGTCTGTGTCCTCCCCCTTAACCGCGCTTTGGAGCGATTCCCTTGCGAGGGCGCTGATTTCCTTTGCTATCGGGTTTCTGGCGCCGAGCGTCTCTCCAAGCTCCATTTTGAACATCGCCCCGGCGACCTTGGATATCGCCTCCGCCGACCTGTCCACCTTGTCGTCCTGATGAAGCGGTTTTAATTCTGACGCTTTTTTCAGGGCGGTCTTGAAATTTTTAGAGGCCTCGTCCAGCAGTTTTTTAATCTCCGGCGAGTCTACGTCCATTCCCTGAGCTACCATCTCCTTAACCTGCACGATTCTGGTTGCGGCGATTTCTTGGTTGGCGGTGGGTAGCTGGGCGGATATCTCCTCCGCCTCGACGAAACGCGTTATGGCGCGTGGATATTTTTTAAGTTTCGTGTAAGTTTTTCCGCTCTCAATGTAGGCGTCGGTGTTCGAGGGCATCAGTTCTATCGCCTTGTTGAAGCATTGAACCGCCTCCTCGAAGTTGCCGGTTTTCCGGTAATCCTCCCCCTGCCGGAGCATTTTTTCGGCCTGCTCCTTTTTTACGGACATGGCGGCCTCTTCCTTGCCGTCCGCTATCTCCTTTAGACGGACCTCCTTGCCGGTAAAGTGGTCCGTTAGGAATTCAAGCAGAATGGGGGCGCGTTCCTTTATCTGCTCCTGCGGCTGTACGCTGGTCGGAAAGTTGAAAATGAACGCGCTGGGGATGTGAAATTCCGCGACCATCGAGACGTATTTCATCCTCATCTGGTAGTTCTCTGCCTCTTCGACCAGCGGGATGATTTTAGACATGCACTTGTCAATTTTTTCCTTGTCCTTGCCGGCCTGCTTTATGCGGGTTTGGACGTTGAGGAGAAAATCGGAGAGAATTTCCAACTTGGTCGTCGCGCGGGATTCCTTGCCCGGCGACGGCGGCTGGCCGAGAAGCACGTGGACCTCCTCGGTCATAAGGACTTTGCAGAGTCTTTCCACGTTTTCCGTTTGGTTCTGCCCGGTGGTGATGGCCGACACGTTTGTGAAGCCGATGTTTTTTTCCAGCATCGTCTGCATCTGCTGTCTAAGGGTCGCGTCGCGAATGAATAGACGAATGGCGTCGCCCTTAAAAGAATCCAGTTGACCGGCGTTCGCCTTTTCAACCTCCAACGCTCCAACTGCCATCCCGCCATTTTACTCCCCTTTAATCTTGTATGAAAGGGGGCCAAAAGGGGGGGGGCTCGGGATGAAAAAAAATTGACTGCATATTGAAAAAAAATAGTATGATACCCGCTCAAGCGCGAGGAGGTAATTTTTTTAACATGAGACAGGGAGCGCGGCTCGCCGTGGTCGTGAAGTGTGTGTGCATAAAATTTTAGTCGTCGAAGATTCTTCTTTTCAGAGAATGATAATTTGCGACGCCATCGTCGGGGACGACAGGGAGATTCTGGAGGCCGGGCACGTGGGTGACGCGCTAAAAATGATTAAGTCGCACAACCCGGACATAATACTTTCCGACATCTTCATGCCGGGATTGTCCGGCATAGACTTTCTCGTGAAAATCAAGGAGTTGGGGGTGACGATTCCCGTGATAATCATCTCGGCGGATTTGCAGGACGCGGTGTTTCGGGAATGCATGAAGCTTGGGGCCGTCGCCTATATTCCAAAGCCGTTGGAGGGGGATTCGCTGGCAAAACTGAACGCCATTCTGGTCGAGAATTTTGGGAAAATGCCGCGATAAAGCGGCCTTCGGACATGGTCATAAGTAAAATTGTCGTGTCACCCGGAATCCAGTACGTCGAGGTTCCGGAGGCGAATCTGCGCGTGTTGTGCGGATGCCCGGCCGACGCGGTGAAGCATCTTAGAAGGCGCGGGCTGATTCTCTCGCATGAAGTGAGGGGGGTGCTGTGCGAAACCGGTCCGAACGCAATATTGCTTTCGGACAATTCTTTGCAAAACGGCGAGTTCGCAAATATGGCCGAGTTCCCGGTCCTGCAGATGCTTTACAAGCAGGGGCTTTTGCTTCCCGGTCATCCGAACAACACCGGGCGAAAGCCTTTGCTTATCGGTTCCGCCGACCAGGTGGAGTCCCAAATGAAATATATCTACAGGGGAAACTACGGGCTTGTTTCCGAGGAGGAGTTAATCTCGGCCGGGGCGGAGCCGGAGCAGGCCCGCGATTGGATGCGGATGAAATTAAAGTTTTTTAACGGCAAAATCAGCCCGACAGCCGATTTTTTATCGGCCGTCGTGGTCGGCGACGGCCCGGTGGAGGTGGCGGACGGGGTGACCCTGCGCCGACTGCGCCCGAACCTTTTTGAGTTTTCTTACAAGGGGGAGTCGGTGACGGCCAATCTCAACCTTAATCCCGGCGAGGCGTACGAATGCCCCTACACGCTTGGCTACAGAAAATTCGACCCGGAATATTTTGCGGTGATTCACTCCGGCGACGGGGACGGCTGGGACGACAAGCGGCCCGCCATGTCCAGCTTTTTGTCCCACCAGGGCTCCCTCTACCTTATAGACGCCGCCCCGCACATCGGCAACAACATGGCGACACTGGGGGTGGGAATAGACCAGATTGACGGCATTTTTCACACCCACGCCCACGACGACCATTTTGCCGGCCTTACGGTGTTGATGCGCGCCGGACGCAGGATTAAGTATTACGCCACGTCGGTCGTAATGGCCTCCACGGTGAAAAAATTTGCCGCGCTCTTAAAACTGGACGAGAAAAACTTCTCGGACTTTTTTGACGAGAGGCACCTCGTTTTAAACGCATGGAACAACATCGACGGCATGGAGGTCATGCCGATTTTTTCGCCACATCCGGTGGAGACCACCGTTTTTCTGTTTCGAACGCTCTGGGGGGACGGATATCGCACGTACGCGCATTTGGCGGACATCGCATCGCTGGACGTTTTAAGGGGGATGGTGACGGAGGACGAAAACGCGCCCGGAATATCGCAAAAAACATTCGAGCAGATACGAGACGCCTACTTGCAAAAGGTGGATCTTAAGAAAATCGACGTCGGCGGCGGCCCCGTGCACGGTGACGCGAAGGATTTTTCCGACGACAAATCCACGCGCATATTGCTGGCGCACCGTTCCACCGACCTGACCCCCGAGGAAAAGGTCATTGGCTCCAGCGCCGCGTTCGGCACGGTGGACGTGCTGGTGCCGGAAAAGGCGGAGGGCCTTCGCAAGCACGCATTCGCCTACATAGAGGCGAATCTTCCCGGCCTGCCGATACACGATTTGCGAATGTTGCTTAACCACGAGATTACGGACGTCAATCCCGGCACGATACTCCTAAAAGAGGGGGAGTCGCCGCAGGAGCTGATGCTTGTCATTAGCGGTAGGGTGGAGAAGATTCACATGAGGGAAAAGGTTTTCGGCCACGTGGCCATTGGTTCGCTCATCGGGGACGAGGCGGCCCTGACCAACCAGCCGTCGGCCCACACGTACCGGGCCTTCTCGTTCGTAAGGGTCATGCGTTTTCCGGTGGGGTTGTACGCCGGGGTCGTAAAGCGCAACGCCCTGCACTCGTACATGCTCAAGGCGTCGGTCATGAAGACGTTTTTAAACTCCACGAATCTCTTCGGCGAGGGGCTTCCTGCCACGGTCTATTCCCGGATTCTGATTGCGATGACGATGAAAAATTTCAAGGCGAACGAGACCATTTCACTTCGTGACTCCCGCCGGCTTGGCGTCATCCGTTCCGGCGAGGTTTTGCGCATGGACGGGGACAAGGTGTTTGAGGCTCTAAAAGAGGGGGATTTTTTTGGCGAGGAGGATGCGGTTTTGAACGTCCCGAACCGTTTTACGTATGTGGCGAAGGTGGACTCGACGCTGTTGCAACTTTCCGGCGAGCAGTTGGTGAACACCCCCGTGCTGAGGTGGAAGCTGTTGGACTCCTACCAGCAAAGGACGGTTCGCGCCCTTTTGGGCGGCGGCCGCCCGGTTTAGGCCGCGCTAGCGCAGGATCCCGGTATCCCCATTAAGGGCGGTGCGTGCACCAACACGAATTGGTGGCAACGGGATTCATCCTGTTGTTGCGCCCGCAGGGCGCAAGGCAGGCTAAAGCCCGCTGCTACCATAGCGTAATCTTTTACTGGGACACTACGTTAAACTTCAGGAGCTTTTTGTTTTTCCTTCAGTTTGGCCTTTTGCCAAATCGCCTCCATCTCGTCCAGCGTCGCGTGGGTTATGTCCTTGCCGGTCTCGGCGAACTCCTTTTCAATCTCCCCGAATCTGTAGATGAACTTGTCTATGGATTTTCTCAGCGCATCGTCCGCGTCCACGTCCAAAAATCTTCCGAGGTTCACGAGGGCTATCATCACGTCCCCCATCTCCTCCTCCACCCCCTTGGGGTCGTTGTTTCTGCGCGCCTCCTGAAGCTCGCCCCATTCCTCGTCCACCTTTTTCCACACGTCCTCCGTGCGGGGCCAGTCGAAGCCGACCCTCGCGGCCCGTTCCTGAAGCCTTCTTGCCCGGATGAGCGTCGGGAGGGATTTGGGGATTCCGCCGAGTATGGAGTTGCGTTTTTTTTCGCCCGCCTTAATTTTTTCCCACTGGCCCAGCGCGTCCGCCGCGTCTTTTGCCGGGACGTCGCCGAAAACGTGCGGGTGCCGCCGCACCATTTTTTCCGTTATGGTCTTCACCACGTCGTCCAGGGTGAACTCGCCCCGCTCTTTGGCGATTCTCGACAGAAAAACTATTTGGAAAAGAAGGTCGCCAAGCTCCTCTTTCAGCAGGACGGGGTCGCCGGAGTCAATCGCCTCGGCCACCTCGTGCGTTTCCTCTATGAGAAACGGCTTCAGGCTTTTGGTGGTTTGTTCCTTGTCCCACGGGCATCCCTTTTCGCCGCGAAGGCGGTCTATGAGGTCCGACAGGCCGCCTAATTTTTTATCCATGGGCCAATCATAGCCCGGATTATTCGGGAAAAATAGATTGAATGTTTTTGTTTTAGCGTTTAACATCATACTCATGTTGGCTATGCTTGTTTGTGGAGACAGGGCAAATGACGCTTAGAAAGTTTTTGGACACCTTTTACTTTCCGGGGTATACGGACGGCTTTGCGGTCGTCGCGCTTCTTCTTTTTATTTTCCTTATGCTGTGGAAGACCGAGAAGAAGATGATCCTGCCGCAATTTTGCGAAAAATGCATGAATTTGCGGAAGCGCATCGGCGGCTCCACCTTTTGCAGGCTGAAATGCAAATACAACCCCTTGCACGGGCTTGACTACACCGGCACCTACTTCGTCGAACGCGAAAAACGGCACGGCCCGAGTTGATCCCGACCTAAGCAAGGGCGGCAATCCTGCGCCCGATATTGCGCGAAGATAATGTAAGCGTATCCTTAACTTGGCAACGCGTTAAAAAGCAGGCCATTTTACATATTTTTACATTTTGCCTTGTCGTGAATCTGAACAAATGGGGGTAGAATACGTCCAAGTGTCATGAACAAAATATTGATTATTGACGATGACTTGGAGTTTTCCGCCTTGGTGAAAGAATACCTTCAAGGGGGGCGGCGTGCCGGATGGCGATCTGGCGAACATATTTAGGCCGTTCTACCGGGTTTCGACCGCGCGGGATAGAAGTTCGGGCGGCACCGGCCTGGGGCTTCATATAACGGAACGGGCCGTTAAAATTCACAACGGGTTGGTTACGGCGGAGAACTCGGATGGCGGTCTTGTCGTTACGATTCTTTTGCCGCTGACCTCTTTGCGAGACGCGGAGGCGCAGGTTTGAAAACAATCCGCGCGGCCCGGACGGCCTTGGTTTTTATTTTTACCATCCTCGCCTTTCTCACGCCCTTCCCGAAGTACGCGTCCGGAATGGATCCGTTCTCCACGGAAAGGCTTGCCCAGCCGCTTCCGCACGCGACGGGCGATTCGGCAAACCCCTGCTCCGGCGTTTTGGTCGGGAACGCGGCCATGAGCCTGCAAGACGTCGTGGATCTTTCACTTTGCAACAATCCGCAGACGCGGCAGGCGTGGATAAACGCGCGGGTGCAGGCCGGGCAGGTGGGCGTGGCAAAATCCACCTACCTGCCGTCGCTAACCGTAGGCGGCTCCGTTTCACAGCAAACGGTTAACGGAGCCTCCGCCTCCACGTCCAACAACAACGACGTCAGCGCGACGCTAAACTACCTGGTGTACGATTTCGGCCAGCGTTCGGCGAATTTGGACAGCTCCCTGCAGACGCTCTACGCGCTGAACGAGACCAAAAACGCGACGCTTCAAGCCGTGTTTCTTTCCGCCGTGACCGATTACTACCAATTTTTCGAGGCCCAGGCTACGGTTGACTCCTCGCGGGAGGCGGAGCGATCCGCGCTGGAAAGCCACAACGCCGCGAAAAGGAAATTCGAGCTTGGCGCCGCCACCTTGTCGGACGAACTGCAGGCCAAAACTGCGTGGTCGCAGGCGATACTCACGAGGATACAGGCCGAGGGGGCGTTGCGGAACGCAATGGGCGTGCTGGCAAACGTGATGGGGCTTGCGCCGACGCAAAACATTTTACTCGCCCCGCCGTCGGAAATACTGCCGGACGATAGGGCGGAACAAAACGTGGGGGCGCTTATCGAGGCCGGGATTGCCGACAGGCCGGATCTTCAGGCCGCAAAGAGACAGACCGAGGCCGCGAGGGCGAACGTGGAGGCCGTCAAGGCAGGCGGAATGCCGACGATTTCGCTCTCCGGTTCGCTTGACCACGCGACGCAGGGAACGAGGTACCCCAACCTGGGGTTGGTGACCACGACCACTGACACGCAGTCGGTCGCCCTTTCGCTTACAATCCCATTGTTCACCGGATTCGGAACCACGTATAGAATTCGAACGGCGGAGGAGCAGGCGTCACTCCGGCTGGCGCAGGAAGAGCAGATAAAAAGACAGGTGGAGCTGGACGTATGGCAGGCGTACCAAAACCTTTTGACAAGCTCCCAGTCCGTCAAAAGCTCCGCCGACCTCGTGGCAAGCGCCACCGAGTCGGAGAAATACATCTTCAGCAGGTACCAAAAAGGCCTGCAAAATATATTGGATCTACTCACCGCCCAGAGCACCCTTGAAAGCGCAAAACAGCAGTACATACAGGCGGTCTTTAACTGGCGCATAAACAAGGCCGCGTTGGCCAAGGCGATGGGGCAGTTAACCCCGGAATCAAACAGGCCGGAACACGGGAATGGGAAAAAGGAAAATATTAAATGAGCCTAAGAAAGATTTTTTTTAACAAATACGTTTTGCTCGCCCTTGTCGCGGTCGGCGCGTACCTCGGTTATACGGAATGGAACCAGGCCCACAAGGAGCCGTTGGAGAAAAAGTTCAAATTCCACCCCGTCGCGGTCGGCGACGTAACCCAGACGGTTTCCGCAAACGGAACGCTGAACCCGGTGGTCATGGTGGCCGTCGGCACGCAGGTTTCCGGCACGGTGACGCATTGGTATGCGGATTTTAACGACCACGTGCAAAAAGGGCAGGTCTTGATGGAGCTCGACCCGTCGCTATTCAAGTCTCAGGTGGACATGGATCTGGGCAACGTGCACAGCGCCGAGGCGGCCTTGGAACTGGCGAAGGCGAACGAAGGGAGAATAAGAAAACTCCTGGCGGAAAAATACGCGACCCAGGCCGATTTGGAGACGGCGACGGCGACTCTAAAAGGGAACGCCGCCGCGCTGGAGGTGGCGAAGGCCCAGTTGGATCGCGACAGGACGAACTTAAATTATTCGGTCATAAGGTCGCCGGTCTCCGGGGTCGTGGTCTCCCGGCAGATAGACGTGGGGCAGACTGTGGCGGCGAGCTTCCAAACCCCCACGCTTTACACCATAGCGCAGGATTTGCACAAGATGCAGATTGACTCCAGCTACGCGGAGGCGGACATCGGCGGCATCAGAGTCGGACAACCGGCCCGCTTCACCGTGGACGCGCATCCAAACCGCGTCTTCACCGGAACGGTGAGGCAGATAAGGATAAACCCGACCACGCAGTCAAACGTCGTCACCTACGACATCGTTGTGAACGTGCAAAACGACGACGAGGCCTTGCTTCCCGGCATGACCGCGTACGTCAACATCATCGTGGCGCAAAAAAACGGGGTTCTGCTCGTACCCAACGCCGCGCTACGGTTTAAACCGCCATCCAAGGAAAAAAAGCCCGGGGCCGCACCCGGCAAGTCCGCCGTCCCCGCGCAGGAGAAGGATGAAAAACGCGCGGGCGGGAACGGAACCGTGTATGTTTTGGAGAACGAGGCGTTCCGAAGGATAAAAATCGGGCTTGGCATAACCGACAACAAAATGACCGAGGTCGTTTCCGGCGATTTGAAGGCGGGGGACAACATAGTGGTCGAGGAGCTTGCGCCGTCGGACTCCGGCAAGTCCGGCTCCTTTAGCATGAGAATGTTCTAATGCCCGAAATCCCGGTAATCCGCATCGAGCGACTGTACAAGGAATATCCGACGGCGGCGGGGCCGGTTCACGCGTTGAGCGACGTCTCACTTTCGATAAACGCCGGGGAGTTCGTGGCGGTCATGGGCGCCTCCGGCTCGGGCAAGTCCACTTTCATGAACATACTAGGCTGTCTCGACGCGCAGACAAGCGGCGATTATTATTTAAACGGGAAGGACGTTAGGTCGTTGGACAAAGACCGGCGGGCCGGGTTTCGCAACGAGGTGATAGGCTTTGTGTTCCAGGGGTTCAATCTTCTCTCAAGGGCTACGCTCATGGAAAACGTCGCCCTGCCGCTTGTCTACTCCGGCGTGAAACGCGGCGAGCGAAACGTGCGGTCAAAAAAGTTTTTGGACGACGTGGGGCTGGGGAGATATTACGACTCGTTTCCGAACAAGATATCCGGCGGCCAACAGCAAAGGGTGGCGATAGCGCGGGCGTTGGTTAACAATCCAAAGCTTATACTGGCGGACGAGCCGACGGGAAACTTGGACACAAAAACCAGCCGGGAAATAATGGAAATCTTCTCGCGCCTAAACAGGGAAAAAGGGATAACCATCGTCCTTGTCACGCACGAGGAGGACATAGCGTCGTACGCGGGTCGGCGCGTCAAATTTAAGGACGGCCTAATTGTTTCGGACGAGAAAAACACCAAGGTGCAAAAGGGGGTCGAATGATAGGGCCGATGCTGAGCGAGGCGTGGGTGGCTCTGGGCGCGAACAAAATGCGTACGTTCCTTACGATGCTCGGCATGATTATCGGCGTCGGCGCGGTGATAATAATGCTCGCGATAGGGCAGGGGACGCAGTTCGTCGTCAACCAGTCCATCGCCTCGATGGGGAGCAACCTCTTCATAATTCTTTCCGGCTCCACGACTTCCGGCGGTCTGCGCATGGGCGGCGGGGCCACGCCCACGCTGACGCTGGCCGACGCGGAGGCGATAGGAGACGTTCCCGGCGTCGCCTACGTCGCCCCGTCGGCTCCGGGGACGGCGCAAATAATGTACGGCTCCAACAATTGGAGCACGCAGGTTCTCGGCACCACCCCGTCCTTTTTGAACGTGCGCGACTGGCGGCTTGGCTCCGGCTATTCGTTCGGGGACAACGACGTGCGCTCCGCCACGCGCGTGGCGCTGATCGGTCTTACGGTCGTCAAAAATCTCTTTAACGAAGGGGAGAACCCGGTCGGGAAAACCATACGCATCAAGCAAAGCCCGTTCGTCGTCATCGGCGTGCTCGGCCCCAAGGGGCAGAGTTTGGACGGGCGCGACCAGGA
>JACQEX010000082.1 GCA_016200345.1 Nitrospinota bacterium
CACCCTCAAGCTTCGTCACGTTCAAGACCGCCAGATACTCGGAGTTGAACTCCACCGCTATCGCCCCGTAACACTTGGTCAAGTCGCACTGCTCTTTTTGCGATTCCTTGGCCGTGACCTTCCTTAGAACTTCCTCGACCTTGCTACCGGCTATCACCTCGTACCGCGACTGGAGTGATTCCGTGATGGCGTCCTGATAGCTGGAAGAGGCCTCCTTTGACTGCTCGCCGTGAAGTAAAACAGGCAGAAGAACAACCGTCGGCTTTGCCTCCGCCGCCTTCTTCTTGGGCTTTTGAGCGTGGGCGCAGGGAACGGCTACGGCGAAAAGAAACAAGAATGCGATTAGGACGGCGTTGAATCTCATCCGTTTATCTCCCGTAAAAGTCATTTATTTGCTCCTCCAAAATATCCCCAATTTGGTAGGGGCGACAATCTTGTCGCCCTGTCGGCGGTATTTTTATCGGCCTTGACAGGCCGATGTACAGGCTAAAGCCCGTGCCTACCGCAGTAAACGGTCATGAACTTCAGCATTCCAAGTCAGAGCATGCATCACCGATACTTTGATGAAGGTTGCCGAAAAAAGCCCGTACCTACCGAAAAACGGCGGTATTTTTATCGGCCTTGTCAGGCCGATGCACAGGCTAAAGCCCGTGCCTACCAAAAAAGCACATGAACTTCAGCATTCCAAGTCAGAGCGTGTATTACTGCCACTAGAGGATGGTTGCCGAAAAAAGCGCGTGCCTACCGTTGCTCTAACGGCGTGATTATACTAAATCGGTCTTTTTAATCAACCGAAATTCCCCACCGGAAAGTCAGCCCTGAGATATCGCCTCGATTTCCTTTTTCAACTCTGGTTCTTATAGAACCAAGAATATCGTCGAAATAAACCTTATAATCCCGAGGCATAAACTGCCTCTTTAAGGAATGCTCCTCAAGCTTTGACAAAATTTCTTGTCTGTCCATGCCCCAATCATACACCACCCCCGCCACCTAGCCGAAATTCAACTTTCAAAGGCCAAATATTTCTCAACTTTACCTTGACTTATAACGCCATCAATCTTATAAACACTCCACACATAATGACGAGAAGCAATGATTGAAGTACAGGGGCTGACAAAGCGATTCAACGGCGCCGCCGTTGTGGACGGGATAACCTTCCGCGTCGAGAAGGGGGAAATCCTCGGCTTTCTGGGGCCTAACGGCGCGGGAAAAACCACCACCATGCGCATCCTCTCGTGCTACACCCCGGCCACCTCCGGCACGGCCAGTGTCGCCGGGTTCGACTGCTTCGAGGAGCCGCTTGAGGTAAAAAAACGGGTCGGCTACCTGCCCGAGTCCTCCCCCCTTTACAAAGACATGACCGTCCGGGAATTCCTTAGCTTTGCCGCCAGCGTTAAGGGGCTAAAAGGGGGCTTGAAAAAACAAAAGATGACCGAGGTCATGGCCGAGACCGACGTAAAGGACATGGCCGACAGGCTCATCGGGAAACTGTCCAAGGGATACCGCCAGCGCGTCGGCCTGGCGCAGGCCCTGATAAACGACCCCGACGTGCTGATACTGGACGAGCCGACGGCGAGCCTGGACCCGAAGCAGATAGTGGAAATTCGACAACTAATTAAAAATCTATCCGGCAAACGCACGGTAATCCTCAGCACCCACATTCTCCCGGAGGTCTCTATCGTATGCGACAGGGTGGTAATAATAGACAAGGGGAAGGTCGTGGCGGTGGACACCCCGCAAAACCTCTCGCAAAGAAGGCAGAAAAAAAACGTCGTGCACCTCACCCTGGACGCGCCGCTTGAGGAGGCGAAATTCGTCATCTCGTCCGTCGCCGGGGTAACCGGACTAACGGTGGACGGATACGTTAAGACCAACGAGATATCGTTGGCGGTTGAAACCGAGATGGGTGGGGACGTTAGGCGACAGATTGCCGCCGCCGTCGTCAACAAAGGATGGGGACTTTTGGAAATGAGGCTCGCATTGATGAGCCTGGAGGATATTTTTGTGGATTTGGTCACGGAGGAGCACAAGGCGGAGGAGACCCAGCTGGCGGCGGGACAGTCTGGAGGCGAGAATGGGCAATCTTAAGCCGCTCTATCTGCGCGAGGTGCGCTCCTTTGTAAGCACGCCGATAGCGTATCTTGTCGGCGTCATATTCCTTCTCGTTACCGGCGTGTTCTTCACGATGATATTGCTGGACTACTCCCGCTACAGTTTCGAGGTCATGCGCTCCGGCGGCCAGTACCGCGTGGAGGGGCTTACGGTGGCGGAGAGCATCCTTCGCCCGGCGCTTTCGACCATGAGCTTTCTGCTTCTTTTCATGTTGCCGATGTTTACGATGAAAAGCTTCTCCGAGGAGAGAAAAAGCGGCACGATAGAAATACTCTTCACCTACCCGCTTCGCGACACCGAGATAGTTTTAGGGAAATTCCTGGCGGCGTTCACTGTTTTCTTTATGATAGCGGGGATGACCCTTTTCTATCAGGTGGAGATTGCATACTTCAGGGCCATTCCGATAAAAGAGATTCTCACCGGTTATTTCGGCCTTGCGCTTATGGCCGGTTTTTTCATATCCGTCGGGATATTCGTCTCGTCCCTCACCGAGAACCAGGTGGTGGCCGGGGCGTGGACGTTCGGCTTGAACATAGTCTTTTGGATGGTCGGCTGGATTGCCGGTGATTCGCAGAGCGTGCCGAGCCAGATATCGAAGTACCTCTCGGTCTTCGAGCACTTTGAAAACTTCGCCAACGGAATGGTGGACACGAGGGACGTCGTCTATTTTGTATCCTTCACCGCCCTATTTTTGTTCCTGACTCTCAGGGTTTTGGAATCCAGAAGGTACGGCTCGTGATTAGGCGGCGGATTTTATACTACGGCGGCGGAATGGCCGCCTACATCTTCGTGGTCGCGGGCCTTTTTGCGCTCGTGAACTTCATCTCCGCAAAAAACTACCGCAAGGCCGACTTTACGTCGGGCGGACGGCACTCGCTCTCACAGCAGACGACGACGCTCGTCGGCAGGCTCCCTTACGAGATTAAGACGCTCGCATTCGTGAAGGACGCCGAGGGCGCCCGCGCCTCCAACAAACACCTTCTGCAACAGTACGAGGACCACGGAAAAAACTTCAAGTGGGAGTTCGTGGATCCAGATAAAAAACCTGGTATTGCGAAAGAACACGGCGTTACGCAGTACAACACCTTCGTGGTGCTGGGGCGCGAGGGGAAGAAAGAGACCATCACGGGCGAACTGAGCGAGGAAAAACTCACCAACGCCCTGTTTAGGCTCATCGCCACCAAGGATCGCTGACAACCGACGAGGCGTCCGACGTCTCCGCCGTCGTAATAGTCGCCGGCCCGCTAAAAAGTTTCCTCGAGCCGGAGAAAAAGAAAATTGACGCTTTCATCCGGGGCGGCGGCAAGGTTCTTTTCCTAACCGGCTCGTTCTCCGCGCAAATTTTGGGGCCGTGGCTGGAAAAATACGGCGTAACGCTGGACAACGACGTGATAGTGGACAGGGCGAGCCGAATCATGGGCGGGGACATTCTGGCCCCGATGGTAACGACCTACGAGCAACACCCGATTACAAACGGCTTCAAGCTGATGACGTTCTTCCCTCTCGCCTCCTCGCTTCGGGTCAAAAACGGAGTGGCCGGGGTCACCGCCGTGGAGCTGGCAAAAACCCGCACCGACACCTGGGGCGAAACGGACGAGGCCGGGCTTAAAAAAGGCGTCGTCCAGTTCGACGAGGGGAAGGATTTCCAAGGGCCGCTTGCCGTGGCTGTCGTGGCCGAGGTCGCCTCCCCGGCGCAGGACAAGGAGGGAAAACCGGTTAAGGGCGCGGTCGTCGTGGTCGCCGACTCCGAGTTTGCGTCCAACTCCTTTCTCAACGTCAGCGGCAACAAAGATTTATTTATGAACATCGTCAACTGGCTCTCCTCCGAGGAGGACAGGGTCACCATTTCGTCGCACAACTCCGATTCGGAGCCGCTTATATTCAAGTCGTCCCAACTTTCATGGATGGTGGCTATAAGCGTGCTCGGCATTCCGGCCATGGTGTTTTTGGCCGGCCTTTGGGCCAACCTTCGGAGAAGACGGAACAGCTGACCGCCTTCTTCCAACAGGGAGCAAGAAAATGAAAAATTCGTGGGTTAAGTCGCTGGTTCTTTTTGTCGTGCTTGTCGCGGGGGGAATTTACGCCTACAAGGTGGAATACCTCGGCGAAATAAAAAAAACGGCGGCGGACAACAGGGCCAAAAAAATTCTCTCCCTCGACCCGAAATCGGTGACAAAAATATCCATAAGCGCGCACTCAAACAAGGTGGAGCTCGTCCGCGAAAAAGACGGCTGGAAAATCACCGCCCCAGTCGAGGCGAAGGGGGATGAAAACGCGATCGAAGGGCTTCTCCACTTCGCTGTCGAGGCATCGGCCTCCGACAGCGCGACGGGTAACCCGCAGGAATACGGGCTTGAGCCGCCGATGTACCGGGTTGACTTTTTCCAGGGCGAAAAATCGGAATCCCTTTTGATAGGCCAAAAATCGCCGACCGGCTCCTCCGTCTATGTAAAGACGTCCGACCGACAGGAAATAATGCTGGCGGACGCCTCGCTCTTTCACGGCGTCGCCAAGACTTTGTTCGATTTGCGCGACAAGCGACTGCTTGACTGGAAGGAAAGCGACATCGGTAAAATCGAGCTGACGAGGGACAAATTAAGCGTGACGCTGGAAAAACAGGCGGACGGAAAGTGGCGGGTCACAAGCCCCGCAAATTTCCCCGCCGACGAACGCGAGGCAAAGGGGTTGATTTCGAGCCTTCTCTACGCGTCGGCTGTTGAGTTCGCTGACGGCGCGCCGGAACAGACCCCCGAATTTAGCAAGCCTCAAGCGAAGATCTCCTTGTGGAAAAGCGGTGAAAAGAGGACCTTTGTTTTCGGCGAGGAATCAAAAAGTCAAAACGGAACCCTTGTGAAAATCGAGGGTGGGGGCACAATCGCGGTTTTGCCGTCCACCCTAGTGGCGCGGCTACCGAAAACGGCGGACGACCTTCGCGACAAAAAAGTCTTCGCGCTGGACGGAAACACGATAACGGGAATCATCCTCAAATCCGGCGGCAGGGAATTGGAGCTTAAAAAGGACGACAAAGGCATTTGGCAGACGCTAAAAGGGGCGCCTCCGCTGGAGAGCGTAAAGGCCTCCAACCTGGCCTTTTCTCTTTCTACGGCGGAGACCACCGCCCTGTTCGGGGAAAAAGAGTTTAAGGAAAAGGGGAAAGGCCCGTCGGCGGAGGTGACCGTCAGAACCTCCGCAAAGACATTTACCATTTTGGCGAGCAAGGGGTCGGACGGAAAAACGCTTTACGGCTCCGAACCCAAAGAGGGAAAATATTTTGCCTTCGACGCCAACGAGCTTGCGGAGTTCCTGCAATGAGCGACGACATTTTGGACGAGACCTTGAAGGTATTTGACAAAAGACACTGGGTCAACCCGGAGGAACGCGCAAAGGACGACGAAAAGGAGGCCGACCTAAAACGGCTCCCCACCTATGTGGCAAGGCTCGAGGACGCGGCGGCAAAAAGCGAGGCCAAGCTTAAGGAGTACATCGCGGCCTACAAGGAAAAAATGGCCGAGAACGACCAATGGAGGGAGCGGCTTCAAAAGGACGTCGACCGCAGGGTGGAGGCAGGAACGGCGGAGTTTTTCCGCAAAATAACCCCGCAGTTGGACAACCTGGGGCTTGCGGTGGAATCCGCAAAAAAAACCGGCGACGTTGAAAGCCTGATTCAGGGGATTCTCATGATAAAATCCGGCTTTGCGAGAATTCTTGCGGAGGCGGGCCTTAAGGAGATTGACTGCCTGGGTAAAAAATTCAACCCGGCGCAGATGGAGGCCCTGC
>JACQEX010000083.1 GCA_016200345.1 Nitrospinota bacterium
CGGGCTTCAGCCTGCACTCCTTCGCATTGGCGCTCCGCACCAAGTACACGCTAAAGCGTGTACCCACCGGAATCGGTAGGTGCGGGCTTCAGCCTGCACTCCTTCGCATTGGCGCTCCGCACCAAGTACACGCTAAAGCGTGTACCCACCGGAATCGGTAGGTGCGGGCTTCAGCCTGCACTCCTTCGCATTGGCGCTCCGCACCAAGTACACACTAAAGTGTGTGCCCACCGGAATCGGTAGGTGCGGGCTTCAGCCTGCACTCCTTCGCATTGGCGCTCCGCACCAAGTACACGCTAAAGCGTGTGCCCACCGGAATCGGTAGGTGCGGGCTTCAGCCTGCACTTGGCGCGGAGCGGCAATAATTTCCGGTTAAATCTCCTTGGTGCGGAGAAGACCCAGCAACTCCGTGTGCGAACGGGCGTTCTTCATCCTCTCGCAAAGCTCGTGATTTTTTATCATCCTGCTCAACTCGGAAAGTATCTCCACCTGCGACGTCAAATCGTCCTCCGGCGTTAAAATCATAAATATTAAATGCGCTGGAAGTCCGTCTGCGGAGTTGAAATCAACCCCTCCGCGGGATATCGCCACGCCTATGGCTGGCGCCTTCATTCCCTTTACCTTTGCGTGCGGAATCGCCACGCCGAATCCAAGCCCGGTCGGAACGATTTTTTCCCTCTCTATCACCGCCGACTCCACCTCCCTAGGGTCAAGCCCGCAAACGGGGGCAAGCGCATCGGACATCTCCCGTACCGCCCCGGAGACGTCGGACGATTTAAGGTGGCTTACAAACGCCCTGCCGACTAGATAATCCCCTATCTGCCGCTTTCGTTTGCTCTTTAGAACGAGTTGCATCATCGGGCCGCTGACGACAGACGTGGTTAGCGCCATTATCACGAGCGAGACGAACATCTTTTCGCCGATAAGCCCGTGCTCCAACGCGAGCAACGCAAGAATTATTTCCATCGCGCCTCGCGCGTTCATGCCAAATCCCACGGCAAGCGACTCCCTCGCCGGCATCCCGCCAAGACGCGCGCCGATTCCGCACCCCGCCACCTTGCCGACAAACGCCAGCAAAATAACGACGAGCGTAAGCAGGGGGTCGAAGTTTTCAAACAAATTCACCTTTAGCCCAATGCCGACGAAAAAAAGCGGCGCGAAAATAAATGAGACGAACTGGTCCAGCGTCTCCTTGGTTCGTTTCCGCATGTGCTCCGAATCGCCCAGCGCGACCCCGGCCATAAACGCCCCGAACACCGCGTGGATGCCGACCCATTCCGTAAACGCGGCGCACAACAGGCCGAGCGAAACCGCAAAACCAAGCACGCCGCCGGGCCAGCTGGCGTAAGCCAAAATACGCGGCAAAACCTTGTTGATGGCCATCCTGCCGACGGTGAGCATCAACACCGTGAAAAGTAGCACGACTAAAACAACGAGCGCGACCGGCAGGCCCATGCTGTCCGCCCCGCCGATCCGCCCGAGGATTATCGAAAAAATTATCCAGCCGACGATGTCGTTAAAAATCGCCGAGGTCATAATCACCATTCCCACGTCGGTCCTGTAATAATTTAAATCCATCAGCGTCTTGGCTATTACGGGAAGCGCGGAAATTGAAAGCGCGGTAGCAAAAAATAGGGCGAAAACCGTCTTGTCCACCCCGATGTGGTAGCCGAGGTAATTGGGGAAAATCATCACCGCCGCATAACCCATGACGAACGGAAACAAAACTCCCATAAACCCGACGTACGAGGCGGTCTTCCCCTGCCGGACGACTTTTTTGAGGTCGACGTCCATCCCCGCCACCAACAGGTAAAGCACTATGGCGATGTTCGTAAAACCGTTCATGACGAGCCTGCTCTCCCCGGTCGGCCTTAAAAACCAGACTGCGTCCGGAAACATCGAGCCGAGCAACGTCGGCCCCAAAATAATCCCGGCAAAAATTTCGCCTATTACGGCGGGTTGGTTTAGCTTTCTCGCCAGCTCCGCCAACAGCCTGCCAAGGGCGAGCATCGCCCCCAGCGAGAGCAAAATGTGCGTCATGTCCAGCGTCGAAAGTTTATGCATGACCAATAGTTTATCTGAAAGGGGGAAGTAATCTAATATAAAATTAAAGGGTGAAAAATATTTTTTAGGATTGCATACGCACTCTTGGGCGGAATTGTTCTGTCCGTGGCCTTGGCGCTGTTGGCGGAGCATCTAAAGGAGGGGCCGGAGTTTTGCGTCTCCTGCCACCTTTCCAACGGCGAAAAACTTCACGCGGAAAAATTCAAGGCCTTCTCCGCCGAAAATCCACCAAACCTTGCCGGACAACACAGAAAAAAATCCGCCGAAAAATTCACCTGCTCCTCATGCCATTCCGGCAGGGGAACTGAAATGAGGGGCAGGGTTTCCATCGAGGAGATTAAAAACACGCTGGCCTATTTCTTCGCCAAATTCGAGGAGCCGAAAAAATTTGACCAATCGCTCATGCCGGACGAAAACTGCGAGGCGTGCCACAAATCCTACAAAGGCGGGGCGACGTCGTTCCACGGAATGAAGGCGCACACCCCCAAAATAAAGTTTCCCTGCATCGCCTGCCACGCGGCCCACCCGTCGGGCGGCGCGAAATATTATTTCCTAACGGAAAAAGACGTGCTGGGCGTTTGCAAAAAATGCCACCCAAACCTTCCCCCCTCCTTCAAACTAAACGGCAGACCCCTTCCATAACAGAATATTCATAAACGAATTATTTGACTATTTTCGCCAAAACGCCTATTCTCCACTTACATGGCGAACTCGCCAGATACGATGACATGGCAAATGCTGGCTTGGCTAAGAAATCGGAAAATTTTATGCGGACGAAAATCGCACCATAGTGCGATAAATATTCGTTGACATTTGTTGCCTCCAAGTCCAGCCCAGTAGTTAAGTGGGTGGCGGTTTTTGTTTTGGGGGCTGGAGGCGCAAAATGAGCACGGATACATTGACTAGGGATAACGATGTTCGGGGCGGCGTCCAAAAATATCTTACCTTCGTGCTCGGTCACGAGGAATACGGGCTGGAAATTCTTAAGGTGCGCGAAATCATCAGCGTTGTCGTGGACACCGTCGCGGAGGTTTTGGACATACACGAAAATGACATTGACCCGCCGCCGTCGTTCGGCACGGCGGTAAGGACCGATTTTATCCTGGGCATGGGAAAGGTGAAGGGGAAGGTCAAAATATTGCTGGACATCGAGAAAGTGCTTTCCGAACAAGAGTTGGAGGCGGCCGTAGCGGCCGCTTGAACGGATTAAACGCGGATTATTATTCCTTTACTAAGGTTAGGGAGGCAATATGAATAAATTAAGTCTGTCCATGAAAATGTCGGCGGTGTTCGCCATACTCATCCTCGTGGCGATAACAATATCGGTCGTCTCCTTAAACCGGATGAGCGCCGTATACGACAAGGTGGAGACAAACGCGATGATCGGCGAAAAATTCGCCCTGACATACGACGTGCTCGGCAACATGGGGGACTTGATCCGCGTTGAGAAAAACTTCATAAACGAATACGACGTCTCCAACCACCCTACTTGGATTAAGAAACGTGACGAAAAATATGCGTCGGTAAAAGAAGGCATTGAAAAAGTCAAGGCGATTTCCATGCCGGCAACCAAGAAATTGTGGGATGATTACGGGGCAAATTTCGACAACTACTTCGAGGGCGTCAAAATTGTCTACGCCATGGCTGGCGACGTGGACATGAAGGCGGTTGTGTCGAGCGACACCTCGCCAAAAACGATGAAAATGCGGGCTGACTTCTTGACCGCCATCCGCCAGTCAATGGGCGACAACAAGGCGAGAGTGGCCAAGGCGGAGGACGTGTTGGACGAAATTGTCGGCGTCTATAAAAAACAAAAGGAAGAGGCCAAAAAGAGCGCGGCGGAGGCTTATTCTCAGACCAAATTGATAGTGTCTGCCTCCGCGATTGTCGGAATTCTTGCCGGACTGGGGCTCGCGGTAATCATACTGCGCTCGGTCACCAATAAAATTAGCGAGGTCATGGACGGGCTTGTAGAGGGCTCAGGACAGGTTAGCGCCGCCAGCGGACAGCTGTCCCAGACCAGCCAGTCAATGGCGGAGGGGGCCAGCGAACAGGCGGCCTCGATTGAGGAAACCTCCTCGTCGCTTGAGGAAATAGCCTCCATGACCAAGAAAAACTCCGGGAACGCCGACAACGTCAACGCGATTATGACCGACGGGAAAAAATCGGTGGACAACGGCGTCGCAAAAATGAAGGAGATGGTCGTGGCGATGGGGGACATAAAAAAATCCTCCGACGACATAGCCAAAATCATCAAGACCATCGAGGAAATCGCGTTCCAGACAAACCTCCTCGCGCTAAACGCGGCGGTGGAGGCCGCCCGTGCAGGCGAGGCCGGCAAGGGCTTCGCGGTGGTGGCCGAAGAGGTGCGAAACCTCGCGCAACGCGCGGCGGCCGCGTCCAAGGACATCTCCTCCCTCATCCAAAACGCCGTGGACAAATCCAACAACGGTAGCGCCATCACCGGCGAGGTCGCAAAGGCTTTGGACGAAATAGCCGGACAAATAGTGAAGGCCGGCAATCTGGCCGCCGAAGTTGCGGCGGCATCCAACGAACAGGCGCAGGGGGTCGAGCAAATCAACAAGGCGGTCACACAGATGGATTCGGTCACCCAGCAAAACGCCGCAAACGCGGAGGAGGCGGCCTCCGGAAGCGAGGAGCTTTCTGCGCAGGCGGAGCTTATGAACGGAAATGTGGAACAACTCGCGGCCGTTGTGTTCGGCGAAGGCCACCAGATGGGGAACGGCTCCGGACGTCCTTCCCTTGGCGCGCCGAAGCCCCGCATGGCCTTAATAGCCACGCAGGCAAAGCGCCCCGTTCCGCTAATAAGGCCAAAAGGCCTTCCGGCGCCAAGGTCAGCCAAAACTGCGCCCAAAGGTCCGGCAGAAGACGTGATACCGTTCGGCGACGAATAAAGGCGAATAAAGATTAAGTTGGCAATCGCTTCTAAATCTAACGGGGGTATGGTGGTCTTGATTTGTAAAAAATCATTGGTTATCGCGGCGGTTTTGTTTGCCTTTGTCGGAAATTCCGAGGCCGAAGTTCAAAAAGGACAAACATACGAGGAGTGGCTTAAACAAAACCAGGCCAAGGAGCAACCGGCTCCAAAGGCCGTGGAAAAGCCCGTTAAGGCCCCCAAACCATCGGCTCCCAAAAAGGCGGCGGTTAAAGCCGCCCCCAATAAGACCGTTGAACAACCGACCCCAAAGGAATCCCCAGCGCCAAAAATTGAGCAACCGAAAGAAGAGGCGCCTACTCCAGTAAAGGAACAACCAAAGGTGGAGACACCCGCTCCCAAAGTCGAACAACCCAAGGAAGAGACTCCTCCGGCCCCGGCAGAAACCGAGACAGCAAAACCAACCGCCCCGATCGTCGAAAAGGACGCCCCCGCGGGTGTGGAAGAAGATGGCGACGAGTCCGAGGAGGCGGAAGGCGAACCCGGCCCTGAAGAAAAAAAGGAAGATGGAAAAGGCCCCGGTTTTCCAGGCACCACCGGTTCCGCCGAGAAAGAGGCTGAGACGCACGGCCACACGGAAGAGCTTGTCGCCCCGTTTGGAATAACCGGAGGATGGTGGGGTGGACGAAAAATCCTCGTGGACCACGGCCTTACGATTAAAGGATTGTACACGGGCGAGGTTGCGAGCAATTACTCCGGCGGCCCTCTCAACAAGAACGCCACGATTTATCACGACAACCTCGACCTGACAATGAATTTTGACACGGAAAAAGCCGGATGGTGGTCGGGCGGAACCCTTTGGGTTTACGGTATGCGCGACCACGGCCCCGACCCCTCGGCCGCCACAATCGGCGACACGCAGACCGCCAGCAACATCGGCGCGTATGACCAGTTCATAATAAACGAGGCGTGGTACAACCAGGACTTTTTTGGCGGCAAGTTCTCGGCCTTGGGCGGTTTGTACAATTTAAACTCGGAGTTTCTCGTCTCGACCTACGGCTCGCTTTTCATCAATTCGTCGTTCGGCATCGAGCCGGAAGTCTCGCACAACGTGACCGTTTCGATTTTCCCGATGTCGGGGCTGGGCGCAAGGTTGAGGGCCAAGCCGACTGAAAACACATATATACAGATGGCCGATTTCGACGGAAATCCAACCATGCGCCAATACCCGGTGTCCGGAGCCAGCGGTGAGTTTAGAATTGCGGAGGCGGGAATTACAAACGGCCCGTCCGATTATAAAATCGGATACTGGAGACAAACGGCCGCCCTGACGTATGGCGGCAAGACCTACGAAAACGATTTCGGGGAATACGGCATTATTGACCAGCAGTTGTATCAATTTGACAACGCGGAACACAGTTCCATAAACGTTTTTCTCGAGTACGGCTGGGTGCCCGCAGAACGCAACAACATAACCAGCTACACCGGCGGCGGGTTGCACCTGCACGGCATTATTCCAAACAGACCCGTGGACGACCTCGGCTTCGCTGTCGCCAAGGCGTACACTCACGTTGACGCGGAAACGGTGTACGAGCTGACCTATCGCTTCGTCCTGACGGACCGGCTCACGTTTCGCCCCGACTACCAGTGGATAGTCAACCCCGGGGGCAACGCCGCAAACAACACGGCAAACGTGGCGTTTCTGCGATTCGAAATTCAACTCTAATTATTTCCGACAACCGAGAAGGGAGTTGGAATTCGTCGAATCCAGCATATGTTAATTGCGGTAACAGAATATTGTTGACCGCGACGAACATAAGCGGTACCATTGATTCGCTGTGGTTGGACAGCGGTGTGTGCGCGAATTACATTAACGGCTAAAACAGGTTGAGGGTGTGTGGAAATGAACGCTATTCAAAAGATGTATGCCGGATTTTTCGGGCTTCTTTTAATTCTTTTGGCGCAAAGCTCCGTCAGCGTCTACCAATCCTACGTGGTCTCTGACCATTTGGCGACGCTGGATTCCGCCTCAAAACGAGTCCAACTCGCGGACGACATGAAGCTGGAGGTCGTGCAGGTTCAACAATTCCTGACGGACATTTCGGCCACAAGAGGGGCCAAAGGGTTTGACGACGGTTATAAAAACGCTGAGGAGCACTCGAAACTGTTCCACGAGGCGAGCGACAAACTGAAGACGCTGTTTAAAGGGAGCCAGACCGAGACGGAACTGGCGGCCGTTGACGTCAAATTCGATAATTTTTATAAGATTGGCCGCGAAATGGCCGCCGTTTACATCAAG
Organism: Nitrospinota bacterium; assembly: GCA_016200345.1. Classification (GTDB taxonomy): domain Bacteria; phylum Nitrospinota_A; class UBA7883; order JACRGQ01; family JACRGQ01; genus JACQEX01. The sequence continues at coordinate 7,260 of JACQEX010000083.1, forward strand.
GAAGGCCCGGACGGCGGTAATAAATTTATGGAGAAATTCGACCCCATCGCCGACGAGATGACAAAATCTCTGGAAAAACTCGTCGTTTCGGTCAGCAAAGACTTGGACTCCTCGATGGAAGCCATGCAAAAAGCCACCGCGATGGAAAAATATCTCGGCCTTTTGGCGGGGCTTGTCGGATTGGTCGTAGGATTGGGAATTTCAATATACATCGCGACTGACATCCGCAGACGGCTCACAACCATCACAAGCCAATTATTGTCCGGCGCCGACCAGGCGGAATCCGCCTCAAGCGAAATTTCTTCGGCGAGCCAGAAGCTTGCGGAGGGGGCAACGGAACAGGCCGCCTCCATAGAGGAGACTTCGGCGTCGCTTGAGCAGATATCCTCCATGACGCAACACAACGCGGACAACGCGAACGCGGTCAACGAAATTATGACCGCCGAGAAAAAAGCAGTTGAGACCGGCCTTGCCGAGATGAATGAAATGATTCAGGCCATGACCGGGATAAAAACTGCGTCAAACGACATCGCCAAGATAATTAAGGTAATCGAGGAAATAGCGTTCCAGACAAACCTGCTGGCCCTTAACGCCGCCGTCGAGGCCGCAAGGGCGGGAGAGGCCGGCAAAGGATTTGCCGTCGTGGCCGAGGAGGTTCGCAACCTAGCCCAGAGGGCCAGCGCGGCCTCGAAGGACATCTCCTCGCTTATTCAAAACGCCGTGGAAAAAACCAACGTCGGCAACGAGATAACCGGTCGCGTCGCAAAATCTCTTGATGAAATCGCAGACAAGATTAAAAAGGCCGGCCAGCTGGCCGCCGAAGTGGCGTCGGCTTCCCACGAACAAACGCAAGGCGTGGAGCAGATCAACAAAGCCGTGACCCAGTTGGACACGGTTACGCAGACCAACGCCGCAAGCGCCGAAGAAACGGCCTCGGTCAGCGAGCAATTAAACGCGCAGGCCGACGCGATGAAATCCGTCTCCATTGAACTGTCAATGCTCGTGGGGATGAATACCGACTCCTACGAAGGCCCTGCAAGCCATCCGCCCTCCAAAGCCGCAAAGCGCCTTAGAAGCTGAGGGCTTGGGTTAGTCCGCCACCCTCTTTCGGGCGAGAACGCTTTTTACAAGCAGGAGGATGAAAAACAGCCCCGCAAGACCGAAAACTATGGAAGGCGCCGTCGGCACGTCCAGCTTGTAGGAAACAGCAATACCGGCCACGCTGACAAAAATCCCCGCAACCCAGCCGGCCAATAAAATCTTCGTCTGATTGCGAAAAAATAGCCGCCCGATTAGCGCGGGCATGACCAAAAATGAGAACACTTGCACTATTCCGGCCATTTGAACGGATTTAACCAGCACGGCGGCGAAACTGGCGAAAAATAAAAATTCCATCCCCACCCCGCCCTTTCCCTCGAAGGTGAGCGCAAAAAACTTCTTGTGAAGCGCCAGATGCAACAATCCAACCGCGCCGTAAACCAGCGCGGTGGAAATAAGCGCGTTTGGCGTGACCCAAATGATGCTTCCGTTCATTATCGTTTTGAACTCCTCCATGCCGTGCGGACTGCGGTCAAGGATTAGTATCGCGGCCGAGAACGAAAAAATATAAAGCACGCCTATAAAAGCCTCCACCTTCACGTGCGCGGAAACTTTTTTTGAAAACGAAAGAATCACGGATCCGATAAACGCGAAGAGAATGGAGAAAAAAGTGCTCTTCTCCTCCCCGAACACAAACGCAAAGGCAAGCCCTATGCCGATGAATTGCGCCAGCGCGAGGTCGACGAAAATTATCCCCCACTCCAGTATGTGCACGCCGAAATACGTGTGGATAAGGACAAGAAGCACGCAGGCAATCAGCGGATACATCAAAAATGAAATCGTCTCCATGCATCCGCCTATTTCACGGACGCTATTACGGCGTCCATAAACGAAAACCAATCGTCCGTCCCGGGCATGGAGCCGACGTCGTGCGGAAGAACCACGGCCTTGGCTCCCGTCTTCAAGGAGAGCGAGTCCGCCTCCTTCTTTCCGTAGTAGGCGGTCGTGATAATCGCGTCCGGCCTCGATGTCCTCATGCTCTCGACGAGTTTTTCAATGTAAGCGGCGGAAGGGGGAATGCCGGGCTTTTGCTCCACATAGGCGGTTATTTTGAACCCGAATTCTGCGGCGCCGTACTCGAAGAGCCTGTGGTAGGCCACAAATTTTTTTGTCCTTAAGATTTGCGCCGGCCCATATTTTCTTATGCTCCTCCACGCGCGATTTGAATTTGTCGAAGTTTGCCTTAAAGTATGCGGCGTCGGCCTCGTCCACGCGCCCTAGCGCGACGGCCATCCCCTCCGCAACGCGAAGAATGTTGGTTGGAGAAAAATGGTAGTGCGGATTTCCGAGCGGGTGCACGTCCCCCAAACTTCGGTCGGACGCAAGCGGCTTTTCCAACACGGTGACATATTGGGAGCAGTCAAAATTGCCGGGTTTTCCGGGGACTATCGCGGGATTTTGCGATTTTTCCATAATCAGCGGCAGGTAGCCTATCTCCAAGTCCAGCCCGTTGAACATCAGGACGTCCGCCTTGCGCCCGGCAAGTAGCATGCTCGGCTTTGCGTCCACCATATGCGGATCCTGGTTCGGTTTCACAAGCGTGGTTATCGCCACTTTGTCCCCGCCTATTTCCTTGGCTACGCTCCCGATCCACGGCAGGGTTGCGACGACGTTTACCTTCGCGTGGGCCGTGTGCGACGCCACCGCCAGCATTAACAACGCAAAAAATATTTTTCTCCTTTTCATCTCCTAAAATGTGTGCGCTGAGTGGGCGCCGATTGTAAATAAAAATTGCGCCAAAACCTCGTTGTTCACCTGACCGGTGCGCGACGACATGTCGTACGTGTATTGAAAACGAATGCGCGAGAATTCCGACGGGTTGAAATCCACCATCGCGGACGCGCGCCACGGCTCCGGCCCCAAGTTTTGCTGTACGCCGGACACTTGGTAGACGTCGGCGGAGGCGCCCATTTCGTCGTACCTCAGGCCGCCCCGCCACCGATCCAAGCGGAGCCGCTTCCCGCGACGGCGTTTCCCACGTTGCTGTTGTTTGTTTTTCCAAAAAGAACCGACGGCCCGAAATATATCGTCGAATTGTCGCTTGTGTCCAGCGATGATTTTACGAAGGTCGTAAAGGCGTGGGGAGAATCTCCGGCGTTTCCTCCGGTTCCGAAGAGCAGGCTGTTCTGTCCCTGCAAAACCTCCGCCCCGAACAACGTATAGAAGGGAAATTCGGGTAGGAACGTCGCCTGCACGCCGTCGTCACCTCCAAGCCCCTCCGTGCCGAGAAACGCCTTGTACGGGAGCGCGATGTCCTTAAAATCCCACGCATGGGGATGTTGCGCGTCAAGTCTGCTGAAATTGCTCTTGAACTTTCCGGCCTTCATCTGCAGTCCCGCCGAAAGCGCGGTCGTCACAAAAAACGCCTCTTCCAACGTAACCCCCGTCTCGGTTACGGGGATGTTCGAGTAAAAATTAAAGTACGGGTCAACCGGGGAGACAATCCCAAGCTCCGCATAACTTAAAGATAGTCCGTTTTGAAACTCCTGCGTCTGACCCTGCGCTTTTGCCGAGGACACGAAGCCGGGAATCCCCTTGTTCGCGAGCTGGTTGTTGTTCAGTTTCGAGGAATATTCGGTGAAGTCCACCACAATGCGGCAAAAAGTAACGCCGTTATTATTTTATTTGCGAACATACTGTCCCCCCATTTGATGCGGAAGACCGCCTGTTTCTACCGACGGTAGAATCGGGCACTGCTCTCCCGGCCCTTGGCATAAAAAAAGGTTTTGGCCTAAAGCACCTAATTGACGGTGCTTGCGTGCCCATTTCCACCGTTTCTTCCTTGGTTTTTTGACGGCATATCGTCGCACGCCCAAGCGGCGCGCAAAGGTAGAAAGCCTGCCATAAACATGGCAACAAAAATTCTGCGCATGAACATACATTCCTCCCGTGATTGTTATGGAATCTTGGCGCGACTACGCCGCAAAAAGAAATTTGTTATCGGGAGGAGAACGGAGGGGCGCGGCCGAGAATTTTTTCCAACCGGCTCGAAAGAGCCGGGACGGCGGCGATGAAAAAAATAAAAGTGAGAAAGGCGACGGGAATCTCAATGTCTCCCGTGGCGGACGGGGAAAGGCCCGCCCCCTGGTGTAGAACAAAGGCGCATGTGGCGCAATCGTCGTGGTCCAGACCGTCGTCGTGATGGTGCCAGCCTTCGGAAAGCGAGGCGAGCGCGACCAATATGGCAAGGACTTCGGTAGGCACGGCCTTTAGGCTGTGCGTTGCCGCGAAGCGGCAATATCGGTAGGCACGGCCTTTAGGCTGTGCGTTGCCGCGAAGCGGCAATATCGGTAGGCACGGCCTTTAGGCTGTGCGTTGCCGCGAAG
>JACQEX010000090.1 GCA_016200345.1 Nitrospinota bacterium
ATAAAAACCGCCATCATAATGGCGACCGGGTGCAGGCCCACGGAGTTTCCCATTATTTTCGGGGTGAGATAAAGACCCTCGAACGCCTGCGTCGCGCCATAAAGCGCAAGAACCGCAAGCGGGTGCCAGGGGTCGCCGAAATGCAGGTAGGTGAGGACGAGGGAGGGTAAAAGCCCCGCCACAAGCGGCATATATGGAACGACGTTTGCCACGCCCGACAGGATTCCCAAGAAGAGTGGCATGGGCGCTCCTATCACCGCAAGTCCCGCGCTGAAAATTGTCGCGAGCGTAAAAACGACCGTCATCTGCCCCCTGATGTACGACGCGAGGACGTTGTTCGCCTCCTCGATTATTTTTGAGACCGTCTCCCTGTGTCGCGGCGGAATCAGGGAATAAAACCTCTCGCGGATTAGCGAGTAGTCCAGCAGGAGATAAAACGCCGCCACCGGCACGATTAAAAAACCGAGCAACGCGCCCGCGAGCGCCGTAACCGACGACAATGCGGAGGAAAGAACCCCGTATGCCCACTTAAGGATTTCCAACGGAATCGTCCCCATTTTTTCTACGGCCGATTTCAGCGCGGCGTCCGCGTCGAATCCCGCGCGCGTCCCGGCCTGGCTGAGCAGGGGGCCGATTCTTTCCACCGTTTTTTTTGCGTAATCCGGCAGGCTCGCCGCAACGGAGACCGCCTCCCTCATCATCGTCGGATAGGCCAGCAAAACCAGCCCCGCCGCGCCGCCGGCGACGAAGGCTAGCAAAAGCAGAACTCCAACGGCGCGCGGGATTTTTTTATTTTCCATCCACGAGATGAGCGGGTTGAGCGCGTACGCCACCAGAAAGGCGACCAAGAACGGTATTATCGCGTCCTTAAGAAAAAAGACCACGGCCAAAAACGCCGCTGTATACGCCAGATACATCAGCCGTGCTCCTTCTTTTCGGTCGGGGGCGGGCTTAGGTATTCGTTTGTGTACTCCTTGACTTTCTCGGCGGCAAGGCGGATTACCTTAAATTTGTCCGCGTGGTTGGAGCTTTCGACCGACTTCGAAACTTCCTTCGACCAAAGCAGTTCCGCCGTCTCGCCGTCGTAAATTTTTATCGAGACGACGCCGGTTATCTTGCCGCCGGCCTCCGTCGAGCCTGCCGTGCCCGTTATCACGAGTTCCGCCTTGAAACTGCCGCCAAGCCATTTTAGGGCCTGTTCGTCCCCCTTTACCGCCTTGATGATCTCGGCGTCCATTTTAAGCTGTCGAAGGCCGTTTCTGGTCACCGCCTTGAAGCCGTTGTCCTCGAGCACCTCCGCGAGGATTTTCTCCGTGGGTGACGAGGAAAGAAGGAAGCTCGAGGTCGCCGCCCCGCCGAACGTCTGCTCGTCCACGATAACCACCGCCTTCGGGCGCTCCGCGACCTTCATCCCGATTTTTTCGAGCGACGCCGAGAGGACGTCCGAGAAAAATGTAACCTCCATCGAGACGACGTACGCGTGGTTTTCGGGGTCAATTTTCTCCTCGTTGAATTTGAAGCTGTGGGTGAAATCCATCGCGTGCGAGGTAATCCCCTTAAATATCGCGTCGGCGTTTTTCCCAACCTGCTCCGCGGAGGAGAGCGCGACTATGGCCTTCCAAATGGCGTCGTGCATCGCGGCGTCGCGCGCCCTCTGCCTGGCGTCTATGTAGTCGCCGCCGGAGATAACCACCGAGCCCTCGCCGTGTTCGGAGACCACGTCTATCCTGTGTCCGGCGCCAAAAGCGGGCGAAACCCCGGCAAGGGAGAGCAAAAGGGCGAAAAGCGCGAAAAGTCTCATCCGCGTATTATAATCGAACGATGACAAAGGAGAAATTTCTTCTTCACATATGTTGCGCCCCCTGTTCCCCCTATCCGATAAGGGAATTGAAGCGCGATTACGACCTTACGCTGTTTTTCTACAACCCGAACATACACCCGGAGGGGGAGTATCTCGCGCGACTCGCCGACGCGGAGAAACTTTCCGCAATCGAGAGCACGCCGCTTGTAGCCGGTGAGTACCGGCACGATGAGTGGCTTGCGGGGGCCGGGGTGTGGAGGGACGAGCCAGAGAGGGGGAGGCGGTGCGAGTTTTGCATCGGGATGCGGCTGGACGAGACCGCGAAAAAGGCCGAGGAGCTTGGCATAAGGCTGTTCGGGAGCGTGCTTTCGATATCGCGCATCAAGAGCACGATTATGATAAACGGCCTGGGGGAGAAGGCGATGGGAAAATTTGCCGGGATTGAGTTTCATCCGGCGAATTGGAAGAAAAAAGACGGGGAGACCACGTCGAACAGAATTTCCGAGACCTACGGCCTTCGGCGGCAGACATACTGCGGTTGCGAATTCGGGGTGCACCACGAAAAGCACGAAAAGGCACGAAAGTCGGAGACCCCGGCTTAATGGCCCTCCGAACTTTCACGTTCTTCGCGGCTTCGCGTGAGCCTTAAAACCGGGATGAGTGGTCCTTGGCGAACTGCGCGAAGCCGGTCGGCGTTGTATCCCCGGCTCCACCTCGCATTCCATCGCGGACATTTTAACGATGTGTTTAACGCCGGCTTTTTTGGCGAGGTCCACGAGGCGGGCGTCAAGCTCCGTCCTGTTTTGCATTATGGGGGCCGAAATGACGAATGCTTTGTCCACTCCCTTGACGGCGTTTTCCAGCGACGCGACGTCCGTAAGTTCAAACGGGACGACCTCCACGTTTTTCATGGAGAGTCCCTTCGCCTTTTCCGGGTTGTGAACACCGGCGCGGACTTGGACCCCTTTTCCCGCGAGTTGTTTTACCAGTTGGGTTGCGACGGTGACTAAAACTTTCATAAGCGCCCCCTTAATTAAAATATTATGAATATTGCGCCAGCTTGCGTTCGATGGTACATTTTGTCAAGTAGTGGCTTGAGGGTTAAATAGTTTCATGAGGGATATCAAAATGGTTTTTCAACGTCATGCGACCAGAAAATATTGCGCGGTTTTTCTTTTTGTTTTCACGTTTTTGCAGTTTGGCGGGGCGTCGCCCGCATTTTCCGCCGACATGCAGTGGTGGGAGGGGAAAAATCGGGTGCAGGTATTCTCCGAGTTGTTGAAGGAAATAAACGCCTATTCCACATACCAATGCAAAATGAAAATTGAGAGCTATGACGACGGTTTGCGCGAGGCGTCCCAAATTCTTTGGTACACACAGCCGGGGCACATGAAGATAAAACAACTGGGGCCGTTCAAGAAGGGGGCGACTGTCAAAATTGAGTCGGGCGGAAGAATCACGGCGAGGCTCGGCGGGTTGCTGGGCATTCTTCCGGTCAACGTGGGGCCGGACAGTTCCTTGATAAAGGGAATAACCGGCGATTCGGCGGTGTTGTCGAGTTATCAGGCCATCATCAACAAATCCATCGAGCGCGAGCCGGGGGTAAAGGAGTTTACAATCAACCCCGCGCCGGACAAGAACGAGATTGTCGTCGTGTACAAAATGGCGGAGCCGATAAGCGAATATAGGTTTACGATTGACACGGACAGGCGAATCATCGTCGCCCTTGAACGGTTTAGGGGGGACAAACTTAGCTCCAAGATTGTCTGGTCGGACGTTCGTTTCGGCAAAGACGTCGACGAATCCGAATATTAGATTCAAGTTGGTAGCCGGAGGGAAAAGATGGACGCGATGGAGTGCATTTTAACGAGAAACAGCGTGAGGAAATTCAAGCCGGACGTCGTGCCGAGGGAGACGCTGGAAAAAGTCTTGTCGTCCGCGCAGAGAAGCCCCTCCTACAAAAACAGCCAGCCTTGGGAGGCCGTGGTCGTCTCCGGCGCGAAGAAGGACGAGCTTTCGGCGCTTCTTGTGGGGATGATAGAAAACGACGTCCCGTTGAGGCCGGACATTCCGGAGGCGGTAGACTGGCCGCGTGCGATAGCGGACAGAATGAGGGCCGCGTCGGCCAAGCGCAACAAGGCGTTTGGCGTGGACGCGAGCCTCAGCCCTAAGGATGCGTTAAAGCGGTCGAAGATTGCCAACTTCCGTTTTTACGGGGCGCCGCACTGTATTTTTATTTACATGGACTCCGGGCTTACGCTTTGGTCGGTGTTCGACATGGGCTGTTTCGCGCAGACGCTGATGCTTGCGGCGAAGGCATGCGGGCTTGGCACCGTTCCGCAGGCGTATGTGACCGACTATTCGTCCGACGTAAAAAAGTTTTTGGGAATTCCGGGTTCGAAACGGCTCGTGCTTGGGATGTCCATAGGCTACGCCGACCTTTCCGTTCCGGCGGGAACGTATATCTCCGACCGCGCCCCGCTGGACGACGTCGTCCGCTGGGTGGAATGATTTTGGTAGATACGGCCTCGGTAGGTACAGGTATTAACCTGTACAGGAAATATGGGTTGACGCGTAGCGCCAATGCACACACTGAAGTGTGTACCCACCGGAGAATATGATTGGTAGGTACAGGTTTTAACCTGTACAGGAAATATGGGTTGGCGCGTAGCGCCAATGCACACACTGAAGTGTGTACCCACCGGTGAATTTTGGTAGGTACAGGTTTTAACCTGTACAGGAAATATGGGTTGGCGCGTTGCGCCAATGTACACACTGAAGTGTGTACCCACCGGAGAGTATGATTGGTAGGTACAGGTATTAACCTGTACAGGAAATATGGGTTGGCGCGTAGCGCCAATGCACACACTGAAGTGTGTACCCACCGGTGAATATGATTGGTAGGTACAGGTTTTAACCTGTACAGGAAATATGGGTTGACGCGTAGCGCCAATGCACACACTGAAGTGTGTACCCACCGGAGAATATGATTGGTAGGTACAGGTTTTAACCTGTACAGGAAATATGGGTTGGCGCG
>JACQEX010000008.1 GCA_016200345.1 Nitrospinota bacterium
AGGTTCAACCGACGGCACGGGGACGGCGGCGCGGTTTAATCAGCCCATCGGCATCACGAGCGACGGTACGAACCTATATCTGTCGGACTACACGAACAATTCAATACGGAAAATCAAGTGATGATGTGAAGACAACATCATTTCATGCCCGGCCCGCTTTATTCGTTGAGTAAAGCGGGCTACCCTTTACCCCTTATAAGGGTTTATTAATATAGCAACTACTGTAGTGTCCCAGTAAAATAATTACGCTATGGTAGCTTTCGTCAACCTTTATCAAGTTGCCTGCTTTATCTCTCTGACCTGTAACATACAAGCGTAAAGCGTTTACTGCGGCGGGCTTTTCGGCGACCATCCTCTAGGGGCAATAATACACGCTCTGACTTCGAGGGCGGAAGCATATGGTCGTTTACTGCGGCCTGCCTTGCGCCCCGCCTTCGTCAACCCTCATAAAGTCTCAAACCGCCGTCGGCAACCTTCATCAAAGTAGCGGTGATGCACGCTCTGACTTGGAGCGCACAAGAAAATAAATGTTTACTGCTCGCTCTGATTACCCTTTCCACGTGCACCTTCACGGTCAGTCTGCTGATGCCCAGTATGACTGAAATCTCGAAATTGGTCTTTCCCTCCACCACCCAATGAAGCACCTCCGCCTCGCGCGGGGTGAGTCCGAAGCGACCACGGCGTCCGTTCCATACGAGCTTTGGTTGAAGTTAAACTGCAACATGTATTGGCACCCTATCTTCCTGAACACCTCGTTGTATATTTCCATCTTGAGGCGCCGTCCGCGTGGCTGGGCGTCGCTAATCCGAACCGCCTCCCCCGCCGCAAGTTGGCGGAGCCAGGGTTTCCGCACCTGCATCTTCATTTTTTCCGCCGGAGAATAAGGCATGTGATGATTCGCCTGAATGTAGAGGGCCGTGTATTGTCGCATGATTGGGATAAAGTCCTTCATTACGGATGCGGACAATGATCCAACGGGATAGTTTACGCCGGAGGCCGAATTTTTCATGACGTCGGCCTTGAAAAAACCCGAGCGCAACGACGGGATTACCTTGGAAACCTCCATGGCGGCTCGTAAAAGGAAATCGGGGCTTGTCGCATTGGAATATAAGGTGACGGCGCAATTCCTGACGGATGCGACGTCGTTTCGCGTCAAATATCCCATTGGCCTCTCCCGCGCAATTTCCACAAATGACCGCCGCTTGGCGACCTCCCGCTTAAGTGGATGCCATGCGGAACGGTATATGTCAAATTCACCAACCTCTCGATAGTGTCCCTGTTTGAATATTTTGTAATTTTTCTGCAGGCATCCGCATCGGTGGGCACGGGCTTTAGCCTGTGCTTTGCCGCGTTAGCGCAATAATTTTATCGGCCTTGACAGGCCGAAGTACACCCTCAAGGGCGTACCCACCGGAATTGAAAAATTTGTAATTTTTCTGCTGGCATCCGCATCGGTGGGCACGGGCTTTAGCCTGTGCTTTGCCGCGTTAGCGCAATAATTTTATCGGCCTTGACAGGCCGAAGTACACCCTCAAGGGCGTACCCACCGGAATTGAAAAAGAGGTATACTAGGTCGCAGGGTTTTCTAACTTTTTAGGGGGCGTATGTCGAAGTTTCCGGCAATGCTTGTGGCGGTGGACGTTCAAAACGATTTTTGCCCGGGCGGCGCGCTTCCGGTGCAGACGGGCAACGACATTGTGCCGGTGGTCAACAAGCTGATTCAAAATTTTTCGCACACCGTCCTGACGCAGGAGTGGCACCCGGCGGGGCATCTGGCCTTCGCGTCCTCGCACCCCGGAAAACACTCGTTCGGAAGCACGGAGCTTTCCTACGGCCATCAGGTGTTGTGGCCCGACCACTGCGTCCAAGGAACCAAGGGCGCCGAATTCCACCCGGATCTTTTGGTCACAAATTGCGAGACCATAATCAGAACGGGGTTCAGAAGGACCACCGACTCCTACTCCGCCTTTTTCGAGAACGACAAGTCCACCCCCACCGGCCTCGGCGGCTATATGCGCGAACGAAACGTAAAGACGCTCTACCTTTGCGGGCTTGCCACCGACATATGCGTGCTTTTCTCCGCGCTGGACGCAAGAAAACTCGGCTTCCGCGTTTATTTGGTGGACGACGCGTGTGGCGGAATTGACCTGCACGGCTCGCTTGACGCGGCGTACAAGGAGATGGCCTCCGCAGGCGTGGTCGTAACCAACTCCGAAAAAGTCCTCTCGGGCCGTAACTGACGATTACTTTGGATAATCCCCGGTAATTAGGGGTAGAATGGGGCATGGATTGTCCTAAGTGTAAAAAAGAGATTGCCGACACGGTCGTTGAGTGTCCGCACTGCCACGTCGTCGTTGCAAAATACGCCAAACGCCAGAATGAGAAAACCGCATCGGGAACGCAACCGCCGACGCCGGTTAAAAGGGCGGGCGTCACCTCCCCGATTCTTTTCATCATCCTTGTCATAATTGTGGGGACCATCTTCATAATTTTTAACCACTCCGACATCATCGGCGGCGAGGTGCCAATCGGCAAAGGGACTCCCTCCTTCTTGAAGGGGAAAATAAAGGAACCGGCGGCGCCACAGACGACCACAACCACGCCGCCGCCGGCGCCGCAACCTGCGACGGACGACTCCAACATCTCCGCCAAAAGCGCGGAGGAGGCGGAGAAAAAAGTTAGGAAACTCGTCCACGGCGCGGCTCCGCTTCTACCCGGCGACCCGGAAAAACAGCTCGACCATTGATTTAGTCCGGTGGCACGGACACTCCTGTCCGTGATTCGCCCCTAGGGCGAATGCCAAAATTCAGAATCCCTTTGGTGCATGCGCGCCAAGAAGTTGAAAATGGTACCGGGGAAAGAGTGCGAATGCCCCTCCTGCGCCTCCCCTTTCCAAGGGGAGGATTGAGGTGGGGTTTTCCCCATCTTCGGAATCAGGGTTATATCATGTAGTCTATTTTAGCGGTGGAGGCGCAAAGCTCCTTGATTAGCTCCAGGATTTTTTTGTGCTCCGGGTGAACCTGGTATTTTTGAAGCTCGTCCAAGTTTCGAAACACGGAGTTTAAAACCACGTCGTAGGAATTCCCGGCGTGAACCACGTCCAGCGCGGTCTCGCACTGGGTCATGAAGCCGTCCGTCTTCTCCTGAAGCGCGAAAAGCTCGTCGGCCAGCCTTTTGGCCTCGCCCCCCATTCCTTCCTTCATCTTAAAAAAAACTATGTGTCTTATCATTTTGTTTACCTCCCCGATTTGTCACCCCGGCCTGACCCGGGGTCCAGCTCCTTATTATTTAGTTTTTAAAGGAAATGGATCCCCGCTTTCGCGGGGATGACAATTTTTTAATCTGCCAAACAAGTTTTAAGTCTCCGATGTTTTATCTTTTCCCCTTCCCGGCGGATTTAATAAGGCGCATCATCTCCCTAACCGACGGAGCGAACCCGTCGAAGACCGCGCGCGACACCACGCTGTGCCCGATGTTCAACTCCTCCAATATTTTTATCGCGGCCACCGGCCCCACGTTGTCGTAGTTCAGCCCGTGCCCGGCGTGAACCGCAAGTCCGAGCGATTTTGCGAGCCTTGCCGCCTTTTTTACCTTCGCAAGCGCGACGGCGGAATCTTTTTTCGTTTTGGCCTCGCTGTATTCGGCGGTGTTCAGTTCCACCGCCTCCGCGCCGGTTTGCGCCGAGGCCTCTATCTGCGCGGTTTCGGGATCCACAAATAGCGAGACCGGTATCCCCTTCCCGCGAAACCTCTTGTTTAGAATTTTGAAAAACTCCGGCTTGGCGGAGACGTCCAAACCACCCTCGGTCGTAAGCTCCTCGCGCCTTTCCGGCACGAGCGTAACCTGGTCCGGCCTGGTCTTGAAGGCGATTTGTATCATCTCCTCGGCGGGGGCCATCTCCAAGTTCAGCCTGCACCCGCGAATTGCGCGGATCCTTCGCACGTCCACGTCCTGTATGTGCCGCCTGTCCTCGCGAAGGTGCACGGTCACGCACGACACGCCGAGCTTTACGGAAATTTCCGCCGCTCGCACCGGGTCGGGATAATCCGTCCCCCTCGCCTGTCGAAGCGTGGCGACATGGTCAACGTTCACGCCGAGCCGTGCCATGGGCGTTAGTTGATCACCACTCTTTTGAAGACCTCGAAATTGTCCAGCACCTTTCCGGCGCCCCTGACAATCGCCGTGAGCGGGTCGCGCGAGCGGTGGACGGGAAGCCCCATGTCGTGCTGGATGCGCTTGCCCAGCCCGCGAATCAACGCGCCGCCGCCGGCCAGCACCACGCCCCTGCTCGTGATGTCCGCCGCCATCTCGGCGGAGACCCCGTACATGGCCCTGTGGACGGAATCAACAATCGCCTTCACCGGCTCCGCCATCGCCTCGCGTATCATTGTGTCGTTCACCAACAGCCTTCGCGGAAGCCCGGTGGAGAGGTCGCGCCCCGCCACCTCCGTCTCCAGTTTTTGCTCGGTCTCGAACGCGGAGCCGACGAGTATTTTTATTCTTTCAGCCTCGAACACGCCAACGTCGAGGCTGTGCGACCTTCTAAGATATTTCACTATCGAGTCGTCCAGCTCGTCCCCGGCCACGCGGATGGACTCGCTGTACGCCGTGGCGAACATGGAGATGATGGCGACCTCCGTGGTTCCGCCGCCAATGTCCACGATGAGGTTGGCGCGGGACTGGTGTATCGGCATGTTCGTGCCGATTGCGGCGGCCATCGGCTCCTCCACGAGGTAAACCCTCCCCATGCCGGTCTCCATGGCGGACTCTATGACCGCTTTTTTTTCAACCTGCGTGATGCCGGACGGAACGCCTATGATGATTGTCGGCTTTAGGATGAAAGCCTTAAGCTTGGCCTTGGATATGAGCGTTGATATCATTATTTTCGCCGCCTCGAAGTCGGCTATCACGCCGTCCTTAAGCGGCCTGATGGTGACTATGTCCTGCGGAGTTTTTCCGTACATCGCCTTGGCCTCCACGCCGACGCTCACCACCTTTTTGGTTCTTTGATCCACGGCCACCACGGACGGCTCGTTTACAACTATTCCCTGTCCGCTGGCGTGTATCAGCGTGTTCGCGGTGCCCAGGTCCATCGCCAAATCGGTCACCAGATATCGCCGCATGCGCGAAATAAAATTCTTAGCGTTCTTAATTCCCACCTTGTTTCCTCGTTTAAACGTTGTAAACGGCGACCGACGTCCCTGCCATGCGCGCGGACTTAAGCGCTCCGAACGCGCGTTTTATCAGTTCGCCCCCGTCAAGCCCCCCCGCGCCGGCGTGGGCCGCGCCCACCTTGCCGTCGAATGAGACCTGCCTGCTTTCCACGTAAAAATTTTTCGCCCTCAGCACGTCGAGCAGTTTCTTGGCCGAGGCGGTCGTCTCCTCGGCGTCGTGCTCCGGCAAATATATCAGAAAAACGTCCCCGTAGTACCTGCCGACGTGCCCTTTTTCGGCGACCACCCTTTTTAAAAATCCGGCTATCTCGATAAGCGCTCCATCGGCGATGTCAATCGAAAAATCGCCCGTTATCCTGCTGAAGTCGTTTATGTCCAGCACCAGCATTCCGGCGGGGGATTTGCCGCCTATTTCGTCCGCCTTTTCCTTTATGAAGATGTAGTTGCCAAGCCCCGTGAGAGGATCCGTCTTTCGCGACGCGACGGCGGCCCCGTAAGCGTACGCCCCCGCCACGTAAGAGGCGGCGACGGAGCCGAGGATGGATAGTATTCGCACGTCCGCGCGGTTAAAGGCCTTTTCTTTTTTGCCAAGCACGCCGAGCGCGCCTATGACCTCCTGCCGCACCACCATCGGAACGCCCAAAAAGGAGCGGTGCCCCTCCCCCGCCGACCCGCCGAAATCGGCGGCTGTCGTAACGACGTCCTGATGGTTCAAAAACCGCTTGTTCTTTATCACCCAGCCGAGCAGGGACTGGTCGAGTTGTAGCGGTATCCCTCGCGTCTCCTCGTCCCCGGTCGGGGGCGGAATAATGTTGAACTGGCCGTCCTTGGCGGACTTAAGCGCGAACACAAAGGCGGAGTTCTCCACCAAATTTCCGATGTTGTGGTGCAGGGCGCGCACCATCTGGGAAAGACGCTCGGACGAGGATAGCTCCTCCACCACCGCCGATATCCCCTCAATGCTGGAGGCCTCGTGGACCAACTCCTCCACGCGCTCCTGGTCGTTCGCCACGAGCGCGAACACCCTCGCGAAGTCCGTCGTGAGCTTTTGGTGCTTTTGGGTGAAGACATACTGCCGCTTGCTGTCCACCACCAGCACCCCAACGAGCCTCTCGCCGTCCATCACGGGAACGGCCATGAACGATTTTATCTCCTCAGGCACGGAGTAGAGCTTCAGCGTCGTGGCGTCGTGCGAGAACTCGCTGACCGTCAGCGGCCTGCGCTCCTTCGCAACCCAGCCAATCATCCCCTGCCCCGATTTTATGGTCACGCCAGGCACAACGTTTTCGCCGAGGGAAAAATACGACGCGAGGCGGAGCGTCTCGCCGTCCGGCGTGCTCCGAAAAAAGGCGACCGTAAACGCGTCCATCACGTTGCACGCCAGCTGGACGAGCGCCTCGAAATTTTTGTTGTAAAAAACCGGCCCGCCCGACTCCAAATCAACGGCGGTCTGCTCCATCGCCATGTCAGTCCTTGCCGGAACCGCGAACAGGCTTTACGGCCTTTTTATGAAGGCGGTAGTCTATCGAGTCCACCAACGCCTGCCAGCTCGCCTCAATCACGTTTTCAGAAACCCCGACGGTTCCCCACTCCTCGCCGGTCTCGTCGCCGGATAGAATCAGCACCCTCGTCTTCGCGCTGGTCCCCTTGGTCTCGTCCAGTATCCTCACCTTGAAATCGAGCAGGCGCACCCCCTTAAGCTCCGGGTAATACGCGGAAAGGGCCTGCCGAAACGCCTTGTCCATCGCGTTGACCGGGCCGTTGCCGTCCGCCGCCGCGTGGTGCTCCTGCCCGTCCGGCGTCTTAATCACCACCACGGCCTCGCTGTACTGCCCTTCGTCGCCGGAGGAGACCGAAACGGTGACCAACGCGCGCCGAACCTCGAAATATTTTTTCCAATGCCCGCGCGCCTTCTTTATAAGTATCTCAAGCGAGCCGTCGGCCCCCTCGAACTGGTACCCCTGGTTTTCCATGTGCTTGATGCGGGTTACTATCTCCCTCGCCGTCTCCGGATCCGCCTTCATGTCAATCCCAAACTCACCCGCCTTCGCCATAATGGTCGCCTTCCCCGAAAGGTCGGAGACGAGGACGCGCCGGACGTTGCCGACTTTTTCCGGCTGGATATGCTCGTAGGTCGCCGGGTTTTTTAAAACGGCGTCCACGTGTATCCCCCCCTTGTGCGCGAAAGCGGACTGCCCCACGAACGGCTGGTGGATGCGCGGCTTCATGTTCGCAAGCTCGGACACCAAAAGCGACGTGTCGCGCAGACGTTTTAATCCGGCGTCGGTAAGGCACCTGTACCCGAGCTTCAACTGAAGGTTCGGCACGACGGCGCAAAGGTCGGCGTTGCCGCACCGCTCCCCCATGCCGTTGACGGTGACGTGAATCTGCGAGGCCCCCGCCTGTACCGCCATGACAGTGTTTGCGACCACCATCTCGCCG
This sequence comes from Nitrospinota bacterium, assembly GCA_016200345.1. GTDB lineage: Bacteria > Nitrospinota_A > UBA7883 > JACRGQ01 > JACRGQ01 > JACQEX01. The sequence goes on from JACQEX010000008.1 coordinate 7,617, forward strand.
TCGTTGTGGCAGTGTATGCCGGTTTTGTGTTTGAACTTTTTTACGACCAGCGAGGTTACGTCAAAAACGTCCGACGGCAGACCGCCCCCGTTTGTGTCGCAAAGAACCAACCAGTCGGCACCGCCGTCAATCGCGGCAGAAAGGCACTGCAGGGCGTAGGCGGCGTCGCTTTTATATCCGTCGAAGAAATGCTCCGCGTCGAAAATGACCTCGCCGACCTTCTTCTTTAGGTGTTTTATCGAATCCCTGATGACGTCGAGATTTTTTTCCCTGCTTATCCTCAGCACCTGCGACACGTGCGCGTCCCAAGTTTTCCCAAAAATCGTGACCACCGGCGCCTTGCAGTCCAAAAGCAGTTTTAGGTTGGGGTCGGTCGCCGCGGTTTTTGACGGATGGTGCGTGCTTCCGAAGGCGGCGATTTTGGAGGTTTTAAGTTTTAGCTTTCGCACCTCCTTAAAGTACGCCACGTCCTTGGGGTTCGAGCCGGGCCATCCCCCCTCGATGTAGTGAACGCCAAGCTCGTCCAGCTTTTCGGTTATCCTAAGCTTGTCGGTGAGGGAAAAGCTGACGCCCTCGGACTGCGAGCCGTCGCGCAGGGTCGTGTCGTAGACAAACACCTTTTTGCCGTGCGTCCCCCTCGCGCCCTCCCTTTTGTTAGCCATTTTTCGTTAGTGCGCCTGCTCCACGCGCGGCTCCCCCCCGCCCAGGTGAAAACCCGCGTGAAGAATCCGCACGGCCCTGTCCACGTCCCCCTTTCGGATGACGCAGGACACTTTTATCTCCGAGGTGGAAATCATCTCTATGTTTATGTTCGCGTCCGCCATGAGCGAGAAAAACTTCGCCGCCACTCCGGTGTGAGAGCGCATCCCCACGCCTACGATGGAGACCTTGCCAATCTCCTCGTCTATCATCACGCTTTTGGCCTCTATCTCGTTTGCCGCCGACTCCAAAAGCTTCATCGCCTTGCCCGCCTCCGCGCGGGGGACGGTAAGCGAGAGGTCGGTAAGGGCCGTCACGCTGACGTTTTGGATTATCATGTCCACGTTTATCTCCGCTCGCGCTATTGCGTTGAAGATTTTCGCGGCGATTCCCGGCTTGTCGGGAACACCCACCACCGTAAGCTTCGCTTGATTTTTGTCGTAAACAACGGACGACACCGCAACTTTTTCCATGTCAGCCTCCTCCTCGACGACCCACGTGCCGGGGCCATCCTTAAATGTTGACTTCACGACCACAGGCATCCTGTATTTCGCGGCAAACTCCACCGAGCGGGTTTGAAGCACCTTCGCGCCCAGGCTCGCCATCTCCAGCATCTCCTCGTAGCTAATCCTCTCTATCCTCCGCGCCTGCGGAACCACGTTCGGGTCGGTGGTGTAAACGCCGTCCACGTCGGTGTAAATCTCGCACTTGTCCGCGGAAAGGGCCACGGCAAGCGCGACCGCCGTGGTGTCGCTCCCGCCCCTGCCGAGCGTGGTGACGTTCGAGCTCTCGTCAACCCCCTGGAACCCCGCCACGACCACTATGTAGTCGTCGTGCAGATATTTTTGGACGTTTTCCTTTGCGATTTTTGTAATCCTCGCTTTGGTGTACATGCTGTCGGTGAAGATGCCGCTCTGTCTGCCGGTGAGGCTGACCGCCTTAAGGCCCAGCGACTGCAGAGCCATCGCGAGTAGCGGGATGGTTATCCGCTCGCCGGTGGAGATCAGCATGTCCAGTTCCCGTTCGCTCGGCTCGTCGGTGATTTGGTAGGCGAGTTTTATAAGCTCGTCCGTCTTGCCGGACATTGCGGAGAGAACGACCACGAGGCCGTGCCCCTGCGCCTTGTACTGCGCCACTTTTTTTGCGACGTTTTTAATCCGCTCCACGTCCCCGACGGACGTACCGCCGTATTTTTGCACTATTAGTCCCATACCGCCCCAATTCTATCCCGCTTTCCCCCGCGAATAAAGAAGGAAAAGAAAAATATCGTCGTAATACCGTTCAGTTCTTTATCGAATTTTTGGGGATTTTGACGACGGCCCAAACCCAAAAAAACCATGCGACCAGCGTAAACCAGTCGGCGGCGCGTTGTCGCCACGGCGTCGAAAAGTCGTACGGTTTTCGCGCGAGGAAAAGCGAGGCATTGTCGGTTTCGGAGGCCAAAAAGTGGTCGCCCGGGGCGCATCCGTTTTCTTTTGGATAAACATAGCATGCGGGGTTTTTGACGTTTAACACTCCGTCCGCCGCCTCCAGCGCCGGCCCCTCGTGCAACGTCTTAAACGGCATCTTCTCCAACCGGTAGCCGAACATGGACGAGTAGCATCGCATTGACGACGCGCCGTGCACGAGGAGGTCGTTTTTGCCTATCCCCGTTTCAGAAAGCTCGATTCGCTGAATTGGCGGAGCCGGTTGTTTAAACGCCGCCGTCGTGAGCGCGGGATTATAAAGCCTTATCTGCTCCTCCCTCCGGCCGGCGCCTAGCGTCGCCAGCAAAACCGCGAGAGCGCAGACAACACCGGACGTCTCCCACCCGGCGCCCTTTGCGGAAATGCGGTCGAGGACGGCGGCGGTAAAGGCTGAAATCAGCGGAATGTAAAGGGCAAACCATCTTATGTTGGTGCTACTGCTCTTGATTATCGGCGTCATTTTTAGGAGATGGTTCCATCCCGGCGAGTAATAGTTAAGCGCAAACGGCGTGACTGCCATCAGCAACAACCCTGCGATTGCGGCCCAGTTTATGCGCTTGGAGCCGGCCTCGCCGTCGCGCCCCTTAAGCCAAAATGAGGACAATATAAAAACAGCAAGCGGGACAAAAGTTACGCCGTAGTCAAACTCGTACGGCTCCAAATCAAACTTCCGCCCCTCCATCGGGATGTCCGAGGCTACGGAGGGAGACCCGAAAAGCGAGTGGAACAAAAGCGTCGCAAGGTCGCCGACGGACGAAACGCCGGGCAACGGGTAAAAATCCCGCGAGAAATTTTGCGCAAAATACGCCGACGCGGAGAGCTTTGCTGCGCTAAGCGCGATGGCAAAAACCACGCTTACGGCAAAGGCGAGGAAAAACTGAGCGAGGCGCTTTTCAGGGTCAGTCAACGCCGCAAAAAAACCAAGCCCGACCACGGCAAAAAGCATGACGGGAACCGAGACGACCGCCCCCGCCCATATGGCATATGCAATGCAAACGGCGGCCCCGGCGATTTGCGAAACGGCGTCGCGGGAAAACCGCCCCTTGCCCCATGCGGCGCCAAACAGGAAATACGCTATTAACGGAAGAAGCATAAAAGGATGCTTTGCCAAATGACCGGCGACCATTCCACCGGAATAATATCCGTTGCACAAAAAAACGGCGGCCCCCGCAAGCGAAGCGGACGGCCCAAAACCAAACCTTTTTCGCATCAGCCCGTAAAACCCTAAAAAACCGGCGAGCGCAAAAATAACAACCGTCAGGCGGGCCGATTCAATCGGCGGCATGAAGAAGGTAAAAAACTGGGGGACGCTGAAAAACTGGTCTTGAGGGTCGGGAAATTTGGGGATTCCCCCGCAAAAGGACGGGGTGAACCATTGCACGTTAAAAAGTCCGCCAGCCTCGACGCCATAGCGCCCGTCCAAAAGCCACGGGAGAAAAAGCATCCAATCAACGCCCAACAACCCGTCGGGGCCGGGTATAAGGGATAGAAGACGGCGAAGATAAAAGAACGCAATGACGCCGGCGGAAATCGCGACCCAAGGAACCCGACCTCCCCACCGCTTAAACATGCGCGTATTATCCGCATTATCGCGGCGCGTTTCAAAGCTTAAAAAAAATCGGGGGGCATAACTTGGGTAGGTACGGGCTTTAGCCTGTACGATTTTGACGCACACCCTTAGTATCTGAAAGATGCACATACCGGGAAATAAATTCATTGTCGGCCAGATTGCAAACAGCCCACAAAAAAATTGCGCGTCCCCAAATATTTCTGTTAATAGTGGGGCGGGTAGCGGTTACTTTGTCGCCAACATCACGTTGGCTCCGGCGTAACCCCGCCTCGCTTGCTAAAACGGACGTCCTGTCCGTTTTGCGCTCGCCCCGGCTCGCGCCGCAAGCGAGCTTTCGACTCCCTACATCATATTTAAATCAAAACGCACCCGCAGGGTGCTTTTTGATTTAAATGGTGGAGCTGAGGGGGTAGCGGTTACTATGTCGCCAACATCACGTTGGCTACGGCGTAACCCCGCCTCGCTTGCTAAAACGGACGTCCTGTCCGTTTTGCGCTCGCCCCGGCTCGCGCCGCAAGCGAGCTTTCGACTCCCCGAACCCCTGGCCTCTTGAATGCCATTCAAGCGCGCTCCCAACTGCGCCACAGCCCCATGCACGGACGATCTATCGAAAAATTGAACAGGTCAGCTAAGATATATAATTAAACCACCCCTTGTCAAACATATACTGCACTACAATCGCCGCACAACCCTCATAACGCCCCCCCCCAAAAATTGGGAAAGGGCGCGACAAATGGGGTTATACTAGTCTGGCAAAGTCGTCGAGTGGGCGACTTCACGCTCCCGTTACAAAGTGGAGGGAATTTTATGCACCTGACTTATCTGCTTGCGGCAATAGCCGTTACGGCCTTTGTTTCCGCCTATTTCGGGCTTTCCATGGTCGTGCTGACAACCGCCATAGGCGCATACCTCGGCGTTTACAACTACGTGGACGGATGGTCGCAAGGCCTGCTTTACGCATGGGTCGCTTACGGCTTCCTCGCA
>JACQEX010000009.1 GCA_016200345.1 Nitrospinota bacterium
AAAAAACCGGCGACGTTGAAAGCCTGATTCAGGGGATTCTCATGATAAAATCCGGCTTTGCGAGAATTCTTGCGGAGGCGGGCCTTAAGGAGATTGACTGCCTGGGTAAAAAATTCAACCCGGCGCAGATGGAGGCCCTGCCGGTGGACGACAAGGAAAAGGACGACGTAGTGATTGAAATAGCGCGGATCGGATACCTGATGAACGACACGCTCATTCGCCCGGCAAAGGTCGTGGTGGGGCGTTTCCCGGCTGAAAACGGATAAGCCCGCGTATGACCAAGCGCGATTTCTACGAGATACTCGGCGTAAAAAAGGACACCTCGAAGGAGGAAATCAAAAAGGCCTACAGACAGGCCGCGCTGAAATACCACCCCGATAAAAACCCCGGCAACAAAGAGGCCGAGGATAAATTCAAGGAGGCCGCCGAGGCGTACGAAGTCCTGCAGGACGACCAAAAACGGCAGGTTTACGACAAATACGGACACGAGGGACTAAGGGGAACGGGCTTTTCCGGATTCTCCGGCGTGGAGGACATCTTCTCCTCGTTCGGCGACATTTTCGAGAGTTTTTTTGGCCACCGGGAGACGAGGCGCGAGCGTGGACGCGGATCCGACCTTCGCTACGACCTTTCAATAACCATGGAGGAGGCCGCGACGGGGATGGACAAAACCATAACGGTGGAAAAATACGCCCATTGCGACGAGTGCGAGGGGAGCGGTTGCGAAAGCGGCTACAAGCCGGAGATATGCCCCTCGTGCGGCGGACACGGGCAGGTTAGAAGACAACAGGGTTTTTTCACGATGAGCATGCCGTGCGGGGCCTGCGGCGGCAAAGGACAAATTATAAAAAAGCCCTGCAAACGGTGCAACGGACACGGCAAGGTTTTAAAGAAAAAGAATCTGAAGGTTAAAATTCCCGTCGGGGTCGAAAACGGCTCGCATCTGCGCCTCGTCGGAGAGGGGGAGCCCGGCTCGATGGGCGCGACCTCCGGCGACCTCTACATACTCGTTTACGTAAAAGACCACCCGGATTTCGAGAGGGTCGGCGACGACCTCGTCACGAAATTGCACGTCACCTTTCCGCAGGCCGCGCTCGGGGCTGAGGTGGAGGTTAAAACGCTATTGGGAACCGCCACGATGGAGATTCCGCGCGGAACGCAGTCCCACTCCGTCTTCAAGCTGAGGGGCGAGGGAATGCCGACGCTTCACGGCAAAAGCAAGGGGACGCTCCACGTGCAGGTCGTCGTGGACGTGCCGGAAAAACTTACGAAGGAGCAGGAGGCCCTTTTGCGCAAATACGCGGAGGCCGGCGGCGCCGCCGTAAAAAAATCCGGCTTCTTCGGAGTGCGCTAGACGTAGTCGCCGCCGGCGTCGGTTGACTTCATCATCTTTTCCTCGATAAAGGCGTACATCACCTGGGTCTTCATCCCGAAAACTTTTCCGAAGTGAACCTTCGATTTCTTCAAAACGTAATACCTGGACCACACGGGCGAGTTTATTACCTTTGTCATCAAAATTTCCCTTTTAAACTCCGGTTGAAGGCTGTCAATAAACACGCCGAAGGTGTTCTTCACCTTTTCCCCCTTCACCTCCGTGGTGCGCTCGTAAATCTTTCTCAAATCAACCTCGTCGAACAGGTCGCGCCACGCGTCCCCGGCCATTTGCCCCGGGGCCGTTTCCACAAACAGATCCAACATCTGGCTCGTCAGCACCACGACGCCGCCCAATTGGGCTATTTGCATGGCTTTCTCCTTCGGAACCCAGGCCTTGGCCGTCTCCTTTTGATATTGGGCAAGCTCCCCCAACTCCACAATTTTTGACCAGAGATATTTTTTGACCAACTCCTCCGGCGCCATGTTTCGCATCTGTTGCTCCTCCTCTTTGAGGGCCACTGATTTTTGGCGGTCCACGCTGACGTCGGAATGGTACTCCGCGAAATTTTTTTGAACAGCCCCGTCGATAAGCTGAAGAACGGAGTTGAAAAAAGAATCCCGAATCGGAACATACTGCTCCTGAAGCTTGCCGCCGAAAAGCCCGGAGATTTCCTCGAAGGTTATGTCGTTTTTTTTCTTTTTTAGAATGAACAGATACATAGCCTGCTTAAAAAGATCCTCGACCATGACCGCGGCCTTTTTGTTCACACCGCCCACCAACAAATTAAACTCGTTCGGAACCCATCGGAAAACAGTCTTCTTCAAGGTCGCGGGGTTGTCCCCCAAAACCTGGACCATCTCCGAATCGCGCGGCAGAAAGACGTTTATGTAATGAGGCGCCACCACGGGGCCGAGCGAGCGAAGGAAAAAGACCTTGCGGTTGAAGGCGTCGTACCTCGCTTTTATCAAATCGACCAACGGATGTTTTGGGGGCAAATCTTTTAGGTTTGTTGAAGGCGAGGCCGGTTTTGCCGGAACCGCCGAGTCCGACGGTTTTGGCGCCGGTTGTTGGGCGGGAACAACGGGCGCGGGGGCAGGAGCCACGGCTTTGGGAACATCCTCCGCCGGGGCCGGGGCCGTTGCGCTTGCCTCGCCCTCCTTCGGAACCTGCTCCACCGCCGGTGAATTCAACTCTATTACGCCGGGCGTGCTGTGCTCCGTAAAATCCGCCTCGGGCGCCCCTTTTTTTAAGGCCGCGTCCACTAGCATTTGCAAAAGCTGTCGGCCTTTTTCGGCAAATTCCGTCAGCTTTTGGTGTTTGCTTACGCAAAAACCAAATTTGCCGCGCGAGTTGAGGTTGACCGCATTCACCGGAATTTTCACGTTGTTGAAAAACAGCTGAATCGGAAGATAATTTCCCCTTTGCGAGGCCGCAATCAGCCCGACCAACCTCCCCTCTTGTTCCGGGCTAAGCTCGGACAAAAAAGAGAGGCATACGCCGGAACTGGAGATGTTTTCAAACACGAAAGGCATTAGTTGTGGGTCGGGCATAAGAATAATGTATCCCTTAAGCCCGAATCGTGCCACGTTGTAGCGCAGTTCTATTCTACGATTTTTCATTCGCAATCCAAATTAAAGCAGACATACACTCGCACCACCCCATTTTCCACTCATTTTTTAAACGCAAGGTGTCCCTTAGTTTATACCTGAAATCACGCGACATTTCAAGATTTTACCTAAATAAATTCAAATTGTTACAGCCCTGGCGGTAAGGAGTACGCTAAGAAGGGTTAATACTTCTTTACGGCGGCAATCGGCATTCGCCACCCGATGCCGAAGGCCCTGTCGGTTATTTTTATCCCGGGCGCGGCCTGCCTTCTCTTGAACTCCGCCCCGGCCACAAGGGAAAGCGTCTTCTCGACTATTTTCTCGTCGAACCCATCCTTGATAATCTCCCCGGCCGACTTGCCATGCTCGATGTGGCGCTCCAAAATGGCGTCGAGCACGTCGTAGGTCGGGAGGGAATCCTGGTCTTTTTGATTCGGCCTTAGCTCCGCGGAAGGGGCCTTCTCAATAATCGCCCTCGGAATAAGCCCTCCCCTGTTTTTGTTCAGCCATTCGCAAACGCGGTAGACAAACGTCTTTGGAAGGTCGGCGATTACGGCAAGTCCGCCCGACATGTCGCCGTAGATGGTGCAATAGCCGACGGCAAGCTCGGATTTATTACCGGTCGTCAGCAACATCGCCCCGTGTTTGTTCGAAAGGGCCATCAAAATATTTCCGCGTATCCTCGATTGGATGTTCTCCTCGGTCGTGTCGGCTGTGCGCCCCTCGAACGGCTTCTCCAGCGCCGCGCCGAACGACCCCATAATCCCGTCAATCGGAACGGTCAAAGTTTTTATCCCCAGATTCTTGCCAAGCTCCGTGGAATCGTCAACGCTCCCCTTGGAGGAATACGGCGAGGGCATCATTACCCCCGTCACGTTTTCCTTTCCCAGCGCCTCCACGGCCACGACGGCGGTCAATGCCGAGTCAATCCCGCCCGAAAGACCAAGCAGGGCTTTTTTAAACCCGCACTTCCGCACGTAGTCGCGCGTGCCGCACACCAAGGCGCCCCAGGCCTCCGCCTCGGGGGTAAAATCATCCTCGCTTATGTTTCCGGAAACCTCCGCGCCCAAGTCAATTATCGCCAAATCCTCCTCAAACGGTTTGCACCGCGCCGCCAGCCTGCCGGCGCCGTCGAACACAGAGCTTCTTCCGTCAAAGACCAGGTCGTCGTTGCCCCCCGTCTGGTTGACGTACAACACCGGAGTCTTGTGCTCCCTTGCAACGGCTCCGATCATAGACTCGCGTATCTTTTGCTTTCCAACGGTAAAAGGGGACGCGGAAAGGTTGATGATAAAACCGACCTTTTGCGAGACCAGCGTCTCCACCGGGTTGTTGTGGTAGATG
>JACQEX010000080.1 GCA_016200345.1 Nitrospinota bacterium
AAAGGCTAGAGAGCAATTTCAACTTTATGGCTCAAATCAAGAAATTAAAATCATGGAAAAATTCATCAAGGCAATCGACCAAAAACAATTGGAAGAAGCGAATAAAGCCCTTGCCAGATTGGTTCCATTTGTCCGGGGTCAAATTAGAAGGGAACTTGGAATCGCCGAGTAATCCCAACTGTTGTTTCAGCTCCCAATCCATTTGAAAACGAAACATAGAACTGGATGCCGGTTCAAGTCCGGCATGACGGGGAGCGAACGCAAAATATTTTAAAAGGGGTCGGGCTTGCGTATTTGACTTATCGATAAATCTGACGAGGCGACGCGCTAAATTCAAACAATGGTTTTCCAATGCCCGTAGTCGTCTTGTTTGGGGAGCCAATTAAGGTTGCCTCCTATTGACCTTAAATCGTGCTTTATTTAGAAGTTCCGTCTTCCCTCACCTCTGCGTTTTTTCTAAACCTGTGAATTCGGGTACAATGGGCACATGAGGTTTACTCAATATTTTTTGTTCGTCAGGCAAAGAGTCGACCGGGCAAGGATTAAAATGGAGTGGATTGAAGACGCCGGTAGAGAGCCGGAGTGTACGGAGATTCAGTCTGACGGAAGGATAAGAAAATGGAAATGGATAGAAGAGGAAAACAAAGCCTTGAGAAGTTGTATTACTCCCCGATGGCGAGACAATTCATAATGCGTTTTTCGACAGAAATTTTAAAAGAGGTTTAACATGAAGGTCAAATATTATTCCGATACGGACACTGCGTTTGTCGAGTTTTCCGACCGTGCGGTTGTCGAGACAAAAGAAATAAACGAAAACATCTATCTAGATTTGGACGCTCTAGGGAACCTTGTTGCCATGACCATTGAGCACGCCCACGAACAGGCAAGCCTTCCATATATATCTTTTGAGCAGATTGAGGCGAAGGAGGCAGGGTCGGCCAAAAGGTAGCCTGTTTTGGCGTCGGCCTCAATCGCACTTACTCAGCCTCTTGCATCATTAAAATCGTTGTTTCCCAATGCCAATAGCAGTCTTGTTTGGGGAGCCATAGCGGAATATTGCAAATAAAATCCTAACAAAGGGAACTGGATGCCTCGGCAACCTCATGCCCGTAAATGTGCAATCGCTCTGATTCACCCTGCAAAGTTAAAGTCCTTTCCCAAGTTCAAGCCCGGGGTGACAGAGAGTGGTCAAAAAATCGTTACGAGGCGCGGCGAAGCTCGGCCATCACCTCGCGGGTAATCATCTCCGCCAGTTCGGCATTTTAAATGCCGCCGTCTTCATGGTATCTTGGCGCAAATAGGAGGAACGTTATGAAACTACTTATTCACATAGAACAGGACGAGGACGGATATTTTGTGGCGGAAGTCCCCGCTTTGCCCGGCTGTTTATCGCAGGGTAAAACGAAAGAAGAGGCCGCCAAAAACATCAAGGAGGCGATTGAAGTCTGGCTTGAATCAATGGAGTCCAAGCAACAATATCCCAAGGAGGAATTGTTGGAGGTTGTGGTTTGAGTGGCTGGATTAAGACTTTGCTCTGGCACTGCGGCGGTCAAAAAATTCTTGAAGGCCGGATGGCTCGTTGAGAGGCAAAAAGGCTCGCATGTCGTTATGGAAAAATATGGACATGAACACAACCTTTCTATTCCGCAACATTCGGAATTGGGGCGCGGACTCCTCCGAAAGTTAATCAAACAAGCCAATCTCTCAGTCGAAGAATTTAACGACCTATAGCCTAAAATCTATCTCCCGTTTTAATGAGAGATGGATGCAGGTTCAAATTCCTTCCGTTCCCAAGACGGGGCAGGGATGATACCGGCATGACAGGGATGGAACGCAAAATATCTACGAGGCGCGGCGAAGCTCGGCCATCACCTCGCGGGTGATGAGTTCCACCAGCGCTGAGTCGTCGTCCTTTTTGGCGGGAGCCGGAGAGGACGTTTCCCTTTGCGACGAGCTTGAGCAGTCGTGCTTGCTACAGGCGTTGCAATCGTTGCACGTAACCTTCTTTCCCGGCAGACCGAGGCTCTCCCGTATTTTTAACAGTTCGTCCACCTGCGCTCCGGAGAGAGGGCGGGCGTTGCCAAGGGCGCGGGCGTGGTAGGTAATCTCGGCGACGTGCTCCATCCGCTCCAGCGTGTAAAAGGCGTCGAAAATCGTTTTTCCAATCGTGACCGAGCCGTGTCTTTCCAAAATCACAGCGTCGTATTCTTTAATCACTTTCTCGATGGATTTCGGAACGTCCTGCGTGGTCGGCGCGGCGTAGTCGGCGGTTGGTATCGAGCCGAGAGTAAAAATAACCTCCGGCAAAAGGCATTGGGCCAGTTGAATCCCCGCTACCGAAAAGGCTATGCACAACGTCGGGTGCGCGTGGACGACGGCCCCGATGTCCGGCCTGTTTTTATAACAGGCAAGATGCAGGGCGATCTCGCTGGAGGGGTTTCGGCTTCCAGATACTTTTTTGCCGTCCATGTCCACCAATATCAGGTCGTCCTCCTCCATAAACCCCTTGTGGACGCCGGTTGGCGTGGTCAAGATTCTGTCCTCGGAAATTTTTATGCTCATGTTGCCGTCGGTGGAGGATATCCACCCCCTTGCGTGAATCATCTTGCCAATCGCAACGATGTCTTTTCTGTGGCCCAATTCGGTTTTCATAACGCTCCTATTTTTTCATTTCCATGCGAACTTCGTCAACAATCCCGACTATTACGGAGTGCACCGGCGCGTTCTGGTTGTTAAACAGTTGTCGCGCCGCGTTCCCCTCCGTCTCGACCAACACCAGGTCGCCCGGCCCGGCCTGCACAAAATCGCACGAAAGAAACGTCTCCCCCTGCGGCTTTTGGTCCGGCCCGAGCGGCTGGACGATCATTATTTTTACGCCGTCATAAATCGGCTCCTGCAATGAGGTGGTTATGTTCCCGACGACCTTGCAAATTTTCATCTCGTCTCCCTGTTTATCGGCTCGTCAACAATCCCCACTATTCCAGCGTCCACCGGCGAGTTTGGGATAGGAAGCGCAAGCATCGCCTCCCGGCCGACGACGAAGGATACGACGCATCCCGGCCCCGCCTGCATGTTAGGGTCAACCGCCACTATCGGGTCTCCTTTGTTTTCCAGCTTGTCGTTTACTGGTTGGATGAGAAGAAGCTTAACGCCGGTCAGTGCCTCGTGTTTTTGCGATGCTACTACGGTTCCTATGACTTTTGCCAGATGCACCTCACACCACCTTTCTTATAAGGTCGGCGTGCGGCCTTGGGATAATCTCCACCGCCACAAGCGCGCCAAGATGTTCAATCGCCCTTTTTGCCGCGTCCATTGCGGACTGCACGTCCGCCAACGCGCCGGTAAGGGTGAAGTACGATTTGCCGCCAAGCCCGTTTGCGAGCCGCATTTCGATTATGTAGGTGGGCGTGGCCTTAACTGCGGCGTCCGCCGCAAGTATCACGGAGGCCACGGTAAACGTCTCGAAAACGGCAAGCGCGTCCACTGGCGGGGTAACGGCGCACGCCTCCATCGCGGGGATTATTTGCAGGTCGGCGTTCGGCAGAAAAAGCTCGTCCACCATCAGATCCGCGCCCATCTCCACCCCTTGCTTGAAGGATTCCTCCACCGGGCCGACCGGCCCCGCGAACAGCACCATGTATTTTCCGGGGCAGAGCGACCTTGCGTCCAGCAGTTGCACCTCCGCCTTTTTAAGCACCTCGTCGCACACGCGCACGCCGCGGGCGATTGAGCGAAGCTCCAACAGCACCAGCGCGGGGCGTTCGATTTTTGATTTTCCAAATTCCTTCATGACCGCCTCTCTATTCGCACGCGCACGTTTACTTTCGTGACGGTGCCGGCGATTGACGCATGAACGCTCGCGCCAAGTTTCCCGTCGGGGATTTTGCCGACCAACTGGCCGCGCTTAACTTTGTCCCCTACGGACACGACGGCCTCCGAAGCTGACCCGATGTGCATCGAAAGCGGAATCTCGACCGAGTCGACGTCCCAAAGCTTTCCGTGGAATTCCGGCGCTACGTTGTACTGCGAAACGCCGATTCTCCGCAATAGTTTGTCCTTCGGCACCCGGCGAAATTCGCGATATACGTCCGCCTCGTACGCCTTGGCCTTTTTTGCGTATCTAATCCCGCGCTTGGAGAGCGTGGACTTGAACTCGCGAAAAAATCTTCTGGGGGAGAGCGCAAGCGGGCATGCGAATAAATCGCACACGCCGCACTCGCAACAGAGGAACGAGTCGGTGACTGTCGCCACTTCCGGCTCTCTCTGCTCGTTCATCACGCGCATTATCATGTGGGGCTTCAGCGAGTGCCCCTGAAGGTAGCGCGGGCAGAAGTCGGTGCAATACCTGCATTGCTCGCACGCCCCGCGCGAGAGGCGGATATCGGCTGGGAGCTGTCTTAAGAAGCGCGTGGCAAGCGGGTTGTCCCTTGGAAGTAAAAACAGTCCGCTTGTGGTTTTTGTGACCACCTCGTTCGACGGGTCTACAAGCCGCCCCATCATCGGGCCGTTTAAAAGCGCCACGTAATCCTCGATTAAACTTCCGCCGCAGACGGAGATGACGTCGGCAAGCGAGGTTCCGATAGGAATCTGATGTATCCCGGGATTTTTTATTTCTCCGCCAACGGTCACGGTTTTTGTCGTCACCGCCTCCCCTTTTTCCGCGCGGGCGATGTTTGCCAGCGTCGCTACGTTTTGCACCAAAACGCCGACTTCAAGCGGGATGCCGCCCTCGGGGGTAATCCGGCCCGTCGCCTCGTAGGTTAAAATCTGCTCGTCCCCGGCAGGATAAAAATCCTTCAGCTTTAACAACGAAATGTTTTTTTGCAGAAGCGGTTCGAGCGCCTTGGCGCCCGCCAAGTTTTTTTCCTTTATGCAGATGACGCCTGTTTTTGCGCCGGTGTTTTGCATAACGGATTTCAGCCCGTCCACAACCTCGTTTGCGCGTTCGAGTATTATAAATTGGTCGGAGTGCAAAAGCGGCTCGCACTCGGCACCGTTCGCCAAAACGCAGTCAACCGACGCGCCGATTTTCGCGTGCGTGGGGAAGCCAGCGCCCCCCGCGCCCACGACGCCCGCCGATTGAACCGCCTCAACCAAGTTCATACAATCCTAAAACTGTCCTTTAACGTGCATCTTCGCTCCCGCGTGAAATTGAGCGCGGTGGTAAGCCCCTCGCCCGTCGGGCTTGCGATGGTGAAGGACGTGTATCCCTCGCCGTTGAAACCAAGCCCCGCGGTGGACGGGCCGTTTTTGACGAAGATGGAGGTGTTCACCGCGCGGGCCATCGCGCTGAGGTTGTTTATGTTTTTGCTGTGCATAACGGCGGTGTGGCGAAACCCGTGCTCCACCTCTATCGCCGCGTCTATCGCGCTGTTTACGTTCTTCGTCCGCACCAGCCCCAGCACCGGCGTCAAAAGCTCCATCTGCACGAAGGGGTGCTCCTTCGGCAGTTCCGCAACTATCAGGCGGATGTTTTCCTTTGTCTCCACGTCGATTTTTTCCAGTATCAGCCGCGCGTCTTTGCCGACCCAGTTTTTGTTCACAACGCCGTGGTCTCCGGGGCCGGAGGGGGCGCGCTCTATCAGAAGTTTTTCCAGCTGTCTCACCTGGTGTTGGTTTGCTATGTATGCGCCGTTTTTCTTTAGCTCCGCCAAAAGTCCGTCGGCTATCGAATCCACCGCGATGATTTCTTTTTCCACGATGCAGACGATGTTGTTGTCGAACGACGCGCCGGCAACGATGTGCCTCGCCGCAGAGGCGACGTCGGCCGTTTCGTCTACCACCACCGGCGGGTTGCCCGGGCCTGCGGCGATGACTTTTTTCCCGCTCGCCATGGCGGCCTTGACCACCGCGGGGCCGCCGGTCACGACCAACAGCGCGATGTCGGGGTGTTTCATCAGTTCGCCAGCGGTGGCGATGGTCGGGGTTTGAACGGTTGATATAAGGTTTGCGGGGCCGCCCGCGTCCATAATCGCCGCGTTTAGGAGGCTGATTACGTACAGGGTCCCGTCCTTGGCGGTGGGGTGCGCGTTCACGACGATTGAGTTTCCGCCAGCTATCATGCCGATGGCGTTGTTGATGACGGTCGCGGTGGGGTTTGTGCACGGGGTTATCGTGCCTATAACGCCGTACGGGGCGCGCTCCGTGAGGGTCAGGCCGTGGTCGCCTGTCTGCGCGGACGATTTTAAAATTTCTATGCCCGGTGTTTTTAGGATTGCGAGTTTGTTTTTAAGAATTTTGTGGTCAACCCTTCCAAGCCCCGTCTCCTCAACCGCCATTTTGGAAAGTTTTTCAACCTGCGCGAAGGCGGCTGAGCGCATGGAGTCCAGCATCTTCTCCCTTGTGTCGAGCGGCGTGTCCTGAAGGCTGTTAAACGCGGTTTTGGCGGCGGAGACCGCCTCGGCGATTGTGGAGAAAACCCCTAGCCGCCCGTCCACTGGCTCCGCGCCTGCGCGCTCGCCGCCGGCCATCTTCGCCATTACGCGCCTCACGACGGCTGAAACCTGCTCTTCGCCCAAATTCATCCTGGCCTCCTAAAATTAAACCGAAACCGCCTCTTCGCCGTATTTGTCGTAAACAACCTTTCCGACTATCTCCCACGTGTCCACGATGGCCATGACCACCGCGTCCACAGGCTTTCCCTCCGTGGCGGTCGTTTGCCTCGCGCTGGAGCCGGTGGCGAACATCACCATCTCGCCCATCCCCGCG
>JACQEX010000089.1 GCA_016200345.1 Nitrospinota bacterium
CGACACTGCGGAAGGTGAACGGTCATCAGCATCTCAAGGAACTGCGGGATGCCATGAAAAGTAGGCTGGTGAAGGAAAACGTGCAGGTGAAGGCGGCGTGATGGTCATACCGAAAATTTCAACTAAGAAAGGGCTTGCTTCGCCAGAGCTATTCATATTTATTAAAATAAACCGATTTTTGAGGGAATCTCCAATTCAAGTTGCTATTGCATAAAAGAGATTTGACTGAGTTTAGTGGGAATTCAGATTTTTAGCCGATTGATGCTAAGATGCCGACGTGATGGGAAGAAGTAAATGAAGGCGACATTAAAAGAAAAAACCAAAGGGATTAAGTCCGAGATCGGGAAAATGGCGAAAATAATCGCCGGTCACTTTTCGCCGGATAAAATTATCCTTTTTGGTTCTCACGCGAAAGGCAAGGCCGGGCTGGACAGCGACGTTGACCTTTTGGTGGTGATGCCGGTCACGGAATCCAAACGAAAAAAACAGATTGAGATTCGCCTTGCCTTGCACGGCATTAAAATTTCCAAGGACATAATCGTAACCACCCCCGAGGATTACGAATGGAGAAAAGACATCCCCGGAACCGTCGAGAGGTCGGCCGAGATTGACGGGAAGCTCCTGTATGCCCGACCCTAAAAACACTTTGAGCGTGGTTCGTGAGTGGATATCCAAGGCCGAGAACGATTTTTTAAACGCCACCCACACCCTCAAGCTTGGCGAAAAATGCCCTACTGACACCGTTTGCTTTCATGCCCAGCAATGTGCCGAGAAATATATCAAAGCCCTTTTGGTGTTGGAAAACATTGATTTCTCCAAGACGCACGACCTGGAAAAATTAACCGCAACATTGCCGGCCCGCACAAAATTGGACATAACGCCGGAAGAAATGGCCGGACTGACTAGCTATGCGGTTGTCGGACGGATATCCCGGCTGGGACGACATAACCCTTTATGAAGCCAAACGGGCGGTCTCAATGGCAAAACAAATTCGCAAAAAAGTTCGGGCAATTTTGCCAAAAGAAAGCTTAAAAAAATAAGATTGTCTTTCCGAAGCCGACCCGCTCGTGCAAAACGCTCCTCGACATACGCCGATAACAGGCGTGCCGGGTGAAATCGCAAAAAAGGCCAAAGACGCAAAAAAGGTCAATAATGCCAAAAACGCAAAAGCCCTTTGCCCGAATACGGGGTATAAATGTGGAATGATAAATAACAGAATTCAGAATAAAGAAGTAAGAAGTCAGAATAAAGGGGACGGTTGCCTAATTCTTAAAGGAGCTGGATCCCTCGGCAACCTTGGACGGCCTTATTTACTCCGTCGCTCTAATTTATGCTTATTAAGTCTAAATATTCCGCAGGAGCTAGTAGGCCGGGATGACAATCGGGGCGGGGAAGAGGCAACCACGAAATGGTGCCGGAGGGATGGGTGGGTACAAAGCCTCTGCTTTGTACCTCATGTCGGAGGCATGAACTCATTATGCCTATTCGAGGTCGGGAGTACATGGCGGAGGCCATGTACCTTCCAAGTCGTGGCGCGTAAACTCCGGCCATGCACCTACCGGGAACGGGGGCGGGAAGTGAGATTGCCCCTGCGTGGCAAAGTACACACTATAAGTGTGTACCCACCGAACAACTTTGTACACCCCAAGGAGCGTAGCAACCGAAAAAAAATAAAAAAGACACCGACAAACGCGACAAATCGGACAAACTGGACACCGTCCGTCTCATAATGAAAATGTTTTCGTCAACCCTCATCAATTTGCCGGAAAGCACTCTCTGATTTTGAACGCACAAGGCAAAACCATTCACTGCGGACGCGACTACCCTCGGCAACCCTTCTCAAGAGGCATACTTGTTCGCTCTGACTTGGAGAACTCAAGTATAGGGAGATTATTGCCGCACACTTACGCGTTCGCCCCGGCCCAAATCGGACGTCGGAAACACTTTTATTTTGGGGCGAATATATGCCATCATACCCACATGACGATTAAAAAGGACCCGTCAAAGATTAGCGGCATGTTCTCGGCCATCGCCCCGCGATACGACCTTTTGAACCGACTGCTTAGCGGCGGGCTGGACAGAAGGTGGCGAAAGACGGCCATTGACCAACTGCCGGTCAAGGACGGCGTGTTTTTGGACGTGGCGACCGGCACCTGCGACGTGGCGTTGGAGCAGGAAGGGCGCGGCGCGAAAGCAAGAATTATCGGCATTGATTTCAGCCACGAAATGCTCAAGGCCGGCAGAAAAAAAACCGTCGGAAGGCAAATACACCTTGGCAGGGCCGACGCTCTTCGCCTGCCGTTTAGGGACGCGGTTTTTGACGGGCTGACCTGCGCGTACGGAATACGCAACTTCGCCTCGCTCGCCGACGGGCTTAAAGAGATGCTCCGCACGCTAAAACCGGGCGGCGCGGTTTCAATCCTAGAGTTCACCACCCCGTCCAACCCGGTCGTAAAATTTTTCTACCTGTTTTATTTCAGCCGAATATTGCCGCTTGTAGGAAGAATCGTCTCCGGGCACCCGGACGCGTACACCTACCTGCCGATGTCGGTGATGAATTTCCCCGACAGAAAAAAACTTGCCGAAATTTTTACGGAGTGCGGCTTTACCGGCGTTAAAATACGCCCGCTCACGTTCGGGATAACCGACCTGATAACGGCCCGCAAGCCGGGATGAGGAGCGCAATCGCCCTAATGCTCGTCCTGGCCCTTGCGGCATTTTCCTGCAAGGGGGGCGACCCCGCCCCTACCCCGGCCAAATACGGCGCCCACCGGTATTCCACGCGGCCGTTGGGGAGACTGAACTCCAACGCCGTAAGCGTGGCAAAAAAAACCATGCCGGGGGTCGTCCATATTTATTCGCTTAGGGAAAACCCGAAGCCGATATTCCTGACGCTAATTTTTTCGGGAATGTCGTTTTCAAAGGCGGTGGTCACATGGATTAAGTCGCGGTTCGTAACCACCTACGTGACGCTTGGGACCGGGTCGGGATTTCTAATAAACGAAAGGGGCTACATACTTACCAACCACCACGTCATAAACGGCGCGGATAAAATCATGGTCAAGTTTGCCGACGACCCGGCGAGCATCGAGGGGGAAAAACTCGGCGACGACCCGTTGAGCGATGTCGCGCTCGTGAAGGTCGCCGGGGACTACCGCCGGAGAACCCTCGCGCTGGGGGACTCCGACCAAGTGGACGTGGGGGAATGGGTCGCCGCAATCGGGAACCCGTACGACGTGGGGGAGACGTTCACCGTGGGTGTGGTGAGCGCGCTTGGCAGGGACGACATCGGGATGCTGGAGTTGGAGGATTTCATCCAGACGGACGCGGCGATAAACCCCGGCAACAGCGGCGGCCCGTTGGTCAACGAAAACGGCGAGGTGATAGGGATTAATTCCATAATGTTCACCGACGCCTCGCACATAGGTCTTGCGGTGCCCATCAACATAGCCAAGGCGATACTGCCAAAACTGGTGAACGGGGAACGCGTTGACCGCGGAATGATAGGCGTGAACTTTGGCGACATGACCCCGGAACTGGCCATGGTACTGGGCGTGTCCGAGGGGGCGTTGGTCTCCTCCGTGCGGGTCGGCTCCCCGGCGCAAAAGGCGGGAATAAGGCCGGGGGACGTCATAACCGGCTTTGACGGCAACAAGGTGACGGACTACCACGTCCTCAAACGGCTGGTCGTTTCCATGCCCGCCGGGGATATGGTTGACGTGCGGCTCTTCCGCGCCGGGAAAACAATACGGGTAAAACTACGCCTCGCAAAGTTTGAGAGACCACAATGAAAGGGATGCTTGAGATAGCCGGAAGAATAAAGGCCTTTCGTCTGGAGTTGGAAAAAAAGCACCTCTCCGGCGCGGGAGGATTCGAGATCTGCCGGGAATGGGCCTCCGCCGTTGACGCGCTCGTTGTTTCGCTGGTGGAGGAAGCCGGCGGAACAACCGTCCCGTTTGCTCTGGTCGCGCTTGGCGGGTACGGACGGAGCGAGTTGAACCCCTTTTCGGACATTGACCTTCTTTTTCTATACGACAAGACCATAACAAAGGCCGACGGCGCAATCCCCGGAAAGGTAATCCCTAAACTTTGGGACATCGGCTTCAAAGTCGGTCACTCAACGCGAACGATAGACGACTGCCTTAGAATCAGCCAAAACGACCTGACAAGCAAGACGTCCATGATGGAATCGAGGTTCCTTGCGGGCGACAAGGAGATTTACAACCGATTTGAGTACCGCTTCAGAAAAAACGTCATGGCAAAACAGGTGGAGCGATTCCTAAAGGAAAAGTGGGTGGAGACCGAGCTTAGGCACGAGCAGTTTTTCAACTCCTGCTTTCTCACCGAGCCGGACATAAAGGAGTCGCCGGGCGGACTGCGGGACTACCACGTCGCGCTCTGGGCCGCGCTTGCGCGATACGAGGTAAGGGGAATAGCCGAAATGCTGAACCGCGGGCTGATGGAGGCGGACGAGGCGCAGAGGGCCGAGACGGCGGTTGATTTTCTTCTAAGGGTGAGAAACGACGTCCATTTCCTAACCAACGGCCCGAGCAACCATTTTAATTTCGGCGTGCAGGTGGAAACCGCGAAAAGGCTCGGATACAAAGGGGAGTCCGACGCGCCCGTTCTGGAAATGATGAGGACGTACTTCAGATGCGCCGAAACGGTTTTCCGGCTTTGCCAGTCAATACAAGACCAGGCGAAGAGATACCGCACAAAAACGCAAATGCTCTTTTTTAAACCGCGGTACAAGGAGCTGGCCCCCAACGTTTTCGCCGGCGAGGACGAGATATTTATAAAGGATCTTTCCGCCGAGGATCTTGCGAAGGACGCAGGAAAGGTTTTTCTCGTCCTACGCCTCGTGGTGGAAAAGGAACTGGCAATATCCGGGGGACTTCACGGGCTATTGGAAAAAGTCGGCTCGCTGTGGAAAAAGGAAAGACCGGGCTACCCAGAGCTTGGCGACGGACTGCGCTCCGTGCTCTCCTCCGGGGAGCCGATTGGCGCGTTGCGCATATTGCGCGACTGCAAGCTGATGACGGCTGTCATACCGGAGTTCCGGGCGATCAGATACCTTACGCCTTTCGATATGTACCATAAATTCACGGTGGCGGAGCACTCCTTCCGCGCGATTACGGAATTCGACAACCTGAGGAGGAACGAAAAGCCGGAGTGCGACCTGCTAAGCGCGATTTACGCGGCAGAAACCCGGAAGGATTTAATGCGCCTCGCCCTTCTTTTGCACGACATCGGAAAAGGCTCCGAATCGCACGGCGACCACGAGGAGCTGGATCCGGCGATTTTGGAAAGACTCGGCTACCCCCGAGAGGACGTGGAAACCGTAACGAGGCTCGTGCGTCTGCACCTTAGCATGAACAACGTAGCCCAGCGAAGGGACATCCACGACTCCAAGACAATCATAGAATTCTGCGAGCTGGTCGGCGACGAGGCGACCCTAAAAAGGCTTTATATGCTCACATACGCCGACACCTGCGCCGTAGGCCCGGGCGTGTGGAATTCATGGAAGGGAGCACTGCTTAGGGATTTGTTCCTTCTTGGCGCGTCGTACTTCGAGGGGAAAGACCCGCTGAAATGGCTCGCGCAGGGGCGCATGGTGCCCCAGGAAAAAATTACGCCGGAGCTAGCCCGTTTCATAAAGGGAATGCCCGACAAATATTTTTTTCTTCGCACGTCCGACCAGGTGGTGGCGGACGGCGAGTTGTTCAATAGATTCATGGCCTGCGACGCGCCGTCAATGGTGAGGTATCGTCCGGCAGACGGGGACGGAACGGGCGAGGCCACGCTGGTATCCAAAAACAAAATCGGACTTTTGTACCACGTGGTTGGCACGTTCTCCTCCAGAAACATAGACATACACGAGGCGCAGGTACTCACGCACAAGGAGGACGTTGCGTTCGACATTTTTCGCGTCACCGGGCCGGGGGGCGCGCCGATTAACGACGTCTCGTTTTGGGAAAGGGTCTCGGCGGAGGTGAACCGCGTCCTTTCCGGCGAAAAAACCGTGGACGAGCTGATGCGCAACAGGAAAAAACTCGTCTCCGTGCAACAACACGCCCCGACTATTGACACGATGGTCAAGACGCTGAACGACGTCTCGTTCGACCACACGGTTATAGAGACCTCGGCGAAGGACAGAATCGGGCTTCTTTACGACGTGACGCGCGGCATAAGCCAGATGAACGCGGACATCGTTTCGGCGCGCATAGCGACCGAGGGGTACAGGGCGGTCAACACATTTTATGTCTGCGAGTCCGGCGGCAAAAAAATCCTCGCGCCCGACAGGCTGGAGGAAATAAAAACCGGCGTGCGAAACGCGCTTCTTCACATCACATGAAATGAATAAAGTTGGAACCGGGCCGACCCTTGGGGTTACGATTGGAACCAAACTCTGGGGAATACTGATGTTCTTCCTCCTAACCTCCGTGCTCGTCATAATTGTGACCTACGCAAGTCTTCTGAAAACCAGCCGTTACTTGGACTCCAGCGAGGTTGAAAATCTGCGCCTTGCCGTTTCGCTTAAGAACGACCTCTCCGAAGTGGAGCAGTCGTTAAACGACGCGGCCGCCCAAAAAAATAAAATCCGCATGGACGCGGCCAGAAGTGCCGCGCTGGGGTTTGACGCGCACATAACCGAGCTATTGCGCAATGACAAAAATAACCAGGGCGAATTGACTTCGATACGGCAAGATTTCTACGAGTATTTTTCCTCGGCATATTCGGTGGACGAGGCTCTTCTAAAGAGCGACTCCTTTACTCCGAAGCTACAAAAAAGCGTTGAAAGGATTGGCGGCATCCTGCCAAAATTACGCGCCAGGATAGACGGGATGATTAACAAAAGATTCGCGCTATTCACAAACATGATTTCCGTCTCAAAAAAGGACGCGGCCAGGATAATCGCCAGCCAGAATATTTTTCTCCTTGCGCTGGTCATGGTGGGTTTCGCCTTGGTGTTCGCAATAATCAGGAGCATAACTGGGCCGATAAAATCACTTGTTTCCGTCACGAATGAATTGGGCGCCGGCAACCTGGAGGCAAGGACGACGGTACGGTCGCACGACGAGATTGGCCGACTGAGTTTTTCATTCAACGACATGGCCGACAAACTCAAGGAGGACAGGGACAGGCTGAACAACCTGCTCGCCGAAAGGGAGAGGATGCAGACCGAAATCTTGATAATTAACGAAAATCTAAAGAAGGCCAACCTGCTCCTACGACAAGCAGACGCCGCAAAATCAAGGTTCCTTGCCAGCATGTCCCACGAGCTTCGCACCCCGCTCAACGCGATGATAAACTTCACCGAGCTGGTAATCACGGACTGGGAAAACCTTAAGGCGGACGAGAAAAAGTACGCGAGGGGCAAGGAAATGCTGGGAAGGGTTAAAAAATCCAGCCACCACCTCCTGGAAATAATCAACGACCTTTTGGATCTCGCGAAAATTGAGTCCGGAAAAATGACCTTGGAGCTTCGGGAGTCAGACTTGCACGATTTGGTGAAGGAGTGCTCCCATTCGCTGGAATCGCTTGCGAAAAAGAAGAATCTTGATATGACCTTTGAGTCCGACGACATGCCCTGCCCCATTATTTGCGACCAACGCAAGATAAAACAGATTATTTTGAACCTTCTTGGGAACGCCATTAAATTCACCGACGCTGGCCGAGTCTCCATTTCCATCCGGCGGGAAGGAACAGGCGAGAAATGGTACGTTATAGACGTCTCGGACACGGGCAAGGGCATCGAGCCACAATTCCACAAAATTATTTTCGACCGGTTCGAACAGGGAGACGGCTCCGACACTCGCCTGCACGCGGGTACGGGAATCGGCCTGAGCTTGGTGAAAGAGCTTACGGAAATGCACGGCGGTAGCATCGAGTTGAGGAGCGAGGTAGAAAAAGGCTCCGTATTTACCGTGCGCCTTCCCGCCAAGGCAAAGCCATCGAATTCAAACGCTTAAACCCTCGTCCGCCAAAGAAAAATTGAAAAGTGTTCAGGGAACAGAATCCTTGAAAAACTTCTGGATAAGCGGTATCTTATATACGGGTATTCTGATGAGTGCGTACGATGCCCGACGGGCGTCAGGCCTTAACAGTTGTGGAGGTGTAAAATGGGAACGGGCGGTGGCAAGGTAAAAGTTCCTGAGTTCAACATCGCGGCTTACCACCTCTGGCTGGAGGAAAGGGCCAGGGAAGAGAAACATAAACAAAAAAGCCATTTCGTCACGATTTCAAGGGAGTTCGGTTGCGACGGATTTCAAGTGGCCGAGAAACTCTGCGACCTTTTTAACTCAAAACAAAGCTCAAAATGGATTGTGTTCACCCACCAGATGCTCGAGAAACTAGCCGAGGACGAACAGCTTGGCTCCGGGCTGATTAGAGAGGTCAACAGCGGAAGATACTCGTTCATGAATTGGTTCATAGACGGGCTTGTTCCGGACTACCTGCAATCCGTACAGTCGCAGGTGTTCACCAGAATTAGGACGCTAATTTTGAACCTCGCGGAAAAGGGAAACTGCATCATCGTGGGGGGCGGGGCGCAAATAATTTCCAGCGAGTTGGATCCGGAGAAATTCAACTCCCTCCATGCTCGCCTTTACGGCTCGTTCCACTGGCGCGTGAAGTCGGTGATGGAAAAATTCGGGTTGTCCCAGGTCGAGGCGGAAAAAATGCTCAAGGAGCGGCAGTTCCAAAGAAGCAAATTCGTCGAGGATTTCACCGGCAAATCGTCGTCCGAACCTGGACTTTACAACCTTATGTTCAACAGCGATAGAAACGACTCCAACATCATCGCAAGGACCATGCTGTCTTACGCGGAGCACGCAAAGTTCTTTAAGAGTTAAATCATGGACGGGTCGGTCGTAAACGCGGGGCTTGAGGAGCTTCGGGCGCTGGAGCGGAGCCTCGACTCCGATATTAAAAACGCAAAGGCCTCGGCCCAAAAAGTTTTGGACGCGGCCCGGTTCGAGACGGAAGCCCTTCTTAAAGAGCGTAAAAGACGCGCGGGGGAGCTTAAAAATTCCGGAATCTTTTCGCCCTCCGCCGAGACGACCGGGAAACTGACTGACGGATTTAAATTAAACGAGGGATTTGCCGACAAGATGGCCTCGGAAATTTTCCGCGTTGTTTCAAAATCCGGCCCAATTTAGGCGTAGTTTTGTCACGCCGGGCTTCTCCGTCCGGCGCCTTGACAATTGGCTCTTTTCCTAATGTCAAAACCTTCGAATGGAGTAACGACCGTGATTGTTCGGATGGAACGAGCGTTAATTGCGGGGCCTAAAAGCCTTCTGGACTCGTGCCTTAAATTTCTTCACACCGAAAAGGTCGTGCACGTCGCAAACCCCGCGCTCAACAAAATCATAGCCGACCTGGGTTTTAAGACCGGCGGACACTCCCAAGAAAATCTGGAAACCGCCGAGAGACTTCTATTCGAGACAAGGGGGGCGTTGCAAACCCTGCTTCGCCATTCGGCGGGACGAACAGACATCCTTTCGTTCGAGACCCCGGCGGGCCTGGACTGGCTCGAAAAGGAACGAGTTCAAAATATAACGGAAATATGCGATAAAGTTTCCAAGACGCAGGGAATGCTTGCCGGGTACTTGGCGGATTTGGACGGCGTAGCCGAACATAAAAAGAACCTTTCCGGCTCGGGCCTTACGGCGGCCCTAAACGAGACCTTGAAGTTTGGCGAGGCGACCGCCGTTGATTTACCCGTTGGAGACGGATGCCTGTCCGAACAAGAGCTTGATGACGCGCTTAAAAAATCACTTGGCGAAGCCTATTGCGTCTTCAGAACAAAATCAGACCGCGATTCAGTTTCGCTGGTGGTTGTTTACCCCAAGAGGTTTGGGGAAAAGGTCAG
>JACQEX010000085.1 GCA_016200345.1 Nitrospinota bacterium
GACTCATCGCATCCTGGGGCTGTAGCAGGTCCCAAGGGTTGGTCTGTTCGCCCATTAAAGCGGTACGTGAGTTGGGTTTAAAACGTCGCGAGACAGTTTGGTCCCTATCCGTCGTGGGCGTTGGAAATTTGAGGGATGTCGCTCCCAGTACGAGAGGACCGGAGTGAACGAACCTCTGGTGTTCCGGTTGTCACGCCAGTGGCATAGCCGGGTAGCCAAGTTCGGCATGGATAACCGCTGAAAGCATATAAGCGGGAAACCGTTCCCAAGATAAGATTTCCCTAAAGGCTCCTCGAAGACTACGAGGTTGATAGGCCAGAGGTGGACGCGCCGTAAGGCGTGGAGCTGACTGGTACTAATAGGCCGTTCGGCTTGACTTTAATTTTTCACGTTACATTTGATTAGCCCATAAGAAATATGTTTTGCCGTGTTTTCATAAACGCGGCAAAACTTGTTTTTGTGCGACCATAAGGCAACTTGATGTCTCAAAAACATCATGGGGCCGGCGGGAGCATGAGCGCAAGTTTTAAGAAAATGCCGGTGACTATAGCGGGAAGGTCACACCCGATCCCATTCCGAACTCGGAAGTTAAGCTTCCCAGCGCCGATGGTACTGCATGAGGAATTGTGTGGGAGAGTAGGTCGTTGCCGGCTTTAATTTTTAAGCCCCTGATCGCAGTCCTTACGGATTGCGGCAGGGGCTTTTTTTTTGCCCAAAATTTGTAAATTGCTAAATATTCTTCTCGCCCCACGAGAAAGAATGGGGTCACACCTTGACATTTGACATTCATGTATGTTTTTTGAAAGTTTGTCAAATGTCAAGGTCTGACCCCGTACCCTGCGGCGGTCGAACCGTGATGGATGGCGTGATTTGACTATTTTTACCGGAGCGTATATCATTTCGTCATTGCAAAGGGGTCAAGCAGGGGTCATATGGGAAATGTCGGATTAACGTTTGTTACGCCAAGAAATTTTTTTGAGGTGATAAAAAAATGGAAAGTATTCTTGCATGCCCGAAATGTGGAACTGAAATTAACGTTAACGACGTTCTTTACGATCAACTTCAAAAACAAATAAGAAAGGATTTTGAGGCGAAGGCCGCAAAGAAGGATAAGGAAATAGAGGCCCAAGAGGCCATAAAAAAGGAGCGCGAAAAAGTCCTTGAAGAAAAACAACAGTTGCAAGACTTGGTTAATGGCGAAGTCAAAGAAAAAGTAAAAATAGAAAAAACAAACTTGGAGAAGTCTCTTAGAAAGGAAATTCAATTTGAAACGGAAGAGCAAATTAAGGAGCTTCAAAAAAACCTTGAGAATAAGTCCGGACAGGTAAGGGAGCTAAATAAAACTTAAGCGGAGATCGAAAAGCTTAAAAGGGAAAAAGAAGAACTTGCCGAACAAATTAGTCTTGAAAAAGAAAAGGAATATGCCGAAAAATTTAGGGCGGAGAAACAAAAAATTCAGAGAAATTCAGAACAAGAAAACTTTCTAAAAATGAAAGAAAAGGAAAAAATAATTGATGACCTTAAAAAGCAAATTGAAGAAGCAAAACGAACGGCCGAACTTGGCTCGGTTCAATTGCAAGGGGAGGTTCAAGAGTTAGAAATTGAAAATGTTCTCAGGACGCTTTATCCCTATGATGAAATTCAATCTGTGAAAAAGGGGGTAAGGGGCGCGGATATTTTGCAGACTGTTCGAACCAACCGGGGGATTGAGTGCGGCAAAATCTATTACGAGAGCAAAAGAGCCAAGAATTTTGACAATAATTGGCTCCAAAAATTTCGTGATGATAACCTTGAGGCTAAAGCAGATGCATTGATATTGGTGACGGAAACAAAACCGGAAAGTTCTGACGGGATATTATTAAAAGACGGCGTATGGATTTGCTCTTTTTTTGAACTAAAATCACTTTCTTTGGTTGTAAGGCACGGGTTAGAGAAGGTTCAGTCTATGACGGCAGTACAGCAAGGCAAAGAAAGTAAAATGGAGATGCTTTATAGCTACCTGACCAGCCAAGAATTTAAAGCCCAATTCGAGGCGATTTTGGAAGGCTTCAAGGGACTTCAGGATAGCTACAGCGATGAAAAGCTAAAATTACAAAAAATCTGGAAAGAAAGGGAAAAATCCCTGGATAAAATACTAGCCAATGCTGTAACTTTTTACGGGGCGATTAAGGGAATTGCCGGGTCTGCGGTTCCGGATATCAAGATGTTGGAGATGAACACACCGCCGGCAGGATTGAAAAAATATGAATCTTTTAAATAAGGCTATATTTAACAAGCTCAATTGCGGGGAAGGAGTTTGGTTTGAAAAACCATGATATTTTAAAGTGGAAAAAAGGAAGTCTTGCCCCCATCATCATGAAGCAAGTATCCAATTCCCATAGAAAACAATCTTTCCGTCCACCGATTAAAGAAATTGAAATGAGTTCACTCCAATATATTCCCTTGCCCCGTTCTCCGGCAAGTTGGGAAGAGAAAAAAGCCTGCGGTGAGATTTTAAAATATGATGAGCCGTCTAATCATTTTGAAGTTTGCACGGGGCGGGGGTCAGGTCTTGCAAAATAATAATAGCTTAAAATATGCTATTGCAAGACCTGACCCCGAAATTCGCTGTGACCCCGAAATTCGTGCTGAATTGGTCGAGGCCTCCGAAAGTAGCCTGAAATTCTGGGACAACCCGACGGATGACGAGGTATGGAATGCCGTATGAGCAGGGGGACATTGTTCTTATCCCGGATTCCGAAGTTGGGGAAAACCCCACCTCAATCCTCCCCTTGGAAAGGGGAGGTGCGGGAGGGGTATTCGCGCTCTTTTTCCTATATCATTTCCAACTTCGGAATTGGGGCTTAAAGTTCCAAGCATGATTCGACCGGATAAGATTTATACGCTCCACAAAGACATAATTATAAAAAAGTTTGGCAGGGCTTCTCGAAAAGTCCTTGAACGGATAAAGGAATCGGTTAACGAAACTATTCGCTAAAAACGCGATATTGGAAGCCACATCATAGCGAACCGGTCCGCAGGTTATTTCCAAGGCCTTCCGCTTTTTCCCACGCCGGTCGTCTCGACCGTTTATCCTATGGATAGGTTACGGGAGCGCCGTTAAGCGTCGTGTTTACGCCGGCATAATCCGCGCTGTCCCCGGTCAGGTTGCCACCCGTGCGCGAGAAGTTCCAATTGGGCATGACGGCGTTCGCCGTAAAATTGTATTTGTTGGCCGACGTAAGATTCCATGACGGGTAGCCCGCGGCCGTAAAACTTGGGATTGTATATATGGTCCCGGAGCCGAGATAGCCCGGCGTGACAGTTATGTTGGAACCAAGGGCCGACCCGGAGCCGAGTTTTATTTGGAACGCCTTCGAACCCGGGCTGGAGTTGCTCGGCGTGTACGAAAGCGCGCTCACGGCGGGGCCGGCTCCGAAGGTAAATTTCGAAGTGAAGGTGATGCCCGAAAGGTCAATCGTTATGTTCCCCGGGTTTGTGGTCGCGTCATAAAAATTGTTGCGCGTGACGAAGGAGGCGCCGGAGGAGACCTGCATGCTTATAATGTATACGTCCCCGGCGGATGTTCCGGGAACCACGGCGTAGTTGGCGACGTTGTTTACCGGTATGCTTGTGCCGTTCGACGTTACAAGGGCCGCGCTCCCGGTGGAGGTAAGGCCCAATTGGCTGATAGCGCTAAGCGTGTTGGTCGCGGACACCGACGTGGCCGTGCTCATGTCGAACGTATGGGAGTACGCATTGGAGCTTATGGTCTGGTTTCTGGCGATAAGCACCTTCACCACGTTGTTGGAGCTGTCGCTTTCCACCGCCGCGACGTCATAGGTTCCGGAGCTTATTCCGGAAAGGGAATAGGTGCCAGCTCCCGCCGTAAGGGTCGGCGTTGACGTGGCGCTCCAGTTGTTATTGTTTCCGATGACGACCTTTGCCGTGTCCGCGCCGGTCACGTTTGAGACGGAGCCGGTGACGGAGCCGGCGATTGGGGCGCAATAAACCGGGTTCATCTTGTTTCCAACCTCGGCGATGGTTCCCTGTATGATTTGCGTGGTATTCGTGTTTTGGCAGTATATAGCCATGCCGAACGGGGTGGACGTGGAGGCCAGCGTCGCCTTGTAGTTGCCCCCGGTTACGGACACCGCTGACCACGCTCCGCCGGAGGCGGTTTGGAAAAGCACGTTCGCGGAGTCGGTCGCCCCGGTGACGGTCAGGTTTGCGGACGAGGAGGAGGCCGAGTCGCCGCAGGCCCCAATAGAAATTAAAACGGGCAGGACGAACGCCAGCATTTTAGAAATTTTCAAATAGCTTCCCCAACTTACGGCACACTCTGACGGCACATTCTCATCTTTCATCACAGGATGATTCGCCTCGGTAGCGCCTTCAATTTTCCAAGGGGCGCGACCATTAAAATCTCACGATAAACTAAGCTTGTGGCGCCTCTTTGTCAATAGGGAAACCCGGCCTGGGGTATAATACCGGCCTTATGGCGTGGACAAACCGGCTTTATTTTTTTTTATGTTGCCTGATGTTAGTCTGCGTTTTTCTGCCAACCCCGGACGCCGCCGGGTTCTCTTATCCGAACAACCCGGTGGACAGGCCGATAACGCTTCCCGAGGGGATGGCGGAGTTGGGCGTGGACGTGAACATAGACCTTTTGGTGCCGCCGTCCAGTTCCTCCTCCCAAAACGCAACGACCACGCAACAACGCCAGGTGTTTCTCTTCCGTTTCGGACTTCACGACGATCTGGAGCTTCTCCTGCTGGGGCTAAAATACGCCAGGACGGTTGATAGAATTGGCGACCACGAAGTCGCCATTAGGGCGCGAATGCTCAACTCCGGAGAAAACGTCAAGGGGGACGTCATTTGGAATTCCGACGCCGCAATCGAGGGAAAGCTAAAATTAAACGACTGGCTTGCCTTTGCCTACCAAGCCGAGAACTACCACACGTTCAACCCCGCGATAAACGACCGCGACGTGATTGGCGGCACGATGTCCGCCGTCGTGAACGTCTTCAAGCACCTGTCATTTTCTGGCGGCGGCTCCTACCAGTCGTTGACAAACTATTCCGCGCAGTCGGCGGGATATTTTAACCTGCAAATTTTGGTCAACACAAAAAAGGTGGACTTTGCACTGGAGGGGGTCTGGGCCAACGGCCTTGGCTATGTGAACATGAGCGACATGACCACCCCCGCCGGCACGCAGACGTACGGAGCCATGCTCTACCTCCGCTTCTAACCGCTAAGAACCCGAGAGGAAAAACTACGAAATGCACGAAAAAACACGAAAGGGTTTGTTTCTAAGTTGGCAAACCCCGGCTTTCCCTTTTTCGTGTCTTTTAGCGTTTTTTGTGGTTTCTTCGCGCTGTTTCGCGCGGGTGTACTGCCGGGGCCAGGCCGTCTCAATACCGAGAATTTTGGCGGCGTGAAGCGGCCAGTACGGATCGCGCAACAATTGCCGCGCCAGAAAAACCGCGTCCGCCTTTTCACCGGAGATAATTTCGTCCGCCTGGTGCGCGTCGGTGATGAACCCCACGGCTCCGGTTGCGATGTCCGCCTCTTTCCGAATCGCCTCGGCAAAGGGAACTTGAAAGCCCGGCCCGGTTGGAAATTTTGCGTTGTGAACCAGCCCGCCGGACGAACAGTCAATTAGGTCTATCCCAATTTCCTTAAGCGCCTTGGCAAATCGAACCGCCTGCGGCAAATCCCATCCCCCCTCGACCCAGTCGGTGGCGGAGATGCGGACAAACACCGGCCATTTTTCGGGCCACACTTTGCGAACCTCTTTTGCCACGAGAAGAGGAAGTTTTACGCGGTTTTCCCAGTCCCCGCCGAACTCGTCCAGCCTCATGTTTGATATCGGGGAAAGAAACTGGTGCAAGAGGTAGCCGTGGGCCATGTGCAATTCCACAACCTCAAATCCGGCTGTAACGGCCCTCTTCGCGGCCGATGCGAAATGTTGCACAATCATGTCAATTTCCGTCTCGGATGCGTCAATCGGCGTGGGATGACCGGGAGCGAACGGAAGCGGGCTCGGCGCAAACGTCGGCCAGCCACCCTGTTCGCGGGTCAGC
>JACQEX010000086.1 GCA_016200345.1 Nitrospinota bacterium
AGCGCGGCGCTTTTTCTAAAGGAAGGCAGGATGGAGGAGGCGTTGGAAATGTTTAAAAAGGCGTGCGACATCAGCCCGGCCAACTCGGAACGGCACGTTACAATGGGGGAGATTTATCTTTCCCAAGGGGAAACGGAGAAGACGGAGGCGTCCTTCGCCAAGGCTATTGAAAATGACCGCAATAAAATTGAAACGATTGCCGAGATATATCTGAAGGCCGGAAACGCGCCGCTTGCCGAAAAATTTTTCCGCAAAACCCACGCCATGGATCCGGGGAATCTCCGCATCTGCAACCGGCTCGGGATAGCCCTCAGGAAACAGGGGAAATGGAAGGACGCCGTCGCAGTTTATGAAGGAGCCCTAAAGGCCGACCGCCTCAACGAGGTCATTTACTTCAACCTAGGCAGGGCGTACAAGGAGGGCGGCGACGTGGAGCAGGCGATGTCGAATTTTGAAAAAGCGCTCAGGCTGAAGCCGGACATGCCGGAGGCGAAGGAAGAGATTGCGTCCATTAAGGCCGGCAACCCCCACCACAATGAGGGTGACGATTAATGACTGCGCAATTACGTTGAAAGTTGGCGGCCGACCTTGGACTGAACGCTTAAAATCTTCGACTCAATCCTGCCGGTTTTTCCCTTTCTATAGTCCATTTTGATTGTGGTTGATATTCTCGAACAGTCTTGGGACATTCTTTCGTGACATTCTTTGACAATCTTCATAACCTCGTCAAACGAACCCTCCAACACGGTCCCCATCGGGTTTAGCCGATATGGAAGCCCGCTTTTGTCAATGATGTCCAAAGACCTTGCCACGTAAGGACTTACGCTTTCCCCCTTGTCCAGAGGCGTCATGCTAAATTCCAAAAGAACCATAAATCCTCCGATATTTTTTGGAAAAACGTCACTCTTGGGACACGCTGAATTCCATCCGTCCGTCAAAATATTTGTCGTCCCCTATGTTGCCGGCGGTCACCCACCGATAAACCACCCCCGGCCTAAATTCCTCCGACGGCAGGGCGACCGGCGGAACGGCGTTTTTTACCTCGCGAATTTTTGTTGGGGCGCCTCCCACTATCTCCTGCAAAAAGAAATAACTCGAAGTAGCGCCCTTGGCTGGAATCCAGTCGAAAACCAAGCTACCTCTCCGCGTGGTAACCCGCATGTTCGCCGGGGATACGTCAGTTCTCTTCCCTTCCCCGCCGAAATAAAAATATGGAAGCGCGTTGGATTGTTTTTGATAAATGGAAAAATAGGGGGCGTCTTTTAAAATTCCAACGCGCTGGGCCGGCGCCGAGTTAAAAAGCGCCACAAACAATATAAACGCCGTGGCAAAGGCCGGAACCGGGGCGAACCAACGATTAAAAAAGCCGACCCGCTCAGACTTGCCGCGACCGACTATGGCGTGAGCGGCGTCGAGAAATTTTGGCGGAGTCTCAAAAAGCCGGGCGTTGGTTTGCAACTCCTTCTTCATCCTGAAGGACTCCGAAAAATAATGCGCGGCGGCCCCAAAGCAATAGTCGCATGTTTCCAGATGGCCTTTAATTTCGGCCTTATCCGCCGAATTTCCGTCAATGTAATCCGCCAACTCCTGGGCCGACGGGCACACGGAGCCACGGGAGGCCTCGCGCCCGATTGATTCAAACGCGAATCCAAGCTCATAGAGAGATGCCACTGCCGAGGCGCACCTGTTGCAACGCCCCAAATGATCCGCCAGTTTTTCCGGCACATTTCCCTCGCCGGCAAAGCCGACCGCGTCGTAAATTTCGTTCAAAGACAAATGTCTCATATCACGGCCTCCCCCGCCCCGGTTTGAGAAAGAATTTCCCTAAGACCCCTTACCGTAAGGGTGCCACGACCTATCGGCGTGGCGTGGGTCACGGAATCCAGCACTCTTTTTAATGCCTTGTCCACATGTTGAAAAACATCAGTCTCTTTTTTCGGCGCGTCGTCGAAACCGGCCTTTTTAAGAAATGCCGCGATTTCCTTGGCCGTCATTTTCCCCTCGAAAAAAAGGCGCAAAAGACGCCCGTCAAGCGCCGGAAGTTCGCCAAGCGCCTTTGCAAGCGCCGAAAGGAACTTTTCCGCCATTATTTTGTCCTCCATCGCCGGCTCGTTCGACGCCGGCTCCATGCCGTCCTCGCCGTCCAACGGCACAAAAACCGGGTCAGCTATCATGTCGTAATTTCCGGACGAGATTAGGGCGCGCCTCACTTCGGACACAAGCAAGGCCGATTCGTCGTGCCTAATTCCCATCTCTTCCGCTATCGCCTCGGGGGATTTGCGAAGCCTAAGATGGATGCAGGCGGTTTGCGCGTTTTTTCCAAGCCTTCTCACCGAGGCCGGAAGCCTGTCGTAAGCCGTTTTGGTAAAGGATGATTTAAAAGATTCTTCCATATTTCCACCTAAGCCAGTCGACATAAAACTCCTTGGAATTAAGCACTGCCCACACGAAAGTGGAAAGCCTGCTTGAATTCCTTCCGCTGTATCTCATAATCCTTTTTTCCAATTGCTCCAAAATCCAAATATACGTGTCCATGCCCTCGTCGCACTCGCCGGCCCGCGAGTGGCTCCATCGCGTCTTCAGTGGCTCCTCGATTTCGGCCATCCGCATGGAAACCGATTTTATCCCGCACGCCCTTCCAGAGCCTTTGTACGGGCAATGTTTTTCGCACCATCGCGCCGACCGGTAAAGAACCCATCCGGTGTACCTCCGGACGAATTCTTCCCACGCAAGAGCGTCGCCTTTTGCAATGCCGTCGACAAGGAGCGCGTCTTTTTCAAAAACGTCTTTTTCGTTGTCACCCATTATGACGGGTATTCTAACTCGGATTATTCACGGTCAAAACCGCGAATAATCCAAAAGCCGCGATTTTGCGCTGATTTACGCACCGTCTAGAATTTTTCTCGGTCAACATACCGTCATCGTATGTTTCCCTCAAAAAATCCTTCGCCGTCGCGTTCTCAACGCAAACTTGCGACTTTGCCCGCCTTATTCAATGAATAATGCGGGCTAACTCCAAATTACGCCTTTAACGATTATTAGACGGACAGAAAAAACGGGTTGGCTTATTGTGAGGGAAGATGCCGGGGAAGTCCCGGCATCACAACTACATATGCTTGTTTATCAAAGGGTTCTAAGGAAATCAACAATTGCCGAAAGGTCTTTTGGGCTACACGCCCCCGTTGGGGGGCAGTTGTGGGCCGCCTTTTTCATCATCTCCGCGTTTGAAAGTTTTTTCCCAACGCCGATGAACGACGGACCTTTCCCGCCTTCCCCCTTTTCACCATGGCAGGTGAAACATTTATATTTTTCGGACATAAAAAGAGCCTTGCCCTCTATTATCGTGTCCGGCTTCACCACATTATCAGCAACCGCCAAAAAACCTGTGACAGCCACAAAAGCAAAAACCAACAGACCGGAGATATATCTCATTTTATTTACCTCTCGCTACCTATAGTTGACAAACTGAAGATCCACTCCAAAATCGTGGCCTTTTAACAGGGCTATGACGGTTTGGAGGTCGTCCAGCTTTTTCCCGCTGACCCGCACCTCCCCCTCCCGAATCTGTCCCTGCACCTTAATTTTGGATTCCTTTATGACCTTGACTATCTCCTTCGCCTTTTCCGGCTGAATGCCGTTTTGAAGGGTGATGTCCTGCCTGACGGTGTCGCCAGACGCCGCCTCGACTTTTTCATAGACGAGATTCCTCAGGGGGACGCTTCTTTTAACAAGTTTACCCTGGAGAATGTCCAAAACGTGCTTAAGCTTCTGGGCGTCGTCCGCGTGAACAATCAGCTTTTTGTCCTTCTCGTTCAACTCTATCTTGCTTATGCTCCCCTTGAAGTCGTACCTCTGGCTTATCTCCCTCATTGACTGGTCAACCGCGTTGACAATCTCCGGCATTTCAATTCTGGAGACCACGTCAAAAGAACTATCGGCCATAATTTCCTCCTCCCATTCCTAATCGGCGCGCGGGTTGTCGTCCTTCGGCGCGGGCCCCGTTGGCGCCGCTGAGGACTCTATTTCCTTTTTGATGTCCGGCTTAACCGGAACAAGCTTAACGTATTTTTCAACGGCCGCCTTGTTGTTCACCACACCGAGTTTTTTGAATAGAAAATCAAATTTGTCCTCGAGTGATTTCGAGATGGCGTCGCGATTTTTTGCCGGCATCGTCCAGATGTCCTTCTTAAGGTATCCGAACGCCTTTTTGCGCGTCTTGTAAAGGAACTGCTCGTCGGTCTCGCCCGCCTTTTTCTCGCCCGCGCACTCCTTGTGCATCCACTCGCGCATTTTTACGGTGAATTCCTTGGGAAATTCCGGATGGTCGAACGTCATGTTCTGGAATCCGGTCGCAAGGTGCACCTCCGCCGCGGTGCATTTTGGGAAATGGTCGAACGCGTCGTCCGGTAGCGTGGAAGCGCCGTGTTGCACCGCGCCACCCATCCCGTATTCGCGGGAGACTTTTGATATTTTGGCAAGCGTGTCAAAATCAAGCTTCACCTTTGCTATGGTGCCGTCCGGCAACGGAACGCCGCCGTGGGAGGTGCCCGTCTGAACGGAGATTTTGGATATGCCGACCATCCCCTTGGGCATAACCTTGTTGTATCCCCCCATGTAGGCCTTATACTCCTCCACCGTGGAGTTGTGGCCGCCAACCTCGCCTATTTCGCCGCCGACCGACACAACAACGCCCTTCGGCTCCACGCTACGGATGTACTTCGTCATTTCCGCGCACTGCTCGAAGTTGTCCTTCTGCTGGGACGGAACGTCCGGCCTGTCCATATCCACAAGCGTGGACGAATCAATGTCTATGTTGTAGAAACCGGCGGAGACCGCCTTGGATATTAACTTCTTGATGGACTCGGCCTCTTTCTTGGGGTCGGCCTGAAAATTTTTCATGCTGAACTGGAAGTGGTCACCCTGCACGAACACCGGCCCGACGTATCCCTCCTTAATGGCGGCGCATAAAATAACCGCCACGTATTCGGACGGCTCCTGTTTTGTGTACGCCATCTCGGATTTCGCTATCTCGAAGATGAACGATGTGGAGCCGTTTTTCATGCCGGCGCGGAACAGGGCGCGGGCCACGTCGTAGGTCATTCCCCTAATGTTCACCGCCGGAACGGTGAAGCCGGAGACATCTCCCCTGCCCATCGCCTCGTAAAGCCCCTGTATGGAGGCAAGCACCGCGCCTGATTTCAGCGCAAGCTCCTTTATAAGCGCGCGCGTGACGCCGCGTTGCTCCTGGTCTTCGTGAAACACCGCGTTGTACGCAAGCCTGTCAATCGGCTCGCCGCGAAGTTTAGCGGAATCGCTTATCTTTACCTCTCCGCCCGTCTCAACGCACGGCGCGAGATATTTTTCCATATCCTCAACTGACATAAAACGCATGACCATATTTTCTCCTTCTTTAATTAGCCGCCATTTTATCCCGGTTTATGCCTTGAATAAAGCGGGTAAATCGAACCCTCTCAACGCCAGCTTACAAAGCCTTCGTTGCCTGTGTCTGTATAGAACCGAGGCAAAAACCCAGACAAACGGAGTTAAAAACCCGGCCTTAATCTCAATGCGATCCTTGTACAGGGTTCCCGCGCCGTTTTGAGTAATTGTGATCGTGTGATCCCACTTTGAAATCATCTGACCGTGCCCGTTGTCGCGCAATTCAAACCAAAATTTTCCCTTTTCGGCGGATAGATGGCGGCAGGAGACGTCTATTACCTGCCATCCAATGGGAATCAAACCAAACAGCCTTAGTTTGACGAGATATTTTTGTTCCAAAAACATTTCCGGCGGGACGGCTGGTTCGACCGGAACAATCCCAAGCACCGGCCATGATACGTAGGCCAGAACCCTTGGCGATTTGATTTTTTCGGCAAGCGTCTCAGGGGCGCAATCCACGTTGACGCTATGCTGAAAAATCATATCTCTCCTCGCGGTTATCTCTGGGTTATTGCGGAAAGCCTCCACGGGTTCGGGCCGACTTTTCTTGTGAAGGTCCAGTATTCCTCAAATTTGACCGGCTCGGTTTTGCTTCCGGCCACCACCGCCCCCGTCGCGTCGTCTGTGGTGTAGTCAAGAAGGTTGGCGGTAAAAAGCGCGGTTATGTAATCCTGCCCCTCCTCCTGCCATGCCTCGGTTATTTCCACCTTTCGGACGGCGATGTTTTCGAGGCGATTCGTGTGCCTAACGCTGTTTAGCGCGTTTATGTCGTCCTGTATCGTCCTTTTTAATTCGTCCGTGATTAGCGCGTCGGCTGTGGCTAGGTTTTTGCTCATCCACGCCCCCTGCACCTTGAAAAAAACATCCATGGCGGCGTCGTTGAACTTCGCCTCGTCAAACCCCGCATCCATCCGACGGATATACGCGATTCCATCGGAAACCGGGTCTGAGGACGACTGATAGTCCGCCGATTGAAACTGCTGGTCGGAAGGCGGTTGATAAGAAGGCTCTGTAGCCGTCTTCCTAGAACTGGAAACCATCCTATATATGAGGTAGGCGATGCCGGCTATGAGGATTATCTCGAAAATGCCTATTCCGCTTCCGCCCATTCCGCCGGCCCCTTCGCCGCCCCAGCCCATGCTACGGAACAACATTCCGCCCAACATTCCCCCGGCAATGCCCCCAAGGAGTCCGCCGCCGAAACTACGCATGAATCCGCCCGCCGGCTGTGGTTGAGGCATTGGTTGCGGGGCCGGTTGGACGGGCTGAACCTGCCTTTGCGGAGTTGACTGCGGGGGCGGGGTCGTCTGCCTTTGGATTGGCGCGGAGGGTTGCGAATAGCTTCTGCTCCCCCTGCTCCCCATGGAAGACCTGCCGCCGCCGACACGCGCCTCGGCAACGGACGCGGTTAAAACAACGATTGTCGAAAACAAAACTGCCGCCAAAAACAGGGCGTTAATTTTCCTCATATTTCTCCTAGTTAAAATGAAATAGCTTGCCCTCTAAAATAACATCTTTTCCTTGCTATAGCCAATGGCCTTAAGGTAATTTCACCCCTTCAACTCCGGTCTGATATTTCCGATGGCATCAATCACCTTTTGTGCCGCCTCAATCGCCTCGTTGGCGTCACCATGTAATATGCGCGTGAAGCGGACGAATCGGGGTCTTCCGACAATATTATCTTTGCCGTTGCCAGCGAACGCAATCCGCGTTCCCAAAAGTCTCTCGCCTCGTCGTTCAAGCCTCCATGCCCTCTTCACTGGCGTTACGGCATAGGGCGGTATCACCGCGTTCGTACGCTTCCACGTCAACGGGAACGGCATGTATGGTGGAATTGATTTCCAATTGCATGGGGTAGAGGACGTGAATTATCTGTTTCAAGTCCTTCGCGAGTTTAATAGGCCCTTCCAAAAGAACCAAAAAATCAATGTCGCTGTCTTCCTCCGCGTCGCCCCGCGCACGGGAACCATACAGGACGACCCCTTTAAGGCGGGTGCCGAAGGATTCGGCCAAAATTTCTTTAGCCCTAACGAGCATCTCCCTCGGATTATTATTGGTCTTTACCGCTTCGCGCACTTGGTCGTCTCCATCGGCCCCATCATATCGCAAAATGATGAGGTTTGGTATTAGTCCAAACCATTGCGCCACCTTGGCCAAAAGGCGCCAAAGTGGGTTAGAATCGCATATTGATGGTAAGAAATGGAGAATGAAAAGACGGCCTTCAGTAGCGGGGGGCAGAGCAAGGCCATAAGAATAGCCTTTTTTACGATACTTACGTCCGCACTTCTTTTCACGATGTGGAAACTGATTTACGACGGGCCGCGCATTGGCGGCATTGACAACATGTCGCTTTTTGTCCTTTTAAACCTCAACATCATACTTCTACTTCTGATGGGGCTCATCGTAGGGCGAAACCTTGTAAAGCTTTCGCTCGCCCGACATTCGCAAGTGGCCGGGGCAAAATTTCAAACAAAGCTTGTTCTTTCATTTTTGGGGCTGACGCTCATCCCCTCCGCCCTTTTATTCGTCGTTGCCAGCGGCCTCATCACCAACAGCATTGACAACTGGGCAAACCAGACGGTGGAAAAATCCCTGCGCGAATCAATGGAGGTCATTCAAAGCTCCTATTCTAAAGAGGAAAAAAGCGGCCACGTGGAACCCGGACTTGCCGAAAAAAAGGACAGAATTACGCGAACTTACAAGGAATACGAACAATTGAAGAACAAGCGTTTTCCCATAAAGGCGATGTACGAAATCACCCTCTTGCTCGTCACGCTGGTGGTGCTTTTCGGCTCCATTTGGTTCGGGCTATATTTTGCCAAGGAAATAACGGTTCCGATTAAAAACCTTATGGACGCAACACAAAAAGTTGCCGAAGGCGACCTCTCCGTTCGACTGGAGGAAAAATCGCGCGACGAAATCGGCGTTTTGACACGCTCTTTCAACCGCATGACCGAGGAGCTTGGCTCGTCCAGACAAAAGCTGGAACAAAGCCATACGGAGTTGGTCGAAATGAACCTCGAATTGGACAGAAGAAGAAAATATATAGAGACGATTTTGGCCCACATCGCCGCCGGGGTCGTTTCGATAGACGGCAGGGGGCGCCTCTCCACATGCAACCCGTCCGCCGTCACCATCCTCAGCATAAAAGACCCGAATCCATTGGGGAAATACTACGAGGACGTTTTGGATCCGACCCACATGGAGGTAATACGAGAGCTATTGCGCGAAATGGGGAAAACCGGCAAGGACTATATAAAAAGGGAAACACCCGTCTTCGTGGAAGGCGCGCGGAGGACACTGCTAATCCACATATCCAGCCTTAAGGACTCGGAGGAAACCTTCATTGGGATGGTGGCTGTTTTTGAGGACATCACCGCCATCATAAACGCCGAGAAGACCTCGGCATGGCGAGACATCGCCCGATACATGGCGCACGAGATAAAAAATCCGCTCACGCCGATACGGTTGAACGCCGAGCGCCTGAGAAAAAACCACGCCACGGACAAGGAGGCCTTCGAAAGAAATTTCGAGCCTTGCACGGAAATTATTATTCAGGAGGTCGAGGTTCTAAGAACCTTGGTGGACGAGTTCTCCCGTTTCGGCCAGTTGCCGGTGGCCTCGCCGGAGATGAGCGACCTAAACGCAATAATAGACGGCGTCGTCAAGATGTACGACGGCATTAGGCCCGCCGTGGCGATTAATACCGAGTATGACCAGCTTATGGGCAAATTGGAGTTGGACAAGGAGCAGATGCACCGCGTTTTTAGGAACATCATAGAAAACGCCATGGACGCGGTGGGCGACGCCGGAACGATTGAGATTCGCACCGTATCCGACCCGACCAACAAACGCGCTATGGTGGAGATTGCCGACAACGGCCCCGGCATAGACCCGGCAGACCTTGGAAAAATATTCATGCCTTATTTCTCCACAAAACAAAAAGGGACGGGCCTCGGCCTTGCCATAGTCAATCGCATAATAGCCGACCATAACGGCCACATAGTGGTACGCAACAGACAGCAAGGCGGAACGGCTATTTCCATTGACCTCCCCGCGTGAAATTTAGGGCGTAATTTCTGGTAAAATGACCCGAGATATTTTTAGGAGGATAAAATGAGATTAACTGTTTTGGCGTTTATTGCTTTATTGGGGTTTACCAGCCTGGCCGGCGCGAAAGTGGTCGGCAAAGAGGTCTCCTACAAGGACGGGGAGACAACCATGAAGGGCTATATAGCCTGGGACGACGCCAAGAAAGGCCCGCGACCCGGCGTGCTGGTGGTTCACGAGTGGTGGGGGCACAACGAATACGCGCGACACAGGGCGGACATGCTGGCAAAACTCGGGTACGTGGGAATGGCGCTGGATATGTACGGCGACGGCAAAACCGTGGATCATCCCGAGGACGCAAGCAAGATGTCTAGTCAGATTTCCTCCAATATGCCGATGATGAAAGCGCGATTCATCGCCGCGTTAAAAACGCTTAACGAGGAGCCGACAGTGGACAAAACAAAAAACGCGGCCATAGGCTACTGCTTTGGCGGGAGCGTTGTTTTGAACATGGCGCGAGAGGGGGCGGATTTATCGGCGGTGGCGGCCTTTCACTCCGGGGTCGCCGGGCAGACCAAAGTGGAAAAAGGAAAGTTTAAGCCAATCGTGCTGGTCGCCAACGGAGCCGACGACAAGTGGATAGACCCCAAGGCGGTCGAGGCGTTCAAGAAAGAATTGGACGAGGCCGGCGTGAACTACAATTACATCACCTATCCCGGCGCGGTGCATGGGTTCACGAATCCGGCGGCGACCGGCTATGGCGAAAAATTCCACATTCCGCTCGCCTACAACGAAAAGGCGGACAAGGAATCGTGGGCCGAATTGGTAAAACTGCTTAAAACCGCCTTCGGAAAATAATTTGGTTGAAGTCAGGAGACAGAGATTAGGAATTCTTCTGTATTCTTGCTTCTGTATTCTTGCTTCTGTATTCTGGCTTCTGCTTTAACGGGCGAGTTCGAATAGGTCTGGCTGGAATATGTTCATACCCGGGGTTACCACCGGGTAGTTGCCGCTGAAACAGGCGGTGCAAAAATCGTTTCGGTTGGGGCCGAAGATATCAAGCATTCTGTCCATTCCTATATAGGCAAGCGTCTCGCACCCAAGGTAGGCCCTTATCTCCTCAATTGACTTGCTGGAGGCTATAAGTTCTCCCTTCGTCGGCGTGTCTATACCGTAAAAGCACGGGTTGGTCGTCGGCGGCGAGCTTATCCTCATGTGGACCTCCTTGGCGCCGGCGTTGCGAATCATTTCGACGATTTTTCTACACGTGGTGCCGCGCACAATTGAGTCGTCCACCACTATCACTTTTTTCCCCTTTATGAGGCTCCTTATCGGGTTAAGCTTAATCTTTACGCCGAAATGTCGAATTTGTTGCGACGGCTCGATAAACGTCCTGCCGATGTAGTGATTTCTTATCAATCCAAGCTCGTATTTTATTTGTGATTCCTCCGCGTAGCCAAGCGCGGCCGGCACGCCCGAATCCGGAACCGCTATCACCAAGTCGGCGTCCACCGGATGTTCCTTGGCAAGCTCCATTCCCATCCTTTTTCGTTTGTTGTAAACGGTGTCGCCAAACACGGTGCTGTCCGGCCTGGCAAAGTATATAAACTCGAAGACGCAGTGCGCCGGATTTTTTTTGGGGAACGGGTGGAATGATTCGATTCCCTCCGGTGAAACAACCACCATCTCCCCCGGCTCGATGTCGCGCACGTACTCGGCCCCTATGAGGTCGAACGCGCAGGTCTCGGAGGCAAAGACGTACGCGCCGTCCAACCGCCCCATCGAAAGCGGCCTAAATCCGTGCGGATCCCTTACGGCCACTATTTCATCCTCGGTCATAAGTAGTAATGAGTAGGCTCCGTGCACTTGGTTCAACGCCTCCGCGACCCTGCTTACGAAATTGCCGGACTTGGCGGTGGCAATAAGGTGGGTTATCACCTCCGTGTCCATTGTGGAGCGGAATATGGAGCCGCCGGCCTCAAGCGCGTCCTTCAACAATCCTGCGTTGACCAAGTTCCCGTTATGCGCGATTGCCATCGAGCCAAGCGCGAAATCCACCGCAAGCGGCTGTGCGTTTTTTAGCAACGACTCCCCGGAGGTGGAATAGCGATTGTGACCTATCGCCATGTTCCCCTTAAGGCCGGCGATTCTCGACGGACTAAAAATATCCTGAACCAACCCCATACCCAACTCAATGGAGTGGGTTACTCCGTCGGAGGTAACGATGCCGGAGCTTTCCTGCCCCCTGTGCTGGAGGGCGTAAAG
Organism: Nitrospinota bacterium; assembly: GCA_016200345.1. Taxonomy (GTDB): domain Bacteria; phylum Nitrospinota_A; class UBA7883; order JACRGQ01; family JACRGQ01; genus JACQEX01. Next base: position 11,755 of record JACQEX010000086.1, read on the forward strand.
GCCGAGATAGGTTAAGTTGGCGGCCTCGGCATGGCCGTACACGCCGAAAACGGCACATTGGTCGTGAAATTTCTGTTCCAAGTCGTTATTGGGTGCCACGCGGGAATTATACCCCAAACCCGGCTATGGAATATCCATGAATAATCCGCGATAATTGGCGAACATGATAAAAAAACAGATGGTCACCTTGACGACGGACTTCGGCACGTCGGATCCGTGGGTTGGCATTATGAAGGGGGTCATGCTTTCGACAAACCCCGCACTTACAATCGCGGTGACCGTTCCGGCGGGGGGAAACAAGGATGCAAAATCAAAATAACCCGGTGCCGCGCCTTCTAAAATTTCGCGCGGATTACCTTGCCATTGACCCCGTAGGAAAAAAATTTGCGGTGTCCGAACCGTCTGAAAACAGATATCTGCCGAACAACCCCGCAAAATTTAGCGAAAACCTCTTGCAACTTATCTGGCGAAACGGATTGTACGAATCGGGTGACTTAAAAACCACGCGCGGACTGGCGCTAAAAGTCATCTCGCCCGGAAGACTTAACCGTTCCGCCGGGCCGGATTTTAAAAACGCCCTGTTTATGATAGGCGGGGAGGAAATTCGCGGCCACGTGGAAATTCACAAGGATTCCAAAGAATGGTTCGAACACGGCCACAACTCCTCCCACTCGTACAACAACACGGTGCTTCACGTCTTCGCCCGAAAAAGGGACGAAACGCCTCCCGCGAAAACCGCCGCTGGAAAAGAGTTGCCGGAGCTTGAGATAGGCCTTTACCTTCGACACAGGGTCGAAACTTTATACGAGGAGTTGGAGACGGTCAAAAACCCCGTGTCCGGCAGAACCATGACGTCCGCCCCATGCGGAAAAATTATGTCCACTTTCGGCTCCGAGGCATTGGGCAATCTGCTTGACCTTATCGGTGACGGCAGGATGTTGATGAAATCCAACCGGGTTATGGACAGGCTCGAAAACGCAGACCCGGAAAATACGCTTTATGAGATGGTGTTTGAATCCATGGGGCATTCGATGTTCAACGAGCAGTTCGGAACGATAGCGCGAAACGCGGGGTTTTTAAAATTGGCGGAAACGGCTGAAAAAAATCCGGGCGTTCCCGCCAACATCTGCGCACAATCAATTTACCTTAAGCTTGCCGGAATCCTTGACCAATCCGGCAACCAGACAAAAGTGGAATTTGTTGACCTGTTGAAGCGCGTAAAAATTGGCGCTATTGAGCCTTTGTTCGCGTCCAAGGAGTGGCGCCAGGCCGGTTGCCGACCGGCAAATTTTCCAGAGCGAAGGCTGGCGGCGCTTTCGCACATCGCGGAGCGGGGGCTTGGCGGCAACTCAATATCCGATTTTTTTGACAAAGTGCTTGCCAACCTCGGAACTGACGCGCCTCCTTCGGAAACAAGGACAGCCTGCAAAAAGTTAATGGGGTGTTTCACCGACATTTCGGATTCGTTTTGGGATCTTCACTACTCTCTTTTCAGCCCAGTGAAAAAGCCAAAAAAACTTATTGGCAAGGACAAGGCGATATCCATCGTCACCGACTGCCTGATACCTTTTCACCTGGCCCACTGCAGGGCGAAGAGCGACACCGTAACCGAGCACAAGCTGGTGATGATATTCAAGAGCCTGCCTCCGCCGGCCGCCAGCGGCATAACCGACTACATGGCCCGCAATATGCTCGGTGAAAAACGAGTCGTGGCAAAACCGTTACGGCGCCAGCAGGCCCTTTTGCAACTATATAAGGATTTCTGCCACCGCGCCCCGGCGGACTGCGCCTCATGTGCCTTCGTCGAATACCTTCGCGCCTTGAACCGATAAAAAGCTATTCCTGCACCCATCCGTTTTCGAGGCCGTAAACATCCAGCAGGCGCA
>JACQEX010000092.1 GCA_016200345.1 Nitrospinota bacterium
ACATGTACGTCTCCGCCGTCCGCGAAAGGTGCAAGGTCATGTACAAGGATTTCATGGCGGGGCGGGAATACGCAAAGTTTATCGAGGCGGAATATCAACTTGCCGTTTCGGAGCTTGGCGACAAAGTCCGCATAATGGCGGACGCCCAAACGAAGGGGATTTTAATAAATATATCCGGAACCAACGCGGTTTTTATCGAGGGGACGGTCCAAAACGGCTTTGTGGCTTCCTCGCATGACGGCACGGAAGAAATTCAATGCACATTTGAATCCAAGTACGAAATCGCCTGGAACCATTTGGCCCCGCGTTTTATGACAAAAATTGCCGAAGAGGTGCGACGTGAACCTTGAATACCTATCGGCCCGACTTGCCGGAATGCGCTCCGAATTCGTGACGGACGCCGGATTTGACTTAGTCTGCTCCGGCAGGGACATTCACTCCGCGGCCAACATCATGGCGAAATCTATCTTTCGCGCTGGAATAGACGAACAGGGCGGCGCGACACAAAAACAACTTTTATCCGCCGTGGAAAGGGGGCGCTCGGAGATAATAAAAAAAACCGCGGCGCTAGTGCGCAATTGCATACCGCGACATTTAGGACTCATATTCTCCAGGCTTGAGATGGAGCAGATTAAGGAGGCCGCGAGGCACGTCGCCCTCCCCCGCCCGATTCGTTTTCCGCGCCCGAGCTTTATACGCCTTGCGGATTGCGCCGATTGGACGGAGGAATGGGGTAAGTGCGGGACGATGGCGGAGTTCAAAACATTGCTTTCAACCGTCCGGCATCCGCTGGCCGGAGGTTTTGACCCCGCCCAATCTGGAGGTAGGCTGGAAAAATCACTTGAGACCCATTACTTTGGAAATTTCGTTAAAAACTTCCGTAAATTATCCGAGGACGAGACCGCTTTCTTTTCGGACATGAACGACTTGGTGAACATTAACTCCGCCTGCGCCGCCGATAGGATGTCCAACCTTGCGACCCAATATTTTTTCACGGACGGAATCGGAAGGATTGACAAGGAGGGCTTTTCCAAACTTTGCGCCGTGACGGGCGCGGAGTTCCAATCCACGGCCTCCAAGCTGGCCGGATTGAAGTTTGCCTATAGAAGCGGCCCGGGTGGATTTTCCCAGTCGTTGCTCCGCGCCTATCTGACGAAATGGAAGATTAGAAACATCGTCCGTCCGATGGGGATTTTGGATCCCCTACTTTTTTTGGAGGAGTTAAACGCCCAGGCGGCCAACCTAAAACTGGCGATTAACGCGGTAACCCGCACGACGGCGGCAGTCGAGCCGGAAAACTATTTAATCTACGGTAAAATCGCATGAGTGAAAATAAATCACTGCTCGTCTTGTCAAACCAAGGGGCGGAGGACGGCTGGAGGCTCGGCGGAAGCACCGCCGTTACGGTCTCGAACGCGGACGAACTTAACCGCGAACTGGAATCGGCCTTGGGAAACGAATCAATCGGAATCGTCGCCCTGCCGGAAAACCTTCGCGGCATGGCGTCGAAAAATATTCTTTCCGCCTTCGAGAAAGCCCCCTTTCCGATTCTTTTTTTCTATCCCACCGGGTAGTGGAGCGATGAAAATGACGACAAATAAGAATGGGCAAACCGGCCCGCCGCGCGAAGGCCCGATGGTTTCCGCGGTGTCCGGCCCGGCCGTAAGGGCCGGCGGGATGCGCGGGTGCTTTATGCACGAAATGACCCGCGTCGGCCCGGAAAATCTTTTGGGCGAAGTGATCAAAATCGAGGGGGATAGCGCGACGCTACAGGTCTTCGAGTCGACGGACGGGTTGAAAATCGGCGACGAGGTGAAAAAATCAGGCGAGCTTCTTTCGGTGGATTTGGGGCCCGGCCTTCTCGGCTCGGTTTACGACGGAATTCAACGCCCGCTTTCCTCGCTGTACGAAAGGTGGGGGAATTTCATCGGGCGTGGCGCGGAGATACAAAAACTGGATTCTGACCGAAAATGGCGTTTTACCCCGACGGTCGGTCTTGGCGACGAGGTCAAGGGGGGAACGGTAATCGGCACCGTGCCGGAGACAAAGTTTTTAACCCACAAAATTATGGTTCCGCACGGCGTTGCGGGAAAAATCACCCGCATAACTGAGGGGGATTTTACGATTACCGAGGCGGTGGCCGAGCTTGAGACGGGGGAAAAGCTAACCATGATGCAACGCTGGAACATCCGGGAGCCTCGCCCCGCCGGGGGAAGGCTTGGGTTCGACGTCCCCATGCTCACTGGCCAGCGGGTTCTGGACACCCTCTTTCCGGTGGCGGAGGGGGGCCGGGCTATAATCCCCGGCGGGTTCGGAACGGGAAAAACAGTCATGGAACAGACAATCGCCAAATACGCATCCGCGGACGTGGTGGTATACGTAGGTTGCGGCGAACGCGGAAACGAGATGGCCGATCTGCTGAACGATTTTCCCAAGCTCGCCGACCCGCACACCGGAGGCCCGCTAATGGATCGAACGGTTATGATTGCGAACACGTCCAACATGCCGGTTTCGGCAAGGGAGGCGTCCATCTACACCGGGATAACAATTGCCGAGTATTACCGCGACATGGGCCTTCGCGTTGTTCTGATGGCGGACAGCACCTCGCGGTGGGCCGAGGCGTTGCGCGAGATGTCCTCCCGACTTGAGGAGATGCCGGGCGAGGAAGGATACCCGACGTACCTCCCCGGACGGTTGGCGGCATTTTACGAGCGCTCCGGCAGGTTTAAATGCAAGGGACGGGAGGACGAGACCGGCTCGATAACCATCGTGGCCGCCATTTCCCCTCCAGGCGGGGATTTCTCGGAACCCGTCACGCAGGCTTCTTTGCGCACGGTCTCCACATATTGGGCGCTGGACTACGACCTGGCCTATCAAAGACACTTCCCGGCGGTAAACTGGCATTTGTCGTTCGTTCTCTCATACGGAAAACTTTCCGGCTGGTTTGAGAAAAACGCCGCGCCGGACTGGATAGACATGACTAAGGAGGTCAACTCCATTCTTCAAAGGGAGGGGGAGCTGTCCGACATGGCGAAGATCGTGGGCGTTGACTCCATGGGCGAGCCGGAAAAAATGGAGCTTGAGGCGGCCCGCCTTATTCGGGAGGGGTACCTGCGCCAAAGCGCGGTGCATCCGGCGGACTCGTACTGCAAGTTGTCGCGCCAGGCAAAACTTCTATCGCTAATTCTTTCCTACATTCGCGCGGCGACGGCGGTCGTGCGCGAGGGAAAGGGCGTGAAAACCGTTTTGAACCCGGAAATCACGGAACGTATTTTGAGAGCAAAGGAGTTGGCGGAGGATAAGCTCGACCAAGAAATCGTCCTGCTGGGCGGGGAGATAAACCGCCTTAACGAAAGGGAACCAACGTGAAGGATTTATTCTCGCGCTCGTGGCGAACCATAGATTCCGTAAACGGCCCGCTGATATTCGTAAAAATGGCCGGCGCCGCCCTCGGCGAAATGGCGACTGTGGTGCTTGCGGACGGCTCCCGAAGAACCGGTCAAGTCATAGGATTGGACGAGTCCACGGCCATCGTCCAAGTTTTTGGCCCGACTGAAAAAATAAGCCCGGCCACCACCTCCGTCCGTTTTCGCGGCGAGGGCGTAATGGCGAACCTCTCCCCATTACTTCTGGGGCGGGTGTTCAACGGAAGCGGAGAACCGATCGACGGGGCGGAGGCCCCGCACCCGGTGGAAAAAAGGGACGTGAACGGATCGGCCATCAACCCGGTTCGGCGCGATGTTCCGTCCGATTTTATCCAAACGGGAATATCCGCCATTGACGGAATGAACACGCTCGTAAGGGGGCAAAAGCTACCGATTTTTTCCGGCGCCGGCCTTCCCGCCAACGAGCTTGCCGGAATGATTATTTCCAACGCAAAAACGCTGAAAAAGGACGGGGAATTCTCAATCGTCTTTGCCGGAATGGGAATCACCGCCATGGAGGCCGAGTTTTTCATGGACGTATTTGAGTCCTCTGGCGCGCTGGGACACTCCGTCGTGTTCCTAAACAGGGCCGACGACCCGGTCATCGAACGCCTACTTGCACCGCGTTTTGCACTGACGGTGGCGGAATATCTCGCCTTCGACATTGGGATGCACGTCCTTGCCGTGCTTACGGACATGACGCAATATTGCAACGCGCTGAGGGAGGTCTCCTCCACCAGGGAGGAACTTCCGGGCAGGCGCGGCTACCCCGGCTATATGTACACCGACCTGGCCGGAATATACGAGCGCGCCGGGAGGATTATGGGGAAAAATGGCTCCATCACACAGCTTCCTATTTTAACGATGCCGGACGACGACATAACCCACCCCATACCTGATCTGACCGGCTACATAACGGAGGGGCAAATAACGTTGGACAGAGACCTGCACCGAAAGGGGGTTTCCCCCCCCATAAACGTGCAACCAAGCCTCTCGCGGCTGATGGGACTCGGCATAGGCCCCAAAAAAACCCGCGAGGACCATCCGCGGCTGTCGGACCAGCTATACATGAGCTACTCGATCGGCCTTGAGCAGAGGCGCGTTGCGGCGGTCATAGGCGAGGAGTCATTGAGCGCGACGGACAAAACCTATTTGAAGTTTGCCGACGATTTCGAGTGGAAGTTTATAAACCAGCAGGGGGAGAGCAGAACGATTGAGGAGACGCTGGATTTGGCCTGGGAACTGCTCGCCATGTTGCCAAAAACGGAGTTGGTGAGGATTGACCGTGAAATGGTGGCGAAATATCTTCCAAAAACGGAGGACGTAAAATGAGCCTTAGGAACAAGGGGAGGCTTGAGCTTTTGAGGCAAAAAAAGGAGTTGTTGCTGGTCTCGCACGGGGTAAAAATTCTTTCCGCAAAGAGGGACGCGCTTGCGGCGGAGTTTGCCGACGTCTCCCCGCTGGCGAGGGCGTTAAAAAGCAAACTCGCGGAATCGCTGGTGGCGGCGGAAAAGAGCCTTCTTATTTCCAAATCGCTTGCTCCGGCCCAAAGTCTTTCCACATCAGCCAAGGCCGCGGAACGGGAGATAAAATTCGTGGCCTCGATTAAAAACGTGTGGGGGGTTCGCATCCCATCGGCGGAATTTCCAGACACGCGAAGGTCGCCGTTCAACAGGGGCTCAGCCCCCGGCTACCGCTCCACAAGCGTGGACGAAACGGCGGGGCTTTACGAAAAGGCCGTAGGTACCCTTATGGAAACAGCGGTGGCGGAGAGCAACCTTTTAAAAGTCGGGGCCGCGCTTAAGAACGCCATGCGAAGGGTAAACGCACTGGACACGGTGTTGAGGCCGGAAATAAAGAAAACCATCGCGCAAATAAAATTGAAACTGGGCGAGATGGAACGCGAGGAGGTAGCGCGCCTAAAACGCTACAAATCCCTCAAGAGGGGCGTCTAAGCCTGCCCGGGTTCGCTAACTTAAGAACAAGTTGTTTATGGACCCGTGTTGCGATAAAATCCCAAATCGTGAAACATAAAAGGTGGTTCTTCAGGTTTTTGGGCGTCGCGGCGCTGACGTTGGCGTTTTGTCTCTCTTTCCAGCAAACGGCCAAGGCCGAGGATAGCTACCCACAGCTCACATATTCGCTTTGGGGAAATATCAGCTGGGACAACGACAACGTGAGCGGCTCCGGCGACATGGCCTACGCCTCGCTCGGGCTGGATTGGTTTATGCTCCCGTACGACATAGCGGCGTTCAACACCTATGTGGCCTACAAATGGAGGTCGCGAATCCAGAACGAGGCTTATTACGACGCGAACGGCCCTCTGGCGGGGATGGAGTTTCGCGGAAAATATCTGAGCGTCGGCGCCGATTACTTCAAGGAAAACCTTCCGCTACAGCCGTATTCTGCGAACGGCGGCGACGCATGCGACGGGAAGTTCCCGTGCGTGTCCGGAATCAACTCGGAGAGGATGCAGTACTACGCCACCTCCTTCATCCAGTGGGATTTGAGCGATAAAAAAGGGCACGTCTACCTAGGTCTCCCCGGCTCCATTTGGGCTAACGAAACATACGACGACGACAACTATAAGGATCCAAACTCCAGAGGCCCGAGCACGATGGGGTTCATAAACCAGGGGATTGACTGGATAAAATTCAGCAACGGATTACTGTTCAACACCTTTGCGGAATATCGGTGGAGGAGCAAAACCGTTCAAAACGAGTATTTTGACGCAAACGGCCCCGCCGTTGGAATTGATTTTGCCAAGGATTTTTACCATATCGGGGCGGACTATTATTGGCAGTGGTTCCCCAGCTGGCCTTATTCCAAGTCCTCTCTTCCGTCCGGCCCGACGATGTCGGCTAGAATCCAGTTATACCTGACCATTTATATATCGAAACCGTAAGATATCAGAAGACTAAAGGGTAGGTTTCCCTACCAGCGGCTATTCCTGCTAAAGCCTTGAGTGTGGGTTCTGCCAACGTTGACGCTCTTCTTTTTCTCCAGAACATCGTCGGGAATGGAGGAGAGAAAAATGGACGGCACCCCCCTATTCCACGAACCGAAAAGATTGCGGTTTAGCGCCCTAGACAGATAAAGCTTCCGCATGGCGCGGGTCATGCCGACGTAGCAGAGCCTTCGCTCCTCGTTCATCTCCTCAATTTTGTCCATCGAGTTTTTATGCGGTAGAAGCCCGTCCTCCATCCCGACCATGAACACAACGGGAAACTCCAACCCCTTTGAGACGTGCAGGGTCATTATGGAAACCGTCCCCATCCCTTCCTCCACCAAGTCCGATTCCGAGGCCAGCGTTATCCTGTCCAAAAAATCGCCGATGGCGGCGTCGTCCTCCGCGGCGGAGGCAAGCTCCATTAAGTTTTCAGCCCTCGCCACGTCCTGCGCCGTTTTCTTCTCCTCCAAAAAATTAAGGTAACCGGTGTTTTCAACCGCGTATTTTATCAACGCGGACGCGTTAGAGGCGCCGGCCATCTCCCCTATGTGCGAAACGACGGCGGCAAAGTTTAAAAGTTCTTTCTTTGCCGAGGCTCCAATCCCGTTGTCCTCGGCCCTCGCCGCAGAAAGCAGAGACACCCGCCTTGATGCCGCGTAAGACGCAAGCTTTGCCAGGCTCGTGGCGCCGACGCCGCGCGGGGGGGAGCTTATGGCCCTCCTAAAGCTGAGGTCGTCGTTTTCATTTACGGCAAGCCTAAGCCAAGAAAGCACGTCCTTAATCTCTTTTCTCTCGTAGAACTTCAGCCCGCCGTAAACGCGGTACGGGATTTTCCAGCTTGTAAAGGCCTCCTCAATCGTGCGCGACTGGGCGTTCGTCCTGTAAAAGACCGCGAAATCGCCGTAGGCCGCCCCTTTTTTGGCGGCGGACATAATTTCATAGGCCACAAAATGCGCCTCGTCCATTCCGTCGTCCGCCACGTAAAGCGTAACGGGGTCGCCCGCCTTCTGCTTTGTCCAAAGCTTTTTTTCCTTCCTTCCACCTATTTCACGCACGACGGAACCGGCGGCGTTTAGGATGTTACCGGCGGAGCGATAATTCTCCTCCAATAGAATCACCCTCGTGCCGCGAAAATCCCGCTCGAAGTCAAAAATGTTCCCCACCTTGGCGCCGCGCCAACGGTAAATTGACTGGTCGTCGTCGCCAACCGCGAAAAGGTTTCCCTCGGCTCCGGTGAGAAGCTTTATAAACCTGTATTGGGCTGAATTTGTGTCCTGAAACTCGTCCACCATTATGAACTTAAAACGCGCCCTATAGGCCTCCAACACGTCGTCCCTGTTTTCAAAGATTGATATGCAAAGCGTCAGCAGGTCGTCGAAATCCACCGCGTTGTTGGATTTAAGCCGCTCTTGGTACTGATAGTAGGCTTGGGACAATATTTTGGCCCCTCTAAGGTAAATATCCCCGGCCATCTCCTCCGGCCCCTTCATTTCGTTTTTAAACCTGCTTATCACCCCCATCACCTTTCTATACGGGAAATCTGTGTCCGGAACGCCCATCTCCTTTAATATCCCCTTGACCAGCGATTTTTGGTCGGTGGCGTCGAAAATAACGGGCATTCTTTCGTAACCAGCGTGGGCATGCTCGCTTTTTAATATCCGAAGGCAGGCGGCGTGGAACGTGGAGACCCACATCGCGTCGGCGGACACGTCCAAAATGGAGGAGATCCTTTGTCTCATCTCGTTCGCGGCTTTGTTGGTAAAGGTGACGCAAAGGACGGAGTCCGGCGAGGCGTGCCCTTCCGTGACAAGTCTGGCGGCCCTTGTGGTGATTACCCTTGTTTTGCCCGACCCGGCCCCGGCAAGCACCAGCGCTGGACCAAACGTATGGTTTACGGCCTCCATTTGGGCGTCGTTTAGGGGCGTCTTGGGGGCGCGGAGAAATTCTTGATTCGTCATCCCTCTATGAATATCCTGAAATGATGAAAACTGCAAGTTGACTTTAAAGAAAACTGTGACGGAAAGGAATAATGTAGAACTATATTCAAAAAATGGTAGCATCAAACCAATAATATTATGGAAGTAAAACAGACCGTACTTGTGGTGGACGACCTCGTACCGAACGTAAAATTACTTGCGGAGACCCTTAAGCAAAACTACAACATTCTGGAGGCCACCTCCGGCGCCGAGGCGCTTGACATCGTCAAAACAAAGCTACCCGACATTATTCTTCTCGACGTAATGATGCCCGAAATGGACGGCTACGCCGTTTGCACCGCTTTAAAATCCGACCCCGCGACAAATCACATTCCGATTATTTTTATCACCGCCATGTCGGATTCCGAAAACGAGGCCAAAGGGCTGGAAGCCGGCGCGGTGGACTACATAACGAAGCCGTTCAACATCTCCCTTGTCCGCGCGCGGGTAAATAATCATCTCGTCCTCAAGCAATATCGGGACAACTTGGAAACAATGTCCATGAACGACGGGCTGACCGGAATTGCCAACAGGCGGTGCTTCGACGTGATTCTGGAACGTGAATGGATGAGAATGCTAAGAAACGGCAGGCCGATTTCGCTGATAATGATAGACATAGATTTTTTCAAAATGTTTAACGACGAATACGGGCACCCGGCCGGGGACGAATGCCTAAAAAACGTCGCCAAGGCCCTGAGGGAAGAGTTAAAACGCCCGTCGGATATTTTGGCCCGATACGGCGGTGAGGAATTCGCCTGCATTCTTTCCGACACATCTTTGGAAGGCGCGCATATGCTGGCAAACGCCTTTAGCCGGGCCGTGCTTCAGTTAAAGATTCCCAACAAACAATCAACCGTCAATGAATGCGTAACCCTTAGCATGGGCGTCGGAACCATCGTTCCCGGGGCCAACAACAGCATCTCGAAACTCATAAAGGGCGCGGACGACCTGCTCTACGAGGCGAAAAGGAACGGCAGAAACATAATTAAATTCTCCAACATTTTCTAGGCCTGGATAGACGGACGTGGACGACCCATCCAAAGAAAAAAGCGTTGAGGACGTTTACCGGGAGTACTCGGCGGTTTTTGACTATTTTTCGGACGAGCGTTTTTCTCCGTCCAACGAATATTTTACAAACCACGTAGCAAAGCTTATCAAACCAAAATTCAAAATTTGCGAGGTCGGGGGCGGAACAGGCTACTTTACGCAGAAATTCCTCGACGACAGGGAAGACGTGGAACTGTTGTTCATAGAGCCGTTCGAGGCGATGCTAAAACAGGCCAAAGCCAGGCTTGGCGACTCAGTTCGCTATTTAAAAAACACTTTCGAAGAGGTGGTCAACACGCTTGAAAAACAGGATGTTTTCGTTTTTCAGCGCTCGTTTTACCATCTGTATAAAGATATGGAATCTTACAGGCGGTTGATTAAAACACTTTACGACCTGACCAACGTCGAGGGGTTTGTCTGCATTCAAAACGTCCCGCCAGTTTTTGACGTCCCGGAGTTTAAAAAACATTTTTACGACAAACATTTGGAGCACGGGCTGGCGGTGGAAACCTTCAATGAAAAATGGCCCGTGCTGGAAAAAGTGATGCTGGACTTCAACGAGCGAACCGCGAGAAACGACTATTTTTGCATCCCCGCCGACGCCCTGTCGGCCTTTTTTATCTTTGGGGGGTTCTCCCTGTATCACGTCGACGCCGAGCACAACACGCTCATTTTTTGCAAATCCGCCGTGCCGCTGATTACCGGCTAAAAACGGCATTTTTCACTATTTCCGGCGGGCTAGAATACGTTGTTGACTAACGGCGTTGGGCGGATATAATTACGCCTTGGCTTTAGCGTTCTGATACGGCCACGCGGGAGTAACTCAGTGGTAGAGTGCAACCTTGCCAAGGTTGAGGTCGCGAGTTCGAATCTCGTCTCCCGCTCCATTATCTTTGGGCTTTGTTGAAGGAGGGGGCTATGACCGATCAAAATAATTCCGCCGCTGAACAAAAAGAAAAATGGGTTGATTTGCTTCAGACGATGGACTTCTTTAAAACCTTCGACCGAGGCGACTTAAGGGAACTGTTTTCATTTGGCCAGGTCAGACGGTTCAGGGCTAAGGAATACATTATTAAAGGTGACGTGCTTGACTCGTCGTTTTACTTCCTTTTGCACGGCAGGGCCGACGTAATTTTAAAACCCAAGACCGGCGGCGATGCACAAAAAATTGCCGTGCTTCAAGACGGGGAGTGCTTTGGGGAGGTTGCCATCTGGCTCGGCGGGTCAAGATCCGCAAGCGTCATGGCGACGACCGACTGCTCGGTTTACGAGTTGAACAAGGACGAGTTGGAAAGGATGGCCATTCCGCTACAATGCAAAATGGTCAAACGAATCGCCTACTCAATGGCCGCGAAAATCCACGAGAACAACCAGCAACTAGTCCGGTTTATGTAGAACCGGCCTCAGGCCTCGCCATACGCGTGTTCGGACTCCACGGACGCGGCCCTCGGGGCCATGTGCGCGTCCCCCATGATTTTCTTGTATTCGTTGAAAATATGGTCTTCGATTGTCTTTCGGAAATCGCTGTTTATCGGATGCGCGATGTCCTGGTACTTGCCGTTTTTTCTACGTCTGCTGGGCATGGAGACAAAAAGTCCGTTTTTTCCCTCCACGATCTTAATGTCCTTAATCACCAGCGCGTTCTCGATGGTTAGGGACACATACGCCCTAAGTTTTTCATCCTCGACAGGCCTGACCACTACTTCTGTTATTTCCACATTAACCCCCACAAACCCCTTTTAAATGCGCCATGGAATTTTTCGGCAAGACCACCTTGCTCCATGTTTCCTTGTTTTTACGCGAAAACGCACGAAGCGCGGAATTGGCCTGTTTCCGGCCGTTGAAAAGTACGAACATCGCGCTCCCACTACCTGTAAGCATAACCCCTCTTCCATTTAAGCTCTGCAACTCGCGCCTCAAACGGGCTATCGCCGGATGCATATTCAAAACGGTCCCCTCCAAATCGTTTTGGAGCAACCGCACAGTTTCGCTTAAAGTGAACCCACTTCCCCTTATTTGACGGGGAATTCTATACGGTTTTAAAGGTTTTGTCAAGCTAAAGTCAAAATCCTTGTACGCCTTTTGCGTGGAAACTTTAATCCTGGGTTTTACCAACAACGCCGCGAACTTTTCCGCAGGCGGAAGTTTGGTCAGCTTCTCCCCGATTCCGCAAACCCACGCGCGGGGAGCGAATAAAAAAAACGGCACGTCGGCGCCAAGCTCAAGCCCGATTTCCATTAGTTTTGCGTCGCCAAGCCCAAGTCGCCATATCTGGTTCAGGGCGCATAAAACCGTCGCGGCGTTGGAGCTTCCCCCGCCAAGCCCGGCGCCGGACGGTATGTTCTTCTCAACGTGGATGGCAACGCCCGGCAACCCGTCCTTGTAAAGCTTCATGGCGGCCAGCCACGCGAGGTTTTTTTTAACCGGGATGGATTTGTCGGAACAAGTGACAGAAACCTTGCCCTTTTTTGCCGGTTTAAAAGTGATTGTGTCGCAAAGATCAATCATCTGAAAAACCGAGGCGATGTTGTGGTATCCGTCTTTCCTAATTCCCGTAATCTTCAGCAACAGGTTGATTTTAGCTGGCGATTCAACGGAAAACGCCCTCCAACTTCCGGCAAAACGCTTATTTTCCGGTATTTTTGGCATTCTTATCGGCCTTTTCAACGGCGTTTTTTAATATTCCAATCTCCTGGACCAACTTTTGCGTCTGGGACGAAATACGCGATACGGCGACGCTCAAACCAAGCAAAATTACCAAGATAAGAAAAATGGAATACACCAAAATTGCGTTTGAAACCAGGGCGAACCCCAATGTCTTTGCAAAGAAATCCATCTTGTCGGCAAAAAGAGAAAAGACCAACACCGAAACGCCGACAAAAAACCAGGTTAGCGAATAGTTTTCCCTAAGTTTTTTCCGTCGCACGAGCTCGAAAATAAGCAGGAGGAACCCCGATGAAAATGCTACCGAGACAATTCGCAATGTCGTGGTCAATTTGTCCTCCTTAATCTTCTAATCAACAGTCCAAGCGATACTTTTACCACAAAATAGGCCCCGGAAAAAAAACCTATGCTTGAAACGCCGCCCTGCCGTTCTCTCATCGCCGTTGGAGTTTCGGAAACCTTGAGGCCGGCGCGGATCGCAAGTATTATCGCCTCCGGTTCCGGATAATCGAACGGGTACTCCTCGGCAAAGAGCCGGATGGCCTTGTCATTACAAAGCCTGAAACCGGAGGTCACGTCGTAAACCCTCATTCCCACCAGCACATTTATCCACCATGAGAAAAAATTGATGAACCGGCGACGGACGTAAGACGATTGGAAACCGGTTTTGCCGCCACCCAAAAACCTGGAGCCAATAACCAAATCCGACCCGGCGCGAGACATCTCGTCAGCCAGCAGTCGCATGTTCGAAGGAACGTGCTGACCATCGGCGTCGCACTGCACGGCGTGCGAACAACCGTTTTCTTTGGCGAATTTGTATCCGGTTTGCATTGCGACGCCAATTCCCATGTTCAATGGGAGGTCAATAACATTCGCCCCCTCCCCCCTGGCAACGGCCGACGTATTGTCGGTCGAACCGTCGTTAACCACCAACACCCGTTCCGGAGGGAAAATCTCGAAAAGCTCCCTTAAAAGCGCCTTGAGCGAAGCCTCCTCGTTGTAGGCGGGAACAATGACAAGCATTTTACCGGCGTCCACAAGCGTCCAAAAATTCGACTATGGCCTGTTTTATGGCGCCTGCCCCTGTGGTCGTGCCGGAGGCCGTTTTTCGCCCCGCCAAGGCTTGCCTGACTTTCACGCCCAATTCGTCAATATTTGTGCAGACCGTCACAAGCGGCCTGGGCCTTGCCAGTAGCTCCTCGGAAATTTCCAATTGATGGTCGTTAAAATGTTCCCCGCGCAATTTTCTCCTGGGCGAAATTAGAATCGGCGCGCCCGCTTTCCTTGCCGTAATCATGGTGCCTATCCCGGCGTGCGCCACCACAAGCTCCGCGGCGTTTATAAGTCTCTCGGCCTCGACCATCGGATAATACCTGCTCCAAACAGAATTTTTGGGGAGGTAATTGCAACAGCCAATTTGCATGACCATCCCGTCATATTCCGGCGCTAGATCGTCCATGGCCTTGATCAGCATGTCGAACGGCTGGTCGTGGTTCCCTACGGTGACGTAAATCATGTCGGGAGGAGGGAGTGACGCCTCCCCTACTTAGCCTTTAATTTGCTTTTGGGTATGCAGGCCTGGGCGTAGGTGAAGCCTTTTGCAATTTTGCCCTCCGAATCAAGCCAATAATCAGAAATTACGGCCTCCTTCAGGACGGTCTCGGAAATAGTTTCGCTCACCGAGGAGACTCCGGCGGAGTCCACGGACTGCCTTCCTCCGACATTTTCGTCGAGCATTATCGAAGCCACGTGCACGGAGACGGATTTTGCGAGTGATTCCCTGGCGCTGTCGGCGGCGCAGGGCTTGCCCTGCTCTTGGAAAAAAGTCTGCTCGCAGGATCCTAGGGCGCAAATTTTATCGTCGTAGATTTTCGTCGTGCGAACCCAACTCGGAACGGAATCGTTTTGATTTCCCCCGCTCTGGGCGGAATTCTTGGCCGTTGCGCATGAAATGGCGACAAGCGGAATAGCCAATGTAAAAAGCCGTGCAAGTTGTTTTCTCAAGTTCTATTTTCCCCCAAATATTTATTAGGCCAGAGTGAAATGTACCTAAACGAACCATATTTGTCAATTCCGGCGAACGGCGGAAACAAATTTGCCAGCCATTTCCAAATGTTGTAATATGCACGCACTGGGGCAGGAAGTCTTGCAACAACAAATGGGGGGATTTATGGCCGAAAAAAAGAGCGTCAGAAAAAAAATCCTTGTTGCGGACATGAGTCCGACCGTCCGCAGGCTCATGTACTCGTTCCTCAAGGAGGACTTCCTTGTCGTCGAGGCGGAAAATGGCGCCGAAATTCTAACCCAACTGGGAAAATTGCACGACTGCGACTCGCATTGCGTGCGTGGAGCCAAGGGCAAGGACGCCGCCAAGGCTCCGGAGCGAAACGAATCGTGCCAGGCAAAGGGTCTGGACATAATCGTCATGGGACACGAGTTGGGCGACGTCGACGCCACCCAGGTAACCAAGGAGATTAGGAAAAAATACCACAAGTTGTGCCTTCCAATTATTCTAAGCACCTCTACCAACGACAGGGACAACATAATCAAGGCGCTGGACATTGGAATTAACGACGTAATCGTGAAGCCGTTTCCTCGTGAATTGCTAATAACCAAGATTCGCAAACAAGAGCATGCAATGTCCGCCGAAAACATGAAACTTTCCGAGATTATCGCCAACATCCCGTTTTTTCACGGCGTGCCAGTTTCCCAGGTTTCCTATCTCCTTCACACCTGCGGGGAAACCAAAACTTATGAGAAGGGCGAACTGGTGTGCCAACAGAACGAGGACAACCACAACCTCTTCATCTTGCTGGATGGTAAATGCGACGTGATTTACAACGGTCGCAAGGTGGCCGACATCGAGCCGGTTGAGACGGTTGGAGAAATGGGTTTTGTGGACGGCGCCAGCAAACGTTCGGCCACCGTTTCGACCTCGACAGACTCCGAGATATACGTGCTGGACAAGAAAAAAATGGACCAATACCTCAACGAGGAGAGGGCCATTTCCGAAACAATCCTAAAAAACATTATTCTTGAGCTGAATTCCAGAATACGCAAATCAAACGCCATGGTAAACAAGCTCAAACTGATGGCCGAGGACTATTTAAGCGGCTGAACGCTCAAACGATGATGAGCTTTGCCGGCGCAAATCCGTTAAAGGCGGGCACCGCGCTGGCGCTTGAGTACGCCCCGATGTTCTTTACGTAAACCACGTTGTCCACGTCCAACTCAGGCAGTTCCTCCGTAAGCGATATTACGTCCAAAGAGTCGCACGTCGGCCCCGCAACGGTGCTTAGGAATTTCTGCCCCCGCCTCAGCGACTTCAACTCGTATTTGCAATGGTCGAAAATTATCCCCGAAAAATCCTGGTAGACGCCGTCGTTCAAATAATAATAGTTTTTGTTTTCCCGAAACGTGCGTCCCACGACCTGCGTGACCAAAATTCCGGCCGGCCCCGAAAAAAACCTACCCGGTTCGGCGATAATTTTTATGTTCTTATAATAGTTTTTAAATAGGCGCATAATCTCTTTTCTTAACGTGGAGGCCATTTTTTCAAAATCGACCCCTTCCTCCGAGTCGAACTGCTTAATGGGGAACCCGCCGCCGAGGTCCAGAATTTTGAGCTTCATGTCGGCGTACTCCGCCTCGTTAAATATGCTGGATGAAATTTCCAGCGCCTGGATGTAGTTGCTCACGTTTTTGCACTGCGAGCCCACGTGAAAACTCAGCCCTTCCGGGCTTAACCCAAGGCCTCGGGCCTTCTTCAAGAGGAAGACCGCCTGTTCCGGGTCGGCCCCGAATTTTAACGAAAGCTGGACGACGCTCCCAACGTTTGCCACCTTTATGCGCAAAACCACCCTTGCCTTCGGACAAAACTTGGCGATTTTATATAGCTCCGCCTCGTTGTCGAACGTCATCAGGTTGATTCCCTTGGAATGGGCAAATTTCAAATCCTTCTCCGACTTGATGGTGTTGGCAAAAATGATGCTCTGGGGCGACGCGCCCGCCCTTAAAACCCACTCCATCTCGGTGCCGCTTGCAACGTCGAATCCGCTACCCAACTTGACAAATGTTTTAATTATTTCCGGGTTTGGGTTTGCCTTTATGGCGTAGAAGGGGGTGACAAAAGGAAGCCGCTTTTTAAAGGTGTTGTACTGTTTTGCCAAAACGCTTCTTTGGATTAGCATCAACGGCGAACCGTATTGTTTGACCATTTTACGAATCAGCGCCTCTATCCCCTGGCGGGTTTGGGGCACCTTTGCCGTAGACGGATGGGTTATCGTCGGACTTGCAGACGCGGCTATCACATTGCCTTTTTTAATGGCCTCCTCCTTTTTCATCAGGAAATTTGAAAGGTGTTAAACTGCCACTTGTCGTCCGGCGAAAACTTTTTCGCCCCGTTGTTGTATTTTCCGAATATTTTGACGTCGGTGCGGTTCATCGTGGGGTCCCAGTCCACCGGCCGGGAGACGCACGACCCCAAATACGGCTTGGCCACGGCCAATATCTCCTCGTAGGGAAGCTGGTCCGGCACCCGGACGCCCTTCTTGGGATTTTTTATCATCCATGCTATGGCGCCCAGAAGCGACGCCGCCACCTGCAAGGTGGTCGCGTTTTGGTGCGGAACCAACCTGCGCGTCTCCTCTATGTCCAAAAGGCTTCCGGTCCACCAAGATTTGAAATCGTGCCCCATTAGCAACACGCCCAATTCGTCCCTGCCGCTGATAATCTCGTCTCCCAAAATTCTTTGTTTTTTCTGCAGGTCATACTGGCGCATTTCCAATTCATGCAATGAAAGTATCGCGGCGTCCGACGGACAATATGCGTAATGAACGGTGGGCCGGTAAACCGGCTTTTGTCCGTCCCAAACCGTAAGGTAGTCCGAAATTGTGAAGGCCTCACCGTGACGAACGACCATGCCGACTATCTCGCCGCATGGCACCCATGAGCGAACCTTGGTCTTGACGCCCATCTGGGCCAGACAAATCTGGTTCCCCGGCCCGCTTAAATGCACGTGCGCCCCGGCCGGCATGCTTCTTTCGTGCGTCCCCCACCCCATCTCCGCAGGCGCAACGCCCTCCTCGTAAAACCCCTCAACGCTCCAGGTGTTCACAAACTCGTTCACCTCTTTCGGGTTGTTGGCTATTTGAGTGTCGCGCTCGCTGATGTGAATGACCTTTACTCCGGCCACCTGCGCAAGCTTTGGGAAATTCCGTTCGGCCAGATTTTTTTTGAGCTCCTTCACGCGGGGGTTTTTGGGCTTTTCCCTGATAATCTTCCGGGCGATGTCAACAAGCGCCTCCTTTACGAAGTGCGAGACAAGCCCGGGGTTTGCCCCGTGCTCTAAAACGGCGGTGGCACCCTTTTCTTTCCACGTTTTTAACATCGCGCGAATCTTCAAATGGCGGTGATACAGGGTGCGCTCCACGGGGGTTGTGTTTTCCGCGTCCGAGTACGGGTTCCAAACCTCGACGGAGGTGTTGATGTACAGCACGTTGTGGTCGTGGCACCATTGTAGGATTTCGCAACAATCAATGTTCCAAGCCAAATCAACAATCAGGTCGCCGGAACCGACATGTTTTGCAAGCTTGGAGGCCATGTTGGTTTTTGTTATTTTATCCCTAACGTACTTTACCCCTGAGTCCAGAACGTCCTGAATGGTGGCTCGTTTGTCCTCGAAGTCCATGACGGTGATTTTATTTTTGGGAACGTCCAAATGTTTAACCAGCATCGGCATGAAACATTGCGAAACGCCGCCGCACCCTATTACCAGAATTTTACCGTTAAATTTTAATCTCACCTTCACTCCATATTTTTTTTGTCCCTCGCACTTTACGCAGGGAAATAATATGCGCCACAGACCCAATAGTCAATCATATCCCGAGACAAAATGCCTTGTTTATCAAACCTTAATATGCCGCGAACAAGAACGTAATTTATTTATGCTTTACTTGGCTGGTTGTAATAGTTACTATCTAACTACAGGGATGGATTTCCTCATAATGTAACGCGGTTGAATCGGGGAAAATTGTGGAAACTGAGGCATTAGTCAGGCAGGCCTGTAAAAAATTCGAGAACGACAAGGGACGCATGATGGACGTCCTTTGGGAGTTGCAAAATACGCTTGGGTGCATAGACGACCATTCAATGGAAATTGTCGCCAGGGAGTTAAAGACGTCCCGCGTCGCGGTGGAGGGCGTGGTCACCTTCTACTCCTTCTTCTCACGCGAACAAAAAGGCAAAATAATCCTCCGCGTTTGCGACGACATAATTGATCGCCACGCCGGATCCGAAAAAATAGCCTCGGCATTCTCCGAGGAACTTGGCGTGCCGATCGGCGGGACGTCGTCCGACAAGACTTTTTCCCTTGAATACACCCCATGCATTGGGATGAGCGACCAGGCGCCTTCCGCCTTGATAAACGGAGTGCCAATAACAAACCTTACCCCGGAATCGGCGCGCGATACGGCAAAAGAGCTTATAAAAGGGGTGTGTCCGTCGTCATTGGTTAAAAAAACCGGCGACGGCAATAACTCCCACGAGCTAATTAAATCCATGGTGAACAACAACATTCAGAAACGCGGGGAGGTGCTACTTTCCACGGACGTTTCAAAATCAGCGGGGCTCGACGCGGCCCTAAAACTAAGCTCGCCGGACGTCATTAAGGAAATTATTGATTCCGGCCTAAGGGGACGCGGCGGCGCAGGGTTCCCAACCGGCGAAAAATTCAGGCTTGCGCGTAACACAAACTCCGACAAGAGATACGTCATCTGCAATGCCGACGAGGGGGAGCCGGGAACCTTCAAGGATCGGGTGCTCCTTACCGAGCGCGCGGATTTGTTGTTCGACGGCATGACAATCGCCGCGCACGCCATCGGCAGTAACGCCGGGATCGTCTATCTTCGCGGCGAATACGCCTACCTATTGCCGTATCTCGAGTCCGTCCTTGCGGAACGAAGGAGCGCCGGGCTTCTCGGCAAAAGCATTCGCAGAAAAAAGGATTTCGATTTCGACATTAGGATTCAGCTTGGCGCGGGCGCATACATATGCGGAGAGGAAAGCGCGCTGATAAGCTCCTTGGAGGGACTGCGGGGAGAGCCTAAAAACCGCCCCCCGTTTCCGGTTGAGAAGGGCTACATGGGTAAACCGACCGTCGTAAACAATGTGGAGACCTTCTGTTGCGTCGCCCGCATCATGGAGAATGGCGCCGCTTGGTTCTCGGCCATCGGCACGAAGGCCAGCAAAGGGACGAAGCTATTAAGCATTTGTGGCGACTGCACAAAGCCGGGGGTGTACGAGGTTCCTTACGGATTGACCGTGTCCGAACTACTGGTGATGGTCGGCGCGCACGACACGACCATTGTCCAGGTCGGCGGCGCGGGGGGCGTTATGGTCGGCAAATCGTCGTTCGGCAGAAAAATTTGTGTTTCAGACCTCGCCACCGGCGGGGCAATCATGGTCTTCGGTGCAAACAGGAACGTACTGGGGATCGTTGACTACTTCCTAGAATTCTTTTCCGAGGAAAGTTGCGGCTATTGCACCCCTTGCAGGGTCGGCGTGATATTTCTAAGGGAGCGGATTAAAAAAGTCATGCAGGGTCTGGCCGACAAGGCCGACCTCGGCTACTTAAGGGATCTTAGCAAGACAATAAAGATGACGAGCCGGTGCGGGCTTGGCTCCTCGGCCCCGAATTGCGTCATTAACTCCATTGACGAATTTCCTTTGGTTTATTCGTCACACATGAGGGAGAAAAGCGACGGATTTGCCGCCGGTTTCGACATCCAAAAGGCGCTCGACGAATCCAGAAGGATTGCCAAGCGCACATCAATGATTTATGACCCCGTTTACGGGGAAGAACGAGGCCTTGGAGAATAAAATGATTGGCGACGACATAGTATTTAAAATTGACGGAGTCGACGTGCGGGGCAGAATCGGCCAAACCATTATGGAGGCCGCCGACGACGCCGGAATTCACATCCCAAGGCTTTGCGACGTGGAGGGGCTGGATCCGCAGGGGAGTTGCCGCGTTTGCACTGTAAAAATCAACGGAAGAACCGCCGCATCCTGCACCCAACCTGTCGCCGACGGTATCAACGTCGAGAATCGAACGCCGGAGATACAAGAATACAGGCGCGACTTGGTTAGGATGCTTTTTCACGAGGGAAACCATCTGTGTCCGGCCTGCGAGGCCAGCGGCAGATGCGAGCTTCAAGCGTTGGGAACGGACTTTGGGATTCTACAACCCGACAAATACCCCTACCTACAGCCCTCCCGGCCCGTTGACGCCTCCCACCACGACGTAATGCTCGACACAAATAGGTGCATTCGGTGCGGAAGGTGCATTAGGGCCTCCGCGCATGTGGATCACAAAAATGTTTTCGGCTACGTGGGACGCGGTATTAACAAGCAGGTCGGCGTGAACGGAACGGACCTCGCGCACACGAACGCCGCCGTTACGGACAAGGCTATGGAAATCGGCATCTGCCCCGTCGGATGCATAATCCAAAAACGGGTCGGCTTTTTCGCGCCAATCGGGGCGAGAAGGTTCGACAAAGAACCGATAACCGGAAAAAAATAACATGAAGAAAAAAATTGCCACCGTGTCGCTCGCCGGCTGTTTTGGGTGCCACATGTCGCTTCTGGACATTGACGAGAGAATTTTGGAATTGCTCAAATTAGCGGAGTTTGAAAGAAGCCCCGTGAACGACATTAAAAAATTCCGGGGCCGGTGCGACGTCGGGCTTGTCGAGGGCGGATGTTGCAACGAGGAAAACGTGCACACGCTCCTCTCTTTCAGGCAAAACTGCGACGTGCTTGTCGGCGTCGGACAGTGCGCGGTGATGGGCGGCCTTCCGGTCATGAGGAACGCAATCATGCACTCCGACGAACCGCTAAAGGACTGCCTTGAGACCGCCTACCTAAACAGCCCCTACGTTTACAACCCGACAAACGACATCCCGAACGACCCGGCCCTGCCGCTTATTCTGGACAAAGTTTACACCTGTTCCGAGGTGGTTAAGATGGACTATCTTATTCCCGGTTGCCCGCCGACCGGGGACGTGCTGTGGCAGACACTGACGGCCCTTTTGGGGGGAAACCTAGCCGGCCTCCCAAAAGACATCGTCAAATTTGATTGAACGGAGCCTGGAAAAAATGTCAAAAACAAAAGTGATAGTGATTGACCCGGTAACAAGGGTTGAGGGACACGGCAAAGTAACCATCCACCTTGACGATGAAAACAAGGTCACCGAAGCGAGGCTCCACATTGTCGAGTTTCGCGGATTCGAGCGGTTCATTCACGGCAGGCCGTACTGGGAGGTGCCGGTCATCGTGCAACGACTTTGCGGAATCTGCCCGGTAAGCCACCATCTTGCCGCCTCCAAGGCGATGGACATAATAGTCGGGGCCAGAAACATCTCCCCCACCGCCGAAAAACTTCGGCGACTGATGCACTACGGCCAGATTATGCAAAGCCACGTTTTACATTTTTTCCACCTCTGCTCGCCCGACCTGCTGTTTGGGTTTGACTCACCGGCCGAGTCGCGCAACATTTTCGGCGTGGTGGAAAAAATGCCGGAGCTGGCGGTGCAGGGCGTGATGAT
The DNA here is from genome assembly GCA_016200345.1 of Nitrospinota bacterium. Classification (GTDB taxonomy): domain Bacteria; phylum Nitrospinota_A; class UBA7883; order JACRGQ01; family JACRGQ01; genus JACQEX01. The sequence goes on from JACQEX010000092.1 coordinate 21,668, forward strand.
GCGCAAATTCGGCCAGGAAATCATTCAGGCGACCGCCGGTAAAAAAATCCACGGAACCGGTGCCGTTCCCGGCGGCGTCAATAAAAATCTTTCAATCTCCGAGAGAGACCATTTCCTTAAGGACATTGCAAAAATGAAGGCCTGGGCGCTTTCGGCCCTCGCGCTTGCACAAAAATACACGCTCGACAACATCAAGGCGGTACAGGCCTTCGCAACGTTTAACTCCAGTCATCTTTCGCTTGTTCGTGACGACGGGGCGTTGGATTTGTACCACGGCAACCTAAGGGCGATTGACGCCGGCGGAAACATTATTTTTGACCAGGCGGACTACAGGGACTACAGCAAATACATCATGGAGGAGGTCAAACCGTGGTCCTACATGAAGTTTCCGTTCATCAAATCCAGGGGACACTTGGACGGATGGTACCGCGTCGGCCCGCTTGCTCGCCTCAACGCGTGCGGTTTTATTGACACTCCGGAGGCCGGCAAGGCTTTGCAGGAGTTTAAGGCGATTACAAACGGCGCGCCAAACCACATGACGCTTGCCTACCATTGGGCGAGAATGGTCGAGGTTCTTCACTGCGTCGAAAACATCGAAAAATTGCTTAACGACCCGGATTTACAGGGCAAAGACCTGGTCGTTAAAGGAGCGCGCGCCGAGGGGGGCGTCGGCGTGATAGAAGCCCCGAGAGGAACGCTATTCCACCATTACAAGGTGGACGAGAACGACTTGGTCACTTTCTGCAACCTGATAGTCTCCACTACAAACAACAACGAGGCGATGAACAGGGCCGTAAAAAAGGTGGCCCAAGACCACATCTCCGGACAAAAAAAAATCACGGAAGGAATGTTAAACCACGTTGAAGTGGCGGTTCGGGCGTACGACCCGTGCCTTTCATGCGCCACCCACGCGATAGGCAAAATGCCGCTTCTCGTGGAAATGTACGGGCCTGACGGGGAGTTGTTGGACAGTAGAGGACAATATTTATAATTTTTTCGGTCAAAAGATCGTCCTAATCGGTTACGGAAACCCCGGCAGATTGGACGACGGACTTGGGCCGGCTTTTGCCTCCAGAATGGAGTGCCTGAACATCACGGGCCTTTCCATCGAGTCGGACTACCAGCTTGTCGTGGAACACGCCCTCGAAATCTCAAAATTCGAAACGGCGATTTTTGCCGACGCATCCTTAAACTCCCCTCCCCCTTTCACTTTTGAGGAAATAATCAAAACCCCTTCCGGAAAATTCAACGGCCACAGCCTAGCGCCTGAAGAGGTTTTACATTTTGCAAAAACCATGTTCTCGGCGAAAACGCGCGGATTTCTGCTGGGCATACGCGGATACGAGTTCAACGGGTTCGGCGAGAAACTCTCGGACGAAGCCGAAAAAAACCTAAACGAGGCCGTGGCCTTTTTGGAGAAAGCGTTCAAATCCCCAAACGGCCCCGTCTAGCGCATTTCGGCCAACGGAACGGAGACATACTCGGTTCCTTTATCCCTCAGTAAACCAAGTTTGACGACGTCCCCCGCCTTTAACGCGTCAAAGGCGTTCGTCAAATCCGCCGTGTTCCTAATTTTCGTTTCGTTCACGCTGACAATGACGTCGCCAAAACTAATTTGATTTCCCACCCTGGTGGTAGGGCGGAGTTTGGCGGCCTCGGCGGGACTCCCCTGTATCACTTGGAACACAATCACTCCGTGTATCCCAAACCGCTCGGCCACGTCGTCATGGGCCACGGAAATTCCTATTCCGGGCCTGATGATTTTTCCGAAATCTATAAGTTGCGGAACAAACCTGTTGATGACCTCCACCGGGACGGCAAAGCCTACGCCCGCGCTGGCTCCGCTGGGGCTGAAAATGGCCGTGTTCATGCCGATTAACCTGCCCGCGCTGTCGAGCAACGGCCCGCCGGAGTTGCCGGGGTTGATTGCGGCGTCGGTTTGGATGGCTCCGTGTATCTTGCCGCCGTTCATGGAATCAACCTCGCGGTTTAACGCGCTGACAATCCCCGAGGTCATCGAATAATCAAGTCCGAAAGGGTTCCCGATGGCATAAACTTTCATCCCGACCTTAAGAATCCGCGCGTCGCCCACCGGGATCGGCACCAGTTGTTTTATGGGAGCCGTGATTTTAAGCACCGCCAGATCCTTTTCAGGGGCGACCCCGACAAGCGTGGCCTTCCACTTGGTGCCGTTGACGAGCGTGACGTCTATTTTATTCGCGTCTTGAATCACATGGTAGTTGGTGACTATATGTCCATCGCTGTCCCAGATAAAGCCGGAGCCGGTGCCTTTTGGAATTTCAAAAATATTCATGGTAAATAGGTTCTGCGCCAGCCCGATGCTGGTTATGTAGACGACTGACGGCGAAGTGTTTTTGAAGACCTCTATGGTCTCTTTTTCCGAGGCGCTTAAGTCCCCCCTGGGAGTGATGGGGCGTGGCTGTCCTTTTTTCACTTCGGCCAGCGCAAACTGGGCCGTGGCAAAAATTAAGGCGGTCGTAAGGCAAACCCACGCCAGTATGTTTTTATTGTTTCGCATATTTATATTTCTCCTTGGTCGTTTATAACACATTCTCGAAGCGCCTTTATCCGAGGATTGTTCCGGTTAAAAGCAACCCCGTTAAATTCGCCGCACTCCCTTATTATCCACAAAGAATTGGTAAAAAAAAGCCCGTCCGCGGTTTGGGGCTCCGTAACGACGAATTCGCCGACATAGCAGGAGATGCCCAGTTTTTTTGCGGCGCTCAAAACTGTTTTTCTGGCGACTCCGGGAAGAATGCCGCATTCTTCGGACGGCGTGTACAAAACGTCCCCCATAAACCAAAATACGTTTGAGACTATCCCCTCGGCCACGATTCCCTTGGTGTTCTGAAAAAGCAACTCGTCAAACCCCTTTTCCCTGGCGGATTTCCAAGCCAGCACCGACGAGATTTTAGAAATGGTCTTGTGACGGACCGCCGGATCCTTTTCGTTTAAAGGCCATTCGGCAAGCCCCACTTTTAAAGGAAGATGACCAACCTCGGCATTTCCGCCTACTATTGACAAGGTTGCCGCCTCCGGCATATCGGAAAAGCGCCCTGTTGTCGTTTCACCGCGGGAGAGCGTCAGCCGAATGAATCCGTCGGCAATTCCACCCTCGGAAATAAAATGACGGCAGATTTCTGATATTTCGTTTTTTAAAAATTCAACGGTGATTCCGACGAACTTGGCGGATGAGTACATTCTCTCCAAGTGCTCGTCCAACCATGTCGCGTTCCCGCCGACGACTTTTATGGTCTCAAAAATTCCGTCGCCGAGCGCGTATCCCCTCTCTAAAGGGGACAAGCCGCCGATTTCCCTTCGCCCCCTGAAAATTTTGTGTTTTATCATTTGCGAATCATATCCCGTCAACTTTATCAAGAACAGAGGCCTTTAAGACGGTTTCTTCAAATTCCTCCTCGGGGATTGAATCGGCCGTAATCCCGCCGCCAGTCCTATAAACCGCAAGCCCGTCATTAATATATAGCGTCCTGATTAGAAGCGAGGCCGTAATGTCTCCGTTAAACCCGCTGGCGATTAGCGAACCGCAATACGGCCCCCTTGCAGTCGTCTCCAATTCATTGATAATTTCCATCGCCCTCACCTTCGGAGCACCGGTAACCGAGCCGCCCGGCCAAAGCGCGGAAATTATCTCGCGCAGGCCGGCACTTCCTTTGAGCTCGCCCCGTATGGTTGACACAAGGTGGTGAAGGGTGGGAAGCGATTCGATTTGAAATAGTTTTTCCACGGTCACCGAGCCGGCGTTGCACACCTTCCCAAGGTCGTTCCTGATTAAATCCACAATCATCAGATTCTCGGCCTTGTTTTTTTCAGATGTTAATAGGTTTTGTTTTTCAAAATCGTCGTTAAATCCGGTTCTCGGGGAGGTTCCCTTAATAGGCGACGAGGTAATCCGGCCGCCGCGCACTGAAAAAAATAGCTCCGGCGATCGGGAAAGCAAAGACCACGGTCCGCCGTTTAAAAATGCGCCGTACCCGGCCTCTCCGTTCCCGGCCAACGCGCGATACAACGCAAACGGGGTGCCTTTAAAATTCGCGGCTAGTCTGCGGGAAAGGTTGGCCTGATAAACATCGCCATCCGAAATTAGACTTTGAATTGACTCAATTTTTTTTAGGTATTGTTCTTTTGTCTCGTCGCATGCGAACTTGGAAAGACGGTACGATTCCGCCGCCATATTTTGTTTGGGTTTGTCCCCGTTTGAACCTGGGCTCCCGAGCCATGATGTTTCAAAAGCCCGCTGATTTTCCGCGTCAAATGACGTGGTCTCCTCATAATATCCGCACCACAAGTCCGGGCATATTGGTAGCTTTGGATTTCGAATTCGTTCAAAATACCTATTCGCCTCGTATGAAACCATAAAGACGAGTCCTCCTTCAAAACGCCCGCTTGAAGAAGCCCTTTTTCGTTCGGACATAAATACGTCGAGCGCCGTCAAAACCTCCACGGGAGTGACGGAAACCTCGGACTTCACTCCGCCGACATTGATTTGGGCTACGTCGTTTGAGACGGAGACGGTAAAAGTTGGATTTGTGGCGACAACGGGACTCGTTCCGTCGAGAATCACCCCCCCCTCGCCTATTACCTTCTTGGAGAACCGGTCATAAACCGGCTCGTAAGGAATCTCAGATATTAGGGGAACGGCCGACGGTGCGGCGATTTTCCTTAAAAACTCCACTTAATATTGCTGGCCGGCCTTGTTGCTTGGAGTATCGCCCTTCTTCTCGGGCGGACGCGGAGGTGTTTTTAGCCCGCATGATTGGAGTATTAGTAAAAACGCAAACAACGATGCAAGAACCAGCCTATTTATTTTCATTTTGCCCTCAAAGCCTTCTTAAGTCGTTTTATCTGTTTTAACACCTCGCCCCTGGCGGTGGAACCGTCGCCCTTTTTTCTGTCCGGCGACAACGTCGGGTCCAAATAAGACTTAACGCTCGCGTCAAACAACGCGGATTTTTTCCTGAGCGCGTCCAGTTTAATTTCGGCAAGCGGGATTCCGCCACCCTCGCACTCGCTAACAATCTCGCCCACCAAATGATGCGCCGACCTAAAAGGCATTCCTTTTAATACGAGGAAATCGGCCAGGTCCACGGCCGTGAGGTAGCCGTTTCTCAACCTTTTGGCGAGTATTTTTTCATTGAACTTAATTCCCTTCACCAATTCAACCGCAAGCGGAAGTGATGAAAGCGCCTGCTCCGCGCTGTCGAAAAGGGGAATCTTATCCTCCTGCATGTCCTTGTTGTAGGCAAGCGGAAGCCCTTTTTGTAGAACAAGAAGATTCACAAGATTTCCCGTGGTTCGTCCGGCCTTGCCGCGAAACAACTCCAGCAGGTCGGGATTTTTCTTTTGGGGCATGATGCTTGACCCGGTGCACAAGGCGTCGGGGAGGACGACGGAACCAAACTCCGAGGAAGAATAAATAATCAAATCCTCCGCCAGCCGGGAAAGATGGACAAACAACGTGGAGACCGCAAAACAAAACTCCGAGGCAAAATCTCTGTCGGAAACGCCGTCTATTGAATTTTGCGACAACGTGGAGAAGCCAAGCAGATCCGCCGTAAAACGACGGTCTATGCCAAAATTGTTCCCGGCAAGCGCGCCGGAGCCAAGCGGCATTACGTCCGCGCTTTTCTCGGTCGACAAAAACCTCGCCTCGTCGCGCAGAAACATCTCGTGGTACGCAAGAAACCAATGGGCGATTCTAATTGGCTGGGCCTGCTGGAGATGGGTGTACCCGGGCATAAATCCGTCCACCGTTTTTTCGGCTTGGAAAACAAACGCCGTCCGCAAACCGCGAAGAAGGCCGGTTATTTTACGGCAGGCGTCGCGCACATAAAGTCTCGTGTCGGTCGCCACCTGGTCGTTTCTACTTCTTCCGGTGTGGAGTTTCCCCGCTACCGGGCCGATTTTTTCCCGCAACCTTCTCTCGATGTTCATATGGACGTCCTCGTCGTCCGCTGAAAAAACAAACCGACCTTCGGCAAGCTCGCGTAAAATCCCCTCCAATCCTTTGGTGATTTTTAGGCATTCCGCCCTTGATATAATCTTGGCCTTTGCTAGCGCCAGGGTGTGGGCCGTGTTTTGCGCCACGTCAAAAAATGCAAGTTTTTGGTCAAATCCCACGGAGGCGCCGTATTCCAAAAACTGCTTTGATTGCGCGTTTTTAAATCGTCCGCCCCAGGCCTTGTTCTTCACTTTCATCCCCCTTCGGTTAAGCGACCGTTAAAAGGCCTCTGTTCTTCATTGCAAAAAACATTAGCGCGTTAACTCCCCTTACGTTTAATTTGTTGCAAATTCTCATCCTGTGGTTTTGCACGGTTCTAAAGCTTACGTGCAAAATCTCGGCAATTTCTTTGCTCGTTTTTTTCTCCGCAAGAAAAAGCAAAATTTGTTTTTCGGTCCCCGTCAACGACATAACGGCCGCCTCGGGGCCGACGGCATACCCCAGCCCGCTAATCTTATTCAGCTTTTCCGTCACGGACGCGCTTATATAAATACCGCCCGACAATATGCAATCAATGGCGGCGAGCAACTCAAGATGCGAGTTGTCCTTCAGCAAATATCCCTTCCCGCCGTATTTCAGGACTTTGTCCAGATATTCCTTTTCCACCAGCCCCGAAAGAATTATCGCCTTTGTGCCGAGGTCTTTTTCTTGAAGCTCCCTCAAAATTTCCAGCCCGCTAAGCTTGGGCATAAAAATATCCAATATGGCCAAATCAGGTTTGAGCCTCTCAATTTGTTTTAGGGCCTCCAGCCCGTCCTTCCCCTCCCCGACGACGTCAATTTTTTTCCCGTCCAGAATTTTTCGGAGTCCGGCAAGAATCACGGGATGGTCGTCGGCTATTAGAACGCGAAGCCCCATGTTAATTTTTCAAGCGACCCGCGTGAAATCCTTTTTCGGAACCCCGCATGCCGGACAAAGCCAGTCGTCCGAAATGTCCTCGAACTTCGTGCCGGGGGCTATTCCGCCGTCAACATCCCCTATCGCCGGATCGTAAACCCAACCGCAAACGTTGCAAACCCATTTTGCATTTTTCATAGCCTCTTCACTCCTTAATTTTGTAATTGTCCTACGGCGATTATATCATTTTGCGCGTCAATCATCCGGATTATCGTCGCCAGTTCTCACCACGTTTATTCCATACGCCTTAATTTTTTCCTGGAGGTTTTTCCGGGCCAGTTGTATCACTATGGCGGTTTTTGAGATGTTTCCGTCGTTTTGGACAAGCGCCCTTTCTATGAATTTTTTCTCGAACACCCTTTTGGCGTCCTTAAACGAGAACCCCGGCTCCACGTCGTACGAACGAATGTTTTCCGGCAGGTCAATCTCGTCTATCACGCTTTTTCTGGAAAGAACCACCGCACGCTCTATGACGTTTTGAAGTTCGCGTATGTTTCCCGGCCAGTTGTATTCTTGAAGGCATTTGACGGCCCTATCCGCAATGGTGGTCACGTTTTTATTAACGTCGACCCTGTATTTTTCCAGAAAATATTTGGCTAATTCCGGGATGTCTTCCTTCCGTTCCCTTAGGGAGGGCATATGAATTGGAATTACGTTCAACCTGTAGTACAAATCCTCCCTAATCAGCCCGTCTTTTACGCCCTGTGCAAGGTTTCGGTTCGTGGCGGAAACAACCCGCACGTCGGTCTTTACGGATTTGGTGCCCCCCACCCGTTCGACCTCTCGCTCCTGTAAAACTCTTAATAGTTTCACCTGTACGTTCGGCGAAATCTCGCCGATTTCGTCCAAAAATATGGTTCCGCCGTGGGCCGACTCGAACTTTCCTTTTTTTTGGGCGACCGCCCCGGTAAACGAGCCCTTTTCATGCCCGAACAGCTCGCTTTCAAGCAACGATTCGGCAAGGGCCGCGCAGTTCACCTTTACAAACGGCCCGAATTTCCGGTCGCTCGAATTATGTATGGCGTTGGCGACAAGCTCCTTGCCGGTTCCGCTTTCGCCAGTTATAAGAACCGTGGCCGCCGTCGCGGCGACGCTTTTTATCAGTTCCTGAATTCCCGCTATTTGGGGCGAGGATCCAATCATGACGCTGGAGTGCCTCGCCTGGTCCACGTACATCCTCAAGGCGCTGTTCTCACGCTTGATTTTTATCAGATCCAACGCCTTGTCCACCTCGTACTTCAGGTCGTCCGGCTCGAACGGCTTTAGGATAAACCCGTAGGCCCCCTTTTTAATGGACTCAATGGCCGTCTTGATGGTTCCGTGCGCGGTGATAATTATCACTTCCGTCTCGGGCCACTCGGACTTAATTTTCTCGAGGAACTGGATGCCGTCCATGGCGGGCATTCTTAGGTCGGTTAGGACGAGCGGGTACTGGTTGAATTCCATCTTGGCGAGCGCCTCTGCCCCGGACGAGGCCAGCTCGTAGGATTTTCCCTCGTTCTCAAGGATGTAACCAATCAGTTCCAAATTGTCCTGATTGTCGTCAACCACCAATATTTTTTCCATAATGAATCCGAATGATATTATACTAGCCTTCTTGGAGAAATAGCTTTGTTTGTTTGGTTTTATTCAAGGAGAAAATCCGGATTATGTACGGTGTCCTGCTCGATTCATCAATTCTTATTGTTGACGACGTGGAGAACAATCTGGACGTCTTGGACATTATCTTCTCCCGGGTGGGCGCCAGGAGCATACGCGCCTCGTCTGGCGAGGAGGCGCTTGAAATCACCGGTATAAAAGGGCGTGAAATTGACCTCGTCATAACCGACGTTTCAATGCCAGGCATGAGCGGCATAACCCTCACGTCAATATTACGGGAAACGCTCGGCATGGAAATACCCATCATCATTCTCACAGCCAACGCCAAAAACGACGCCCAACTGAGCGAGGGACTTGCCGCCGGCGCCAACGACTACCTGCACAAACCGGTAAACGAGGTCGAGCTGTTGGCGAGAAGCGCATCCATGGTGAGGCTGAAAAGGGCGTTCGACGACAACGCCACGCTTCAAAAATCACTGGAACTTAAGGTAATCGAACGAACGGTTGAAGTTGAGATAATTCGTGACGCAAGCATGTTCGGGTTTGCAAAGCTTGCCGAGCTTAGGGACCCTGAAACCGGCGGACATCTTGAGAGAATCGCCGAGTACACCAAGGCCATAGCCAAATACCTCGAGAAAAACGGATCGTACCAGGAGCAGGTAGACCAGCCGTTCATCCGCGACATTCACAGGGCGTCGCCTCTGCACGACATCGGGAAAGTAGGAATTCCCGACAACGTGCTCCTAAAACCGGGCAAGCTGACGCCGGATGAGTTTGAAATTATGAAACGACACGCGTTTATAGGAGGGCGAACCTTGAACGAGGCCGAGACCCGCCTGCTAACAAGCAATTCGTTCATATCAATGGCAAAGGAAATCGCATTTTGCCACCATGAAAAATGGGACGGCTCCGGCTACCCCGGCGGAATTAAAGGCGAAAGCATCCCGCTTGCGGCAAGGATAATGGCCGTTGCGGACGTTTACGACGCGCTTATTTCAAAAAGAGTGTACAAAGACGCCTTTTCCGAGGAGACAACGCGCTCAATAATCGTAAAATCCTCGGGAACTCACTTCGACCCGGCGATTGTCGAGGCGTTCGTGGCCGTAAAAAATGAATTTTCAAGAATAAGGGCGACGTTTCAGGAATCGTGAGGTGTTTCTAAATAAACTTCTCAATGACGCCGTTCGAAGGGGGCTATTCAAGAACGGCGAAAAGGTCTGCGTCGCGGCGTCCGGTGGCCCGGACTCCACGGCATTGCTAACCTCCCTGGCGGAGCTTCGGGGCGAATTAAAAATCTCCGTTTCCGCATGCCATGTGAACCACAACCTGCGCGGGGCCGAATCGAACGGCGACATGGAATTCGTCAAGGCGCTGGCGCATAGGCTTTCGATCCAATGCTTCATCACGACGCTTCACATCGAAAATTATCGAAAGGCGGTCGGCGGGTCGGTTCAATCGTGCGCCCGCGAACTACGCTATCTTGCCTTCAGACGCCTGGTCAGAAAAAAGCTGGCGGATAAAGTTGTTACCGCCCACACGGCGGACGACAACGCGGAGACGCTACTGCTTAATCTTATCCGAGGCTCCGGGTTATCGGGGCTTGCCGGCATTCCGCGCGTAAGGGAGGAAATATACGTCCGCCCATTCCTAGGGTTCAGGAAATCTGAAATTATCGCCCACCTGAAGGAAACCGGAACGAGCTTCCGCGAGGACTCTTCAAACGACAGTATGAAATACGCCCGAAACAAAGTCCGGGGCGTTCTACTACCGATGCTGACGGAAGAATTCAACACGGACGTAGTGGGGACGCTGTGCAACACCGCCGAGATTTTTGGAGAGATAAGGGATTATCTGACATGCTCGGCAAATAGCGCGTTCGCCGAATCCGCGAACAATGGCAAAAACGGCGAAGTTTCAATCTCGCGCGCTTATTTCTCGTCCCTGCACATCGCCGTCCAAAGGGAAGTTTTACGAACCGCCGTGGCAAAACTTGGGCGCGGCCTTGCAAACGTCTCCTTCGAACAAATTGAGAACGTGCGCTCCTCCGTCGTTGGCAATGCTGGCGGTACAAACCACCACCTTGGCGGAATCACCGTAAGAACCGACAACGCCAATATCCTTCTTTGCAAGTTTTCGGATTCAAATCGCGACGATTTTTCCGTTCCATTTCAAAAATCCGGCAAGGTGACCGTGGGGGCGGTAGATTGCTCCGTCTCGGTCAATGATGTTCCCATTCGACCGGATTCGCTCGACTCCGGCGCCGCCGCCGCACTAATGGACGCTGATTCCATTCCCGAAAACGCGGTTTGGCGAAACAGGCGCGAAGGGGATATTTTTTGGCCGCTCGGCTCGTCCGGCTCCATGAAATTAAAAAAATTCCTCATTGACAAAAAAATTCCGCGATGGAAAAGGGACTCCCTTTTGTTGCTTGCCAGCGGGGACAATGTTTTGTGGATTGCCGGCCACAGGATTTCAGAATCCGTCAAAATAAAAAAGGGGACGGCCAATTTTATAAAGTTGACCCTTGAGAAACTTAACCCCGAAAACTAGCCGCAAAAAGTGCGAATTATTTCAAAACTGTGAGAAGTTTTTCATTTTGGGGGTCTAAGTAAAGGCCGATTTGCGCCACTTTTTTCGCCGCGACTGCGTTGCCGGTCACTTGATATGAAACGGCCAGGTTTTTTATATATTCGACGTCGCCCGAATTGGCAAAGGCCCTAACCAACGCCGACGACCAGCCCTTCCTCTCCAAGGAAATCAACACGTAGGCGTAATCGTTCAAGGCCTTGGCCTCGTCCGGATATTTTTCCAAAATTTCCTCAAGAGGTTTAACGGCCTCCGCGCTTTTCCCTTGCCTCATTCTGATGACGGCAATGTTAAGTTGCGCCCCGTACCAGTTTTTGGGGTTTTGGGGAATTTGTAGGTACGCCTTTTCGGCCTCATCCAGCCTTCCTACGTTCATATAAACACCGCCCAATTTTTCCAGCAAAAGCGGGTCGGCGGCGTTAACTCGAAGGGCGTATAAAAGAAGTTTTTCCGCCTGGTCGTTTTGGCCGATGTCCTTTAAGGCAACCGAAAGATTCGCCACCACCGACGAACCGCGCGGAGAGGTGTTTACCGCGTCGGCCCACAATGCCGTCTCGTTTCTCCAAACATGGTTTCTAGCCGCTGTCATTACAAAAAATACCGTGGCGACCGCCAGACACCAGAAAACAGCTTTCTGTTTTTGAGTCTCGCTCGTCTCCCTAAAAACTAGCGCCACAAAAAAAGAGAGCATGGCGGAAGGAATATAAACGTATCTTTCCGCCATCAGCGTCCCCGTTGGAATAAAGTTTAGGTTCGGGGACAACACCACAAAAAACCAAAGAAACGAAAACGCCGGCATAGGGTTTTTTTTGCAATATAAAAGCGCCGTGACAATCAAAACTGATACGAAGAGCGCGGACAATAACAGAAGATTGGAAAATGGAGCGACCGCCTGCGTGACGTCCCGAACCACAACCAAGGGCCAAGGAATTAAAAGCAATTTAAAATACTGAACCACGACCCCGCTCATCGTCACATAATTGCCAATCGGATCCGTATTAAACGCCGACGTACCGGAACGAGCCACCGTCCCCAACACGCTTGACCGAATGGATAGGTACGCCAAAAGAAGGACGAGAAAAGGAACCCACACGATTTTGCTCCGCAACGCGGCAAATTTCCATCCCTCCCCCTTTTCGGAGCCAATCGTAAGGTCGTAAAGAATTATGACAAGCGGGGCGACGGCGGCGGTTTCAGAGGAAAAAAGGCCCAGCGTGAAAAGCACCATGGACAGGACAAAATACCACTCCCCGCGCCCGCGTCTTCCGGCCACATAACAGACGACGGAGGAGAGCCAAAAGAGGTCCCCCATTATGTCGTAACTGGCGGTGATAAAAGTTACCCTTTCGGTGTGCAACGGATGGAGGGCAAAAAGTAACGCGCCCCAAAACGCCGCCCGCGAGTCGGTAAAAAGCAACACCAGCAGGGCGTAAAGCACGCACACGACAAGTGCGTTTAGCGTCTTGCCGACAATGTGGTACCCGACTGGATTAAGCCCGGAAAAGCGATACGTGACCGAATAAAGCATCGTGCGAAGCGGCCTGTACAGGCCCTCGCTCCCCTCCAGAAAATATTTTGGCCATGGTTGCGCGGTTTTAATCTCCCTGTTTTGGACGATAAAAAGGTCGTCGTCCCACGCAAAACGGTTCTGGAAAGAGTTTGCGTAAACAAGCATTGAAAGAAAAAAAAGTACGACGAGATTAAAGAGGTTATTTCTCACTCGGGAAGTACTTATGGCGGGCGAACTCGAACGCCGCAGGTAAAATCGAAATAAAAATTATGGCCAATATGACCGTTGAAAAATGCCTCTTAACCGCCGGAATGTTGCCGAAGAAAAATCCCGCAAAGAGAAAAAAACCGACCCATAGAATCGCCCCGACGACGGAGTATTTAACAAATTTCCCCGTTTCCATCCGCCCTATCCCCGCGATAAAAGGGGCGAAGGTTCTTACAATCGGCAAAAACCGTCCGATAACGACGGTCTTTCCTCCGAACCTTGTAAAATACCTCTGCGTGCTGACAAGATATTCCTCGTTGAAAAACCACGACCCCTTTTTATTGAAAACCGCCGGCCCCAAATACCGACCTATTTTGTAATTTGAAAAATTGCCCGCGACCGCGGAAACAAACAATAGTGCAAAAACGAGCGTCACGTCAAGCGTCCCCATGGAGGCGGCGACGGCCCCGGTCGCAAAAAGCAACGAATCGCCCGGCAAAAACGGGGTTACGACAAACCCGGTCTCCGCAAAAACAACCAGCATCAGTATTGCGTACGTCCAAACGCCATAGTTGGCCGTTATGTCGTGCAAATGTTTGTCCAAATGTAAAACCACCTCGACAAACCCGTGTATAAAATCCATAAAGTCCTCCGAGCTGTCATGCCGGGCTTGACCAGGCATCCAGTTCCTTTTACCTAATTTTTAAAGGTAATGGATTCCCGCCTGCACGGGAATGACAATTATTCGTATTTTACTAAGAGCAAAAGACGGTGTCGGAGCCAAGCACTCCCTCCATCTCGTCAATAAACTGCTCGCTGGCGCTGACCTTGTACTTGTCAGCGGCCCCGATGTAGATCCTCCTCTTGTCCGGAAAGGTAAAATACAGGTTTAGCTTGCTGGCCCCCCTGTGTTTCGCCGCAATCCTTTTTATGTCCTCCAACACCGGCTCCTCCAACCCGATAAGGCTAAGGTTAAGGTGAACGACCCCGGTTAGTTTTTTCCTCGCCTCCATTATCGGCAAAATCTCGTCGGCAATAATCTTTAGCTCCGTCTCGTCCTTGTCCGTCTTGCCCCTTACGAAAATCGCCTCGTTTGACTGCAAAAGGGCGGCGGACTCCTTATACAGCTTCGGCCATACAATCATCTTTACGCTCCCGGAGAGATCCTCCAGCGTCACGTACGCCATTATCCCCTTTTTCTTGGTCATCTGTGTTTTTAATCCGCCAACGACGCCGCACAGCCTCACCTCGCGCTTTCCCCCCTCGATTTCCGAGAGTGTTGCAGCGTGATGCGTGGAGAGAAGTTTAACCTCTTTTTTAAAACGCTCCAGCGGATGACCGGAGATGTAGAAGCCAAGCGTCTCTTTTTCGTATTCCAGCCTCTGCGACTCCGTCCATTCCTCAGACTTTTGAAGGAGCCTTGCGACGCGTTCCTCCTCCGTCTCCATCTTGGCGAACATATTGGACTGCCCCTTTTTCGCGTCGTCCCTTGCATCGGCGGCGTCTTGCACCACCGCGTCGAGCGAGTTAAAAATCTCGGCCCTGTTTTTGTGCAGTCCGTCGAACGCGCCGCATTTTATCAGCGCCTCGAGAACCCTGCGGTTGAGGTGTCGCATGTCCAGCCTTCGCGCGAACTCGGGGAACGATTTGAACGGCCCCCCCTCCTCGCGCGCGCGAATTATCTCGTCCACTCCCGCGACGCCGACGCCTTTAACCGCCGCAAGGCCGAAAATAATCACGTCCTCAAAAACGGTGAATTTTGTCGCGCTTTTGTTTATGTCCGGCGGGGTGACCTTTATGCCGGCCTCCCGGCACTCGTTTAGAAACTGGACAATCTTGTCGGTGTCGGCCATCTCGCTCGTAAGAAGCGACGCTATGAACTCGTGCGGATAGTGCGCCTTGAGGTACGCGGTCCTGTAAGACAAAAGGGCGTAGGCGGCGGAGTGGGATTTGTTGAAGCCGTACCCTGCGAATTTTTCAATGAGCTCGAAAACCGCGCCGGCCTTTTTTACGTCCAGTTTTTTTGCGACGGCCCCTTTCACAAAGGCCTCCCTCTGGGCGGCCATGACGTCCTTGTCCTTTTTGCCCATCGCCTTCCGAAGGGTGTCGGACTGGGCCATGGTCATACCGGCAAGCTCGTTGGCAAGCTTCATGACCTGCTCCTGATAGACCATTACGCCGTATGTCTCCTCCAAAACGGCGTCCATCTGCGGAAGGATGTTTTCCACCTTTTCCAGACCGTGCTTTCGCTTGATGAACGAATCCACCATTCCACTCTCCAACGGGCCGGGGCGGTAAAGCGCCACAAGCGCGATGATGTCGGAAAAAACCTGCGGTTTTAGCTTGCGCAAGATGTCCCTCATGCCCGACGACTCGAGCTGAAAAATGCCCAACGTCCGGGCGGACGACAAAAGCTTGAAAGTCGCCTCGTCGTCCATCGGCACGGAGGCGAGAGAGAAATCCGGTTTTTTTGCCGCCCTTATCTGTTTTTCGGTCCAGTCAATAACCGTTAGCGTTCGTAGACCGAGGAAATCCATTTTTAGCAGGCCGAGTTTTTCGATGTCCGTCATGGAAAACTGCGTGACCACTTCCCCCTTGCTCGTCTTGTAAAGCGGAAGGTAGTCCGTGAGGTTGGAGGGGGCTATCACGACTCCTGCGGCGTGCGTCGAGGCGTGGCGGGAAATCCCCTCCAGCACGCGCGCAATTTCCAGCAGTTTTTTCACACGGGGGTCTTTTTTCTCCATCTCGGGGAGCCGCTTTTCCGCCTTCATCGCCTTTTCTATGGTCATGTCCAGCGCCTCCGGCACCAGCTTGGCTATGGCGTCCACCTCGCTGTACGGAAGCTCCAAAACCCGCCCTACATCGCGCAAAACTCCGCGCGCCTTCATCGTGCCGAACGTGATTATCTGCGCCACGTTGTCGGCGCCGTATTTGTCGCGCACGTATTTAATGACCTCGTCGCGCCTGTCCATGCAGAAGTCTATGTCTATATCCGGCATGGAGATGCGGTCCGGGTTTAGAAACCGCTCGAACAAAAGCCCGTATTTAATCGGGTCTATGTCCGTAATTCCAAGGGCCCACGCCACAAGGCTTCCCGCCGCGCTTCCCCTTCCCGGCCCGACCGGAATCCCGCGGGACTTCGCCTCCTTTATGAAATCCCAGACGATTAGAAAGTAGCCGGCAAAATTCATTTTCTTGATTACTTGCAATTCCCAAACCGCGCGTTCCTTGTACTTCTTCTCCATTTCCACGAAGTCGTTATCGCCCGTAGTCTTGGAGCCCAACAGCCTTATATCGAGGTTGTGGTTTACCAGGTCTTCTAGATACTGCCCCGGAGTTTCGTCCTTTGGAACGCCGTACGCCGGCAGATGGTACTGGCCCAGCTTTAAATCCATGTTGCACCTATCGGCGACCTCGCGCGTGTTTGTTACGGCTTCTGGTATCTCGGAAAAAAGGTCCCGCATCTCCTGCGCAGATTTTAAATAAAACTCCTTGGCGCCGTATCTCATCCTTTTTACGTCGTTGACCACCTTTCCGGTTCCGATGCAAAGGAGCGCGTCGTGCGCCTCCCAATGCTCTTTTTCCAGGTAATGACAGTCGTTGGTCGCAACGAGCTTAATCTCGTGTTTTTTGGAGAGCGCGACTATCTCCTTATTAACCTTGTCCTGCCCCTCAATGCCGTGGTTTTGAAGCTCAAGGTAGAATCTGTCCCCGAACGTCTCCTTATAAAAGCCAAGTGCCTGCTCCGCCTCCGCAGGTCGGTTGGATAGGATTTTCTTTGGTATCTCCCCCTTAAGGCATGCCGAAAGCGCGATTAACCCCTCGTTGTGCGCGGCTATGAACTCCCTGTCCGTCCTTGGCTTGTAATAAAAACCCTCGAGGTAGGCGGAGGTGACTATCTTGCAAAGGTTTTTATATCCGGTTTGGTTTTTGACGAGAAGAATAAGATGGGAGTTGGTCTCATCGTCGTCCGTGCCGGCTTTTTCAAGCCTGCTTTTTGGGGCGACGTAAACCTCGCATCCAATCACCGGCTTGACGCCGCTTTTAAGCCCCTTTTGATACAATTCCAACGCGCCGAAAAGGTTGCCGTGGTCGGTTACGGTGACGGCCGGCATATGCAACTGCTCCGCCTTTTTTAGGAGGTCGTCAATCCTTATGGCCCCGTCGAGCAGGGAGTATTCGGAGTGCAGGTGCAGGTGCACAAAATCTTCAAACTTCATCCCGCGTATTATACGCTGGAACGAAGTGGAAGTGCACCGGGGAGCCGTTCCAACAATATCCTTCACGGCGTACCGGTGTGAAGCAATCCGGGAAAAAGCGACTATAGTTTGGCACAAATAAAAAAGGCGCGGGTTTTTGGCCCGCGCCCGTTAGGTCATACAAGAAAGGTCGGATTATTGGAGACCGCCCTTGCTGGAATCCCACGTGAAGATTTTGCCAGTTCCGCCGGAGTTGGTCGCCGTCGCGGTGTAGGTCTGCGGGGAAGTGGCGCTGGATGTAAAGGTCATGGTGTTGCCTTTGGACATCTTGGTGTAGCCGCCTATACAAAGGTTGTTGTCAATGGCCGCAGTAGGCGTGGCGCAGACCGCCGCCGCAATAGCCGCAGTGAAGGAAAGGTTGCCGCCTGCCGCGCCGCCCGGATAGAAGTTGTTGGTGGCGAAGTAGGCCTCGGCCGCCAACGCCATGTTCCTAAGATCCGTCTCGGCCGCGGAGTCGTTGGCGTTCTTTTTGTAGTTGGAGAATTGCGGAATCGCAATCGCAACCAATATGCCGATGATGGCAACGACGACCAACAGCTCTATCAGTGTGAAACCTTTTTCGCCCCTAATGGCTTTGTTGAATGAAGAAAACATTTTAGTACCTCCTAAAATTGGTTATTATTGCCCGGTCATTTTCATAAAAAAACCCGGGTTCCCTTTTCTATTAACAGCATATAGGAGCAATTGTGGTGCCGAAATCCTAGGAAAACAGGCACTGCAATTAGCATTGTATTATCAGGACTTATACAACAACTTGGCGTAATATAGGCCAATTCCAATCCAAAAGTAACAAAAATCGGCTTAAAGTGACAATTATTGTCACTAAAAGGCCGTGCCTCCCCTCGGACGATTGAAGGGTGGAAGACGGCTTTTTGGCTTCTACCTCTTCTTCCCCTCTTCAATCATGTCCAACAGGAGGGGAATTGATTCTAATTGCCCAACCGGCATGATGTGAACCCCGTCCACCTTGTCTCTGACGGCGTTTACGAACTCGGCGGACATTTTCATCCCCTCCAACTCCGGCTTTTCGGCGTTGGCGATTCTGGCCGACACTTCCTCCGGAATCGGGGTTGTCAACACGCTGTTGTTGAGAAAGTCAATCATCTTGACCGATTTGAGCGGCGTGACGCCGACCAGGAATTTTGCGTCCACATCCTTCACCAACTCCAGGAAAGCGTCAAGCGAGGCCATGTCGAAAAACGGCTGGGTCTGGAAGAATCTTGCGCCTGCCGCTATTTTTTTCTCGGCCTTAAAAATTTCCAACTCTATCGGGTTGTAGAAAGGGTTGAACACCGCGCCAATATAAAAGTCCTTGCACCCCTTCAACGGCTTGCCGTTGAAGGCCGTTCCTTGCGAGAACATGTGCGCCGCGTTGATTAGCTGGGGCGCGTCAAGGTCGAACACCGGCTTGGACTGTGGGTTGTCCCCAAGCGTTGGATAATCGCCCGTCATAATGCAAAGGTTCTCAACGCCCAAGGCCATGGCGCCGAGCAGGTCGGATTGGAGCGCAAGCCTGTTCCTATCCCTGCACGCCATCTGGCAGATTGGCTCGGCCCCAACCTCCGTCATTAAATGCGAAAAGACCAGCGCGGACATATGCATCATTGCGCGTTGGTTGTCGGTTACGTTCACGCCTGCGACCCGGCCGCTGATTTTTTTTGCAATCTCAAGCGGAATGGCGACCTCGGCGCCCTTAGGAGGCGCGATTTCGATGGTCGTCACGAAACCTTTTTCAATCTGCTCCCTAAACTTTCCCATAGCCCCCCAAGACTACACTAAAAACAAACCACGAAAAACACGAAAAGGCGCGAAAAAGCAGATGATGGGGTTTGGCAAAACGGTTTAACAAACCCTTTCGTGTCCTTTCGTGCGTTTCGTGGTTTTTTCCCATTCTTATTCTTTTTCAATGCGGTGGGGTTTTGTGGCTACCTTACGGTTTTTTGGCTTGACCAGTTTTTTCAGATCATCCAGACGACCAAACTCCTTTAGCCTGTCGTAAATCTCTATCCAAACGCACGGTCTTGCGTGATCCACCTCGCAGTTGCCGCGCACCGCCCCGCCGCAGGGCCCGTTCTGCATCCCCTTAGGACACCGGGTCTCCGGGCAAAGTCCGCCGGTTTCGTTCAACACGCAGTCGCCGCAGACGGAGCACTTTTCGTAAAAATGCATCTGACGCTTGGAGTTGCCTATAAAGAGCGAATCGCACCCGCTGACGGCCGGTTTTTTAATCGAGTCACCCACCGCCTGGGTTCCGGCACCGCAGGCAAGCACAAGTATCGCATCGGATTTTTCAACGGCCTCCTTGTTGGCCCTTAAAATCCTCTGCACGTCCAGTTCATGGCATGTGGAATGCGGAAGCGCGCTCCCCGTTACAAGGACGTCGTGACTTTTCAGGATTTCCGTCATTTTTTCGATTTCGGACCGTCCCCCGGTGCGACAAAGGGCGGCACAGTCCCCGCATCCGACGATAAACACACTTTTTGCCCCCCTAAGGGCGGAAAAAATCTCATCTATCCCCTTTTGTTTTGTAATTATCATCGCAACATTATATCCTATGCGTTGGTAACGGAAAGTGGCCTAAAGTTAGTTGAAATTTAAGTATGACCTCACCTGCTAAAATGTTTTTACGAAGAAACAATCAAAGCAAGGAGGTCATGTGAAGAGAGTAACCGAAGTAGTGATGAAGGGCAGGCCGGGGATGCTGGAGGGATTGGACAGCCGAATAATGGCGATCCAGATGTTGATACCGCTTGGTCTGCATGCCGTAAA
>JACQEX010000087.1 GCA_016200345.1 Nitrospinota bacterium
CGAAAGGTTCATTTCCCTGTTTTGGCTCGGGGTTCCGCCGCTGGCATTTTTTTACTTCATAGGGCTTTGGTCAAAAACGTCCGAGCCGCACTGGGCCGCGTTCGGCTACCTCACCGCGTTCATCGCGTGGGCCGCGTTTTACACGAGCAATAAAATCGCCTGGAAGAAATACACCGTCGCCTCGCTTGCCGTGGGGGGCCTGATGATCGGGATGGTTTACGTCCACACTTTCTTCCCCTTCCTTCCGCTTAAACCAAAGTACGACATAACAAACCTGCTATACGGATGGGATATTGTCGGAGACGCGGTCGAGAAAGACCTCGCAGGACTGCCGGGCGAAAAAGGAAAGTTCATAATGGCCCACCACTGGGTCATGTGCTCCCAGCTGGAGTTCACCACCAAACATAGGCACAAAGTTTTTTGCGTAAACGGGAAAACAGACCAGTTTGACTTTTTCCCCGAAACCGCCCCGCCCGCCGGGGCCGATTTTATTTTCGTGGCCGACGAACGGTTCGAGGAGCCGCCCGAGGCGTTTTATCTTTTCGACCGATCCGAGAAGGCGGATAAAATCACAATTTTCCGCCACGGCGGCCCCGCCAGGGAATTTCAGTTGTACAGGGTTTTCGGCTACAAGGGACAACGATAGCGCCGGGCTTCGGCCCGCCGGTCTCGCCGCGGGGGCATATAAAAATCTGGGGTACGAATGAAAATTATTAGGGTTTTGGCGCTGGCCGCCGGCATTCTCCTTGCCGCCGAAGGCGCGTCCTCCGCCGCCGCCCGTCCCGACAAATCCACCGCCATGTATAAAACGGCCGCCGAGCATTACCGTGGCCTAAAACCGGCGCAAAAAAAATCCACCCGCGCCCCGCTCGAAAAAAGCCTGGCAAAATTTAAGGAGATTTACACAAAATATCCCGGCGGCGCGAAAACTCCGGAATCCATTTACATGAGCGGCTATATCTACGGCGAGCTTTACAAATATTTTCACAGACAACTCGACAAGGAAAACGCCGTGACCATCTACCGCGTTTTGGTGCGAAGCTACCCCAACCACCCGCTGGCGGACGACGCGCTCTACAATTCCGGCGAGCTTCACCTGGCGGAAGGGAAAAAGCTGGACGCGCTTTCGGACTTCCACGGAGTCCTTAGGTGGTTCCCAAAAAGCGACTCCGCCCCTAGGGCAAAAATCATGATCGCCCGCTTGGAAAAGGAGATTCGCGGGAGCAAGGGCGCCGCGAACAAAATCGTCCCCAAAAAACCGGCGCAGGATTTCAAAACCGTCCGCTTCTTCGGCAACAGCAAATACGCCCGGGTCGTCTTCGAGGTGGACAAGCGCGTACAATACAGAACCTCCGTCAACGCCGAGGGAAACGGAATCACGGTTGATTTCCTCGGCGTGCAAAACCCGGCGGAAGGAATAAAACCGATTAAGCCGCAGGGCAATTTCGTCAAGTCTATCCACGTCTCAAAACTTAACAATGAAATTCTAAGGGCCATGATAACGCTGGAGTCGCCGGGAACCTTCACCGCCGTCGAGCTTTCAAACCCGGAGAGGATAGTCCTAGACATCACGCCGGGAAAACCGAAGGCGCCGGTCGTCGTGGCCGAGACCTCCGACAAGGCCGAGGCCGAAACTCCGCCCGAGCCGGTGCATGAAAAACCGGCCGTCAAGAAAGGCCCGACGCCAAAAATTTCCGGCGCGGCCTCGCTCCCAAAACCGAACCCCGACCTTCCCTTAATTGAGCCGATTGCCCCGCCGGAGGAGAAAACAGCCCAAAACGCCAAGCCGGAGACCGAACAAACCCCGGAGGAAAACCGCGAGGCCCAGGGGGGAACCGAGGAGGCCGCGCTTGTCCGCCCACGTTCCAACAAGCTTAGGACTATTGTGTTAGACCCGGGGCACGGAGGCCACGACCCGGGAGCGATTGGAAGGAGAGGGCTTAAGGAAAAGGACATAACCTTGGACGTGGCGTTGCGGGTGCAACGACTTTTAAAGGCGGAATGCCGGTGCAACGTGCTGTTGACGCGCTCCACCGACGTCTTCATACCGCTTGAAGAGCGCACCGCCTACGCGAACACGGTCGAGGCCGACCTTTTCGTCTCCATCCACGTGAACAGCAACCCGCAAAGAAACGCAAAGGGGGTAGAGACCTATTTCCTCAGCCCCGCGAGGAGTAAAAACGACGCCTTCGTCGCGGCGCGCGAAAACATGATTAAACAAAACCTGGAGGAGGACGATTTAAACGACCTCGCGTTTATTCTTTTCGACATGCAGAACACGGAAAAGATCAACGAGTCCAGCCGCATGGCCGGCATCATCCAGCGGGCGCTTGCCATCAGGCTCGGGGGCGGGTTCAAGATTAAAAACAACGGGGTTAAGCAGGCGATGTTTTACGTTCTCCGCGGGGCGAAAATGCCGTCGGTGTTGGTGGAGACGTCTTTCATAAGCAACCCGAACGAGGAGAGGCTTCTCGGCTCCGCCGGATACAAGGAGTTGGTCGCTACGGGAATTTCGCGCGGAATCGTGGACTACGCCAAAGAACTCCAGATGGTGCTCAACTCAAGCCCCGTCCCATGACTCATTTGATGCAAACGCCGGTCATGAAACGTCCCGCTACGCCCTGCTCCCTGCGGTGGGAAAAAAATTCGCCGACACTGCATGAAGTGCAAATTCCGCTGTCGTGAATATTTTTGGACAAAACACCGGCGGAGGTTATTTGGTCAATGACCGCGCTCGCGATATCCAGCGTTCCTCCGTTGAAATATTTTTTGAAGTCGTTAAAGCCGTTTTCAAAAACGTCGTCCTTCACCTCGTAACAACACTTTCTTATGAACGGGCCGAGAACAGCCGCCGTTTCCTTGGATGCGTTCATCCTTGCCAACGCCTTTTCGACGATGTTTAAAAAAACTCCCTTTCTGCCCGCGTGGACAACACAGACGGTTTTTTGAACCGGGTCGGCAAGAATCAGCGGAATGCAGTCGGCGGTCAACACCCCTACCGACAGTCCTGGATTTTTAACAAAGACCGC
>JACQEX010000088.1 GCA_016200345.1 Nitrospinota bacterium
ACACTGCGGAAGGTGAACGGTTATCAGCATCTCAAGGAACTGCGGGATGCCATGAAAAGTAGGCTGGTGAAGGAAAACGTGCAGGTGAAGGCGGCGTGATGGTCATACCGAAAATTTCAACTAAGAAAGGGCTTGCTTCACTTGATTTTCCGTATTGAATTGTTCGTGTAGTCCGACAGATATAGGTTCGTACCGTCGCTCGTGATGCCGATGGGCTGATTAAACCGCGCCGCCGACCCGGCGCCGTCGGTTGAACCCTGCAAGCCACCACTACCCGCAACTGTGGTCACAACTCCGGTTGCAATCACCGCCTGTCGTATGGTGTCTTGGGAGCCACACATATACAGGCTTGTGCCGTCGGTCGTGACGCCATAAACGTTTCCCAATGTAGCCCCAGTCCCCGTGCCGTCTGCGTAACCAAATCCGCCCCCCCCTGCAAATGTTGTTACCGTGCCGGCAAGGGAAAGATTTTTCTGTACGGCCCCGCCAACTATCATCGCCCCCGGGGAGCCGGAGCCGTTAGTGGTGGAAGAAACGCCGCATGCCCCGAAAAAACCCGCGACAAGGGCGAGAATTAGAACGATTGAGGAAAAAAGTTTGCATTGGCTTTTAAACATTAATGAACCCCCATAAAATCATTGTAACGAAGCCCACTATCAGTGCGACGCGTCAGGCCCTGTTACACCGACCACGTTTTTTACGTAATAACCTGACCGTTATTTTCACACCTGCGGGAACAGGGTTCTATACGCCATTCGGCATATGGTTGTGGAAATGGGGAACGATTGACTTGCTGGCTTATTTACATTCCTTTTATGATGTACGCCCTAAAGGGCGTACCCACCTGAGAATCCGCTCGGTAGGTACAGGTTTTAACCTGTACATCGGCCTGTCAAGGCCGATAAAATCATTTTCGGCAACCTACATTAAAGTGGCCTTCGTCAGCCATCGTGCAGTCTCAAGCCGCTCACTCTGATTCACATTTTAAAGTCTCAACCATTTACTGCGATGATGCACGCTCTGATTTGGAATGCACAAGAATATAACCGTTTACTGCCGCCGCTAGACGCGGCAAAGTACACTCTAAAGAGTGTACCCACCGGGGAGGGCGAGGGGAAAACGCTAAAAAAACAATCTTGGAATGCACAAGAATATAACCGTTTACGGCCGCCGCTAGATGCGGCAAAGTACACTCTAAAGGGCGTACCCACCGGGGAGGGCGAGGGGAAAACGCTAAAAAAACAATCTTGGAATGCACAAGAATATAACCGTTTACTGCCGTCGCTGACGCGGCAAAGTACACTCTAAAGGGCGTACCCACCGGGGAGGGCGAGGGGAAAACGCTAAAAAACAATATGTTACAAGAAAAACTATATTTAAAATATTTTTGGTTGAAAATGGAAAAAATATGCTATACTATAGTCCTTCAATCATAATTTTTGACAAACATATCCCAACACCTCCCTAAAATCAGCGTCTTTCTGGCTGTTTATTTTTGCCCCTCAATCTGCTAGAATTTGCCCAGCTTTGGTGGTTCCGGTCGCTTGGAGAGGCCGGGGTCTACTCCGTCTATGGGAAGTGAAACAACAAATACGGATATGAGGAGGTGCTAAATGGGTCTCAATCTAGCGCAAAAAATATTAAAAGCCCACTTGGTCGAAGGGGAGATGGTGGCCGGCAAACAGGTCGGAATTAGAATTGACCAAACACTCACGCAGGACGCAACCGGCACCATGGCCTACCTACAGTTCGAGGCGATGGGTGTTCCGCGAATAAAGGCCAAATTATCAGTAAGTTATATTGACCACAACATGTTGCAGGACGACTTTAAAAACGCCGACGACCATCTATACTTGCAGACGGTCGCCGCGAAATACGGCCTCCACTTCTCGCGTCCCGGCAACGGCATCTGCCATCAGGTTCATCTTGAAAGGTTTGGCGCTCCGGGGCAGACCTTGCTCGGTTCCGACAGCCACACCCCGACACAGGGGGGGATTGGAATGATTGCAATCGGCGCGGGCGGACTGGACATCGCCTTGGCGATGGCAGGCCAGCCCTTCTACCTTAGCTGGCCGGAAGTTGTGAACGTGCACCTAACCGGAAAACTGAAAAGCTGGGTCGCGGCGAAGGACATAATCTTAGAGGTGCTTAGAAGGCTGACCGTTGCCGGCGGCGTGGGGAAAATTATCGAGTACACCGGGCCGGGGGTGAAATCACTCTCCGTTCCGGAACGCTCCACCATCACCAATATGGGCGCGGAGCTTGGCGCCACGACCTCCGTTTTCCCGTCCGACGACATCACCAAGAAATTCTTAACGGCCCAAAAGAGGGGCAACGTCTTCAAGGCGCTCTCCGCCGACGCGGACGCGAAATACGACAAGACGGTCGAGATAGACCTCGACAAGCTGGAGCCGCTGACGGCACAGCCGCACAGCCCGGACAACGTGACCGAGGTGAAAAAACTAAAGGGAACAAAGGTGACGCAGGTCGCGGTCGGCTCCTGCACCAACTCGTCATTCCGCGACCTTATGACGGTGGCCGGGATGTTGAAGGGGAAGACGGTCGCGCCGGGTCTTTCGCTCGCCGTGACCCCCGGCTCGAAGCAGGTTTACGAGATGATTTCCGCCAACGGCGCGTTGAAGGACATCATCGCGTCCGGCGCAAGGATTTTGGAGAGCGGTTGCGGCCCCTGCATCGGCATGGGCTTCGCCCCGAACAGCGGCGGCGTTTCGGTGCGCTCGTTCAACAGGAATTTCCCGGGGCGCTCCGGCACGAAGGACGCCAACGTCTATCTCGCCTCCGTCGAGACCTGCATCGCGGCGGCTTTGACGGGCGAGATTACGGATCCGCGCAAAATCGGCAAGAGCGCGCCAAAAATCACGTGGCCGAAGACCTTCATGGTTCAGGACAACATGATCATCAAGCCGTCCAAAAAGGCGGTCGAGGTGAAACGCGGCCCGAACATCCAGCCCCTTCCGGAGACGCATCCGCTCTCGCCGGTGCTTTCCGGCGCGGTTCTTTTGAAGACCGGCGACAACATAACGACGGACCACATAATGCCGGCCGGGGCGAAGGTTCTTCCGCTTAGGTCGAACATCCCGGAGATATCCAAATTTGTGTTCGCCTCTTTGGACGCGACGTTCCACGACCGCGCAAAGGCGGCGGGCGGCGGGTTCATTGTCGGCGGCGTGAACTACGGGCAGGGCTCCTCGCGCGAGCACGCGGCGCTGGCCCCGATGTATCTCGGCGTCAAGGCGGTAATCGCCAAGGCGTTCGCCCGGATACACCGCTCTAACCTGGTCAACTTCGGCATAGTCCCGTTCACGTTCGTGAACGAGGGGGATTACGAGAAGATTGCGCAGGGGGACAAGCTTACGATAAACGTCGGTGGCGTGGAGACGGACGACATAGTTATCAAAAACGAGACCAGCGGCGCGGAGATACCGGTGAAGCACGGCCTCAGCGGAAGGGAGAAAGACCAAGTACGCGCCGGAGGGGCCTTGGGGCTTGCAAAACAGGCGAAGTAGGGTTTTGCGGGACGAACGGGGCGGATTTGCGTCTGGAATAGTGAACAATTTAGCGGATTAGGAGACGATATGCAGTTGGGGAGCAGGCGCTGGAAAATTACGATAGTTGGCGCGGGGAACGTGGGGGCCACGGCCGCGCAGTTGTGCGCATATAAAAACCTTGGCGACGTCGTTCTTATAGACGTCGTTGACGGCGTCCCGCAGGGAAAGGCGCTGGACATGATGGAGTCCGCCCCCTCCGAGGGGTTCGACATGCGCGTAACCGGCACGAACGACTACGCCGACACCAAGGGGTCGGACATAGTGGTGATTACCGCCGGCCTTCCGCGAAAACCGGGGATGAGCCGCGAGGATTTGCGCGACGTGAACGCGAACATCGTCAAGGAGGTCGCCGAGAAGGCGGCGGCGCAGTCGCCGAACTGCTTCATGATAGTGGTCTCCAACCCGGTTGACACGATGACGTGGGTCGCGATGAAATACGCAAAGCTCGCCAAGAACCGAATCGTCGGGATGGCCGGGGTATTGGACGCCATGCGGTTCCGCCATTTCATAGCGGCGGAGTTGAACGTGAGCCACGACGACGTCCACGCGATGGTGCTGGGCCTGCACGGCGAGGACATGGTGCCCCTGCCGGATCACTCCAGCGTCTCCGGCATTCCGATTACCGCGCTCATCGCGGCGGACAAAATAAAGGCGATGGTTGACCGCACCAAGGACGGCGGCGCCGAGATAGTGAAGTACCTAAAGACCGGGAGCGCGTACTACGCCCCCGGCGCGTCAATCGCGCAGATGGTGCAGTCCATAGTGAGGGACGAAAAGCGCGTACTTCCCTGCCCGGTGTTTTTGGACGGGGAGTACGGAATAAAGGGGATTTTCATGGGCGTTCCGTGCGTGCTTGGCCAGGGCGGAGTGGAAAAAATATTGGAGCTTAGGCTGACTGGCGAGGAGACGGCGCTGATGAACAAGTCCGCCGACGGCGTCAATAAGAGCGTCGCCCAGTTGAAGGTGTGAGGGAGCAGAAGCCAGGAGTCAGAATACAGAATGGTTGTGGCGGCTTCGTCGCCTCGCTTATTCTGACTCCTGACTTCTGGATTCTGACTATTAGCCGACGAATCGTCTGACGCGGGGGATGAAGTCGTCGGGAACCAAATTCTTCGTCAAAAAGTCCTTGCCGCCCAGCGCGTATACGTCCTCGCGCACCTCCATCCCGTGTTTGCCGGATACGATTATCACCGGAATCGCGCGCGTCTCGGGGCGTTTTTGCAGTTGGGCGAGCATTTCCAGGCCGGTCATGTTCGGCATTTCTATGTCGGAAATAATCAGATGGGGCGGAGTTTTTCCCTTTGTGATTATGTCCACGGCCTCGGCTCCGTTCGCGGCCTCGATAATCTCCGCGTCTATGTGTTTTAAATATTGGATTATAAGTATGCGCGCCATCGGCTCGTCGTCCACCACCCAGCGCCTTCAGCAGCTCCTTGGTCATGGCGAGCCCGTATCCGGTTCCCATCTCCCCCTCCGTTCCCTTGGCGGAGAGATAACCTTCCCCCTCGAACAACTTTTTAGTTATTGAGGGATCTATGCCCGGGCCGGTGTCCGCCACAAAAATCGTGAGACGACCGTCCATCTTTTCGGCGGAGATTGTGACCGCATCCCCTTTTCCGCAGAATTTTATGGCGTTGGTCACGAAGTTTTGGACGACCTCCGTGAAAAGCGTCCTGTCGGAATAAATCGTCGTGTGGTCCGGGACGGCGGATTTCAAGGCTATCCCTTTGCTTTGGGCCATATACTCGTAGTCGGCCGTCATTTTTTTTCCTATAAGCGCCGCGTCGAAAAATCCGTTCTGCGGCTTTATGGTCCCCTCCCTCAGTCGGCTTACGCTCAAAACATCATGTATGAACATCGTCATGTTTTCCGCCGTGGATATGGAGACGTCCAGCATTTTTCTGGTGTTTTCGCCGGCCTTGTCGGACAGTTCGCCCCGCATAAGTTGCATAAACCCCAGTATCACCCCAAGCGGGGTTTTGAGGTCGTGCGACACCATCGAGACAAATTTGTCCTTTGTGTTGTTGGCCGCCTCCGCCTCCTCCTTGGCGGTCTTAAGGTTTTTCTCCATCGCCTTTCGCCCGGTGACGTCGTGAATAATGGAAAAAACCAGCGTCTTTCCGCCGACCGTCACGGGGGAGGGGTAGGACTCAACGTCCCGAATCTCCCCGGAGGCGAGCCTGTGCCGGACTAAAAAATAATTGCGCGTTTTATTTTGAATCTCGCCGATATGGGAAAGAATCTCGTCCGGGGGAAGCGTGTTGATGTCGAATAGGCTTTTCGAGAGCAGTTCGTCCTTTTGGTAGCCGTAAAATTGGCACGCGGACTCGTTGGCGTCCAAAAGCTTTGTCGTCTCCGGCTCTATTAGAAGCATCACCGCCTTGTTCTCGTAAAACATCTGCCTGAATCGCTCTTCCACCTCCCGACTGGCCTTTTCCCCCTTCTATGAGGGAGCGGTATTTTTCCTCCGACTCGCGCAGGGCCTTGTCCGCCTTGTCCATGTCGGTGATGTTTCGGCGGATTGAAATTATAATCGAGGGCTTTTCTTCGGAATAGATGACCTTTGAATTTGCCAGCCGGGTTATGTAATGTCCGTCCTTGTGCCGGATTCTGTACTTGGAAGTCCCTTTTCCGGTTTTCAACATCATTCCATTATCGGTGGGTACACTCTTTAGAATGTTCATTGAAGCGGTGTACAGGTTAAAACCTGTACCTACCAATCGCCCGTACCTACGTGGGACGTGTACGCTGTGGGTCAGCGTTTTTTTTGAATCTTTAGGGCCCGGGTCGAGTCGGCCTTGGTTATCTGTCCGCACTCCTCCAGAATTTCGCCCAGCAGTTTGCGGGGATTGCCGGTTTTCTGCTTTTCCAGCGCCTCGTTCACGTCGGATTCGGAAAGCCCGGTTGCGACAAACCGCCTCAAAATTTCACCGTAGAGAAGTTTTGGCTTTTTCTTATTGTCATTCTGTCCATCCGCGCCCGGCTCCTCGTCCTTGGCAAATTGTCCTATGACGGACTCCAGTTTGGAGGCGGCGGTTTTCGCCCCCGCGCCGACTTTGTCGGCCGTTTTTGTGAAAAGTCCGTAGATTAGCTTTATGGCGAACGCCCCGGCTATGAGGGCTATCGGTATGATTATATATGCGCTCATCACCACGGCGTTGGTGGTTTTTTTTGCCAGAAGGGCGTCCGTGGCCTCGTTGTGCTGTTTTTTAATCTCCTCGGCGGTTTTGGCGATGTCATCGGCGGCGTCTTCGACGTCGTTTACGGCGTCCGCCGCGTCCTCCATAAAAGGGACGACGTGATTGGTCAAAAAATCCTGCGTGTTGTGAAAAACTTGCAAAAAATCGGCCATAAACCTCCCAAATGAACCGGTACCGCCCGGTCAGTATAGCACGAAGCTTTTCAGGGTTGCCGGTAAATTCTCCTGCGGGGCCGGGTAGGGGGGAAGCATTACGATTTAATAATTAGTGAAAGGTTATGGAATCGAAAAATAATAGTTGACAAATTTACTTTGCTTTTATATAATTCGATAAAATTAAATAGCTCAACTTTTTTGGAGACATTTAAATGGGCGACGCAAAGACGCAACCGAAGAAAACAATGCACATCACCGTTGACCACAATCTCGACGAGGTCGTCAAGAAAAAGGTGGCGGTCTCCGCCGAGATATCCGGCAAAAACGAAAAGGGCAAGATTGATTTCCACGAGTTGAAGTCCGGCGGCTTCATCAAGCAAAGGCAGAAGGACAAATTCACCGTCCGCCTAAGGTGCCCGAGCGGCCGAATGGAGGTCTCCAAACTCAAACAGGTGGCGGAGTCCGCCGAAAAGTTCGGCGGCAAGTACGTCCATTTCACCGTGCGGCAGTCGCTTGAGATTCCGTACGTGGACTACCACAACTTCGCACCGCTAATAGAGGAGTTGAAGACGGTGGGGCAGGACGTGGCCTCCTGCGGCCCGCGCGTCCGCGTGCCCAACGCCTGCGGCGGATGCGAGTACAACCCCAACGGGCTTGTGGACGCGGCTAAGATATCCGACGCGGTAAACGTCAAATTTTTCGGAATGAGGACGGCGCACAAGTTTAAGTCCTCCTTCTCCGCGTGCCCGATAGACTGCATGAGGACAACCGAGGCCGACCTAGGAATGATGGGCGCCGTGTTTCCCAAATGGGACGAGGATAAATGCACCGGGTGCACGATCTGCGCCTCGGCCTGCACCGAGGACGCAATCAAGGCGCACCCGGAGACGGGAAAGCCGATTTTTACGCCGGACAACTGCGTATATTGCGCGGACTGCATACGCGCATGCCCGACCTTCTCGTGGACGGCCGACAAAACCGGCCACAATATGCGCGTGGGCGGCAGGCACGGAAGGCACCCGCTCGGCTCCACGATGGTGGCGAGGTTCTTGACCGACGAAGAGGCCCTTACGGCAATCGAGGCGACCATCAAATGGTACCAAAAGGCCGGCGAGGGGAAGGGAAGAATCCGCATCGGCGAGATTTTGCGGCAGGAAGGGCAGATGGGAAGCCTTATGGAGGCCCTTAAAACGGCCGTCGGCCCGGAGAAGCTGGTGAAAAACCCGGAGCCTCCGACAGAGACGTACGTGAGCCGATGATGGTCGGGCAAACTCCGGCGACCATAGCCGACAAGTTTATAGACATCTCCAACGAGGTCTGCCCGATGTCGTTCGTCCTCACCAAGCTCGCCATAGAGGAGCTGGCGGACGGGCAGGTGTTGGAGCTAGTCTGCGGGGCCGGGGATCCGGTGCGCAACATCTCCATCCAGCTAAAGGACGAGGGGCACACGATAATAAACGTAAAGCGGGAGGGGGAAAAACATTTTCGCCTCCAAATAAGAAAAAATAATTAAAGGGGTTTATATGGGCGAAAATCTTCAGGAATTGGTCGACAAACTTCACTTCGGCGAAAAGGTGGCGCGGGCCGAGGCGCTTTTGAGGGAGTACTACGCCAAATACGGCGACGGGGCCGTGGTAGCGAACTCGCTCGGCAAGGACTCCATGGTGGTTTGGGATTTGGCCGTCCGGGTGAACCCGAACGCGCGCGGATTCATCGTCACCACGCCGTTCAAGCCGCCGCAAACGGTGACGTACATGAACGACCTGGTGAAGAAATTCCCGCAGTTGAAAATCTACCAGTCGAGCGAGCCGAAGGGGGAGCTATACAAGACGGATCCCGACGCCTGTTGCGACATCTTCAAGGTGGAGCCGGTCAGAAGGGCGATTTCCGAGATGAACGTGGACTGCTGGATTACCGGCCTGCGTTGCACCGAGGGGCGAACCCGCACCGATTTCCAAGAGGTCGAGGAAAGGGACAAGGGGCTTATAAAGCTCAACCCCATTCTTCTCTTTAAGGAACGGGAAATCTGGCAGTATCTCGCCGTCTACTCCGTGCCGGCCAACGAGTTGTACAGGTACGGCTACCGATCGCTCGGTTGCGCCCCCTGCACCTCCATAACGGCGGACGACAACGAGCGCGCTGGAAGGTGGATTAACACCTCGAAGTGCGGGGGCGAGTGCGGAATCCACACGAGGCCGCTAAAGGCCGTTGAAACGGTTTAACCGGTATTTAGAAGCTTGGGAAAACCCCGCCTCAATCCTCCCCTTGGAAAGGGGAGGTGCAGGAGGGGTGCCCGCCTATAGAGGGGTACGATGCTAGAATCTCTCATCGGTTTTACAATCGCCTTCGCAATAGCCATGACCGGCGTGGGGGCGGGAACGGTCACCGCCCCGGTGCTGATTCTTTTTCTCGGCATGGAGCCCCCAATCGCCGTCGGCACCGCGCTGGGTTTTTCCTCAATCGTGAAGATTCCGGCCGGAATTTCGTACCTGACCAGAAAGCGGGTTGACTTCAAATATCTGGGACTGATGTGCGCGGGGGGAGTTCCGGGCGTGATTTTGGGCAACATTCTTCTAAGTACCCTCTCCGCCAACCACGCGGTGAAAACGGTGGTTCTTGTGGCGGTCGGGGCCATCGTCCTTTTGTCCGCCGTGATGAACATGACTCTCATGGCGAGCGGGGGCGGGGTGAGCCGTCACGCCGAAAAATTCGACTACATAATCCCCGTCGCCACCTTTTTCATCGGGCTTGAGGTCGGATTCTCCTCGGCCGGGGCGGGCGCGCTCGGCACGATGCTTTTGCTATACGCCACAAAACTTTTCGCCTGCACCGTGGTCGGTACGGACATTCTTTTCGGCCTTGTCGTCTCCGTCGTGGGGGGCGGTATAAACATCGGCATGGGGACGCTGGACTACGGGATGATGGCAAAACTTGTGTCGGGCGGAATTTTTGGCTCGCTCCTAGGCTCGTACACGGCGACGAAAGTGCCGGCGAAACCGTTTAGGGTTGTCCTCTTGGTATGGCTTTTGTTCATCGGCTCCCAGCTCTTGTACCGCGGCATCACCGGCTGACACTGAAAAAAACCTGCCACAGTAAACGGTTTACACAGCGTAAGTGCAAATGAGAGAGCATATGCACTAAATTATGGTGAACGAAGGCGCTCCCAGGGGAATACAGTTCAACGGATAAGTTTTGGCAATATTCCCAACAAGGCGAGGGTGCCTGCGACTCCGATTCCTAGCATCCATTTGATAAGCTCGAATTTTAACGTGGCTATTTTTACCTCAAGGTCTTCCTTTGTGGCCAGCCTGTCCGCCAACGCCTCATTTGTCTCCTTAAAAACCTCGGCAACTTCCTTTGCCAAGGCGTCGGACATACCGACCTTGTTTAGGCGTTCGTATAACTTTAATGTGTCAACCGTCATTGGCGTATCTTAACCCCTTTGCAAAATCGTTTCAACCCATGCCGGGATAAAAGTTGAAAAGAATTTTGCCACCGGCGCGCACCCGGGCCACGACCTTCTTTATGTCCTCGGCAACATCCTTTTCCGAAAGGTGAAGGAGCTTGTATTTTTGGCCGCCGTCATACTGGCGGAGGTTATAAACATGGTGGTCTCTTATTCAAAAACCATGCGGTTGCAGTTCAAATACCACACCAGCGCGTTGCTGGGCGTGGCGGAGGGGGATTTCGCAAGACGGGTGCCGGTGGCCACCAACGACGAGTTCGGGCTGATAGGCCGGTATATAAACGCCATGATCGGCACGCTTAGAAACAGAACCACCGAAAAACAACTGGCGGAGGACGCGGCAAAGCTAAAGGACAAATTCGTCTCGCTGGTCGCGCACGATTTGCGAACACCGTTCAACTCCATCCTGGGCCTCCTGAAAATCGCCGAGCGGGACGAGGAGACGCCGATGGACAAAAAACACAAAAACCTCGTGGCAAAGGCCATCTCCAGCAGTGAGATGCTGGTAAAGACCATAGACCAGCTTTTGGACATCACCATGCTTCAGTCGGGAAAAATTCAGGTGGAGCCGCGCTATTTCAGGACGCGCGACCTCGCGCAGGAGGGGATTGAAAGGGTTTCCTCGTCCGCCGCGCAAAAGGGGATAACCATCGTCAACTCCGTCCCCGCGTCGAACAGGATTTTTGCCGACCCGGTGCTTGTGGGGGAGATTTTTACAAATCTGTTTTCCAACGGCATAAAGTTCTGCAAGTCCGGCGACACGATTACGGTCTTCATCCCGGAGGAATCGCCCACCACGATATCAGTTCGGGACACCGGCATGGGGATTCCAAGGGAGCTTCTGCCGGACATTTTCAAGGCCGAGGTCAAGACGTCCTCCACCGGAACGGCGGGCGAGAAGGGAACGGGACTGGGTCTGCCGTTTTGCGCCGACATCATGCGCGCCCATGGCGGCGACATAACGGTCAAGTCGGAGCCGGGGTGGGGGGCGCTGTTCACGCTTAATTTTCCGGCGGTGGAGCCGCGGGTGCTTGTCTGCCTAAACGACCAGTCGTCAAGAAGCGCGGTGCTGAAATCATTGGACGGCGCCGGTCTTAAAGGGGTGGAGGCGGTCTCGCCGGAGGAGGCCGAAAGGCTTGCGCTGGAGTCTCCGCCGCATCTTGCGGTGGTGGAGGTCGGCAAAATTGGATTTAACGGGCTAGGGGCGATAGCAAAATTTAGGGAAAACGAAAAAACCTCCAAACTTAGGGTGCTTGTCGTGATGTCGGCGGACGGCCTTGCCGACAAGATGGCGGCTTTAAAGCTCAAGGTGGTCGGGATGGCGGAAGGCGCGGGCGGACACGACGCGATAATGAACAAAATATTCCTGTCGGTGTGACGGGTTTTGTTCCGCCGACAAAGCGGGTAGAATGGGCGGGTTGGAAATAACATCCCCTGAGTTTGTGGAAAAAATCCGCGAGCGCGAGCCGGCGGCGATTGAGAGAGTGGTGCGTTCATTCACCTCCCATCTGCACAACGCGGCGCTCGGCATGGGGTTCGACCCGGAGACGGCGGAGGAGCTGGCGCAGGACGTCTGCATAACTTTTTACGACAAGGCCCCGGGCTTCGAGGGGCGCGCCCACGTGCGGACGTTCCTTTTTGCGATTCTAAACAACAAGGCGATGGAAAAACGCCGCGAGTACGCGAAGATGCAAAAACACGACCCGATAGATGACGTTGTGTCAGCGCGGTTCGACAAACGCGGGCACTGGATAGGCTCGCCGATAAGCCCGGAGGAGTTCGCCCTTTCGGCGGAAAACGCGGAAATTCTTAGGCAATGCGTTGACTCCCTGCCGCTTTCGCAAAGGAGCGCGTTTATGATGAAGGAAGTGGAGGGGCTGAAGGGCGAGGAAATTTGTAATGTTTTGGAGGTCAGCGCCACTAACTTGGGAGTGTTGCTGTTTAGGGCGCGGAATCGTCTGCGCGAGTGCATAGAAGGCAAGCATCTAAAAAGGAAGTGAACGACTGTGATGATGAGCTGTAAGGAGTCCGTGGAGGCTCTGTCCTCCGGGCGCGAGCTGTCCTTGGCGCAAAGGGCGATGTTGCGCCTCCATTTGCTGATGTGCGGGCCGTGCGGGAGGTTTATGGCGCAGTTGAGGATTTTAAGGGAGGCCGTCGGCAGACTTAACGCCGGACAAGCGAGGCTTTCCGACGGGGAGCGGTTAAGGCTGGAGGATAGAATCATTGCCTCGATTTTTCCCAACGGCACGAACCGCGGGTTTAATAAGAATTAAGGGACGCATGGGGCGTCTTGGTATTTTCAACGAAATTTATGGAGGAAAATAATGAAAAATATTTCAAAACTGGCGCTGGCGGTCGTAATCGCGTCGGCATTCGCGTTCCCGGCGGCGCCCGCGTTCGCGCAGGACGTTAAGAACCCGTGCGGCGAAAAACCGGCGATGGCCGGCGAAGGCGCCGGGAAAAATCCGTGCGACGCAAAAGCCGCCGACATGAAAAAAGATAAAAAGCACGGCAAGATGAAGGCCCCGAAAAATCCTTGCGGCAAAAATCCTTGCGCGGCAAAATAACTTTTTTTTTAACTACCTCCTGCCTATTGGGCATAGCGCTGTTCCCCCCTTCCTCCAAAGGGGGGGAGCACTTACTTAAGAATCATTGGAATCGTCCCGCCGTTGCGGGGAACGTCGGCGGCTCCCTGCTTCCCTCCGATTGCGGCTTCTGCCACACCGCGCAACACGCGCTTTGGAAGGATTCGCTTCACGCGAGGGCCGTCGGCCCCGGTCTGCTCGGTCAGTTGGACGTCGAGAGAGATTTCGCGACGGCGCTATCGTGCTTTAAATGCCACGCTCCGCTTTTGGAACAGCAGGAGGCCGTGGTCAAAGGGGATGAGACGGTTAAAAATTCACTTTTCAACCCCGACTTAAAAAAGGCCGGCGTAACCTGCGCGGTCTGCCACGTTCGCGGCGGAAAGGTCTACGGCCCGCGGCAGTACGGCGGCTTGAAAACGGCGGACGGGAAGGGGAAGAGGCACTTTTCGGTGGAGAGCGCGGACTTTCACAAGTCGGAATTCTGCGCCGCCTGCCACCAGTTGGCGGACGGATATAAATTGAACGGCAAACTTCTTGTAAACACGTATAAGGAATGGCGGGGGAGCGATTGGGCGAAAAAGGGGCTTCAATGCCAGGACTGCCATATGCCGGACCGCGCACACCTTTTTAAGGGGATACACGACAAGGAAATGACGCTTCGCGCGGTTGAATTAAACATCACTCAAAAAAAGGGTGCGATAACACTCTCGGTAGCCAACGTGGGGGCAGGGCATTATTTCCCCACGTACGCGACGCCTTTGGTCGTCATAAAGGCGTATTCGGTTGACGCCTCGGGCGCGGTTATAAGCGGCTCGGTGCGAGAGGATTTTATCGGAAGAAAAGTTTCGCTTGATTTGGAGAGGGAGGAGTTCGACACGCGAATCCCCCCCGGCGGAAGGCACGAGTATGTTTATAAAAAACCGCCCGACGGGACGGCGCGGGTGGTTTTTGAAATTTCGGTTTATCCGGACAAATTTTATTTTAATTTATTTAAGTCGCTGACGGACAACGACGGCGCCGCGGATCCGGGGCTTATAAAAGAGGCGACGGTAAAGGCGGAATCCAGCCCCTACCTCCTGTGGAAGGGGGAGGCAAAACCCAATTAGTGTGGTTTCCCAATATCTCCCTTACAGGCGGTGCATGCGCCAACAC
The DNA here is from genome assembly GCA_016200345.1 of Nitrospinota bacterium. Classification (GTDB taxonomy): domain Bacteria; phylum Nitrospinota_A; class UBA7883; order JACRGQ01; family JACRGQ01; genus JACQEX01. The sequence goes on from JACQEX010000088.1 coordinate 14,128, forward strand.
GAATTGGTAGCAACGGGATTCATCCTGTTTCTGCGCCCGCAGTGAATGGTCGAGACTTTAAAATGTGAATCAGAGCGAGCGGTTTGAGACTGTATGAGGGTTGACGAAGGCAGGGCGCAAGGCAGGCCGCAGTAAACGACCGTATACTTCCGCCCTCGAAGTCAGAGCGTGTATTATTGCCACTAGAGGATGGTCGCCGAAAAGCCCGCCGCTACCATAGCGTAATTATTTTACTGGGACGCTACATTGGCGGTGTTTTTATTTTGTAAGATTTAGGAGGATGCCGACACTAAGCATACGATAGGGCGGTGGTTTTAAGAGCCGCGATTAACAACTTTTTTTGGAGGAAGGACAATGCCTATAATGTGTAAGAACGAAAGCTGTCAGTCGGAAAAGGGTATGTGCAAACACGAGAAAGGAATGATGCTTGTCGTCATCATCATGGTGCTTGCGGTGGTCGGCTGGAAGTTTTTAGGCTAAATCATTTTTTTCGGAGGATGGAGATGACAAAATTGACCGCACGGCGTCTGGCCGGGCTATGTTTTGCGGCCGCGTTTTTTATTTTTGGCGGTTCGGCGGCCTTTTCAGCCGAGATTGCGCCTTTTGACCAGGCAAAGTTTGCGGAGGCGCAGACGGCGGGGAAGACGATTATCGTCCACGTCCACGCGCCCTGGTGCCCCACTTGCAGGAGGCAGACTCCGATAGTTGAGTCGCTTGCAAAAGACCAGATGTTTTCCAACGCCGCCGTGTTCAGGGTGGATTTCGACACGGAAAAACAGGCGTTGAAGTTTTTTAAGGTGCAATATCAGGCCACCCTCATCGTGTTCAAAGGAAAAACGGAGGTCGCCCGCTCCACGGGAGAGTCGGACGCCGGGAAAATAAAAGCCATGTTCCAAAAAGGGCTTTGAGGAGTGACGTTTCTTCTGGCTTTTTTGGCGGGGCTTCTTTCCATACTCTCGCCGTGCGTTTTGCCGCTGGTTCCCGTCGTGCTGGCGGGAGCCGTGCAACAAAACAAAATGGCTCCGCTGGCGCTAATGGGTGGGCTTGTCGTAACATTTACCGCCACGGGGATGCTGTTCGCCGCGTTCGGGTTTGGCGCGGGGCTGGACAAGGAGACGACCAAGGTCATCGCCGGGGTCATAATGATTTTTGCCGCCATTTTTATACTGGTGGCGCAGGTTCAGGAGAGGTTTACGCTTCTGGCGGAGCCTTTGTTTGACCGTTTAAGAAACTTCATCGCAAGATTTAACGCGCAGGGGCTTGGCGGCCAGGCGGCGCTGGGCGCGCTTCTCGGGGTGGTTTGGTCCCCGTGCGCCGGGCCGACTCTTGGGGCCGCCGTCGGGCTTGCAATGCAAAAGGAGTCCATGGCCGGCGCGTCGTTTGTCATGTTCGCGTTTGCGGTGGGGGCCGTCACTCCGTTGCTGGTTCTTGCCTACGCCGGGAGTTACGCCATTTTTAAACGAAAAAGCCTTTCCGGGTTCGCGCGGTTCGCAAAACCGGCGCTGGGCGTGTTTCTACTCCTAATCGGCGCGTCAATCGTAACGGGCGCGGACAAGACCGTGGAGGGATTTTTGACCAAGTTGATGCCCGCGTGGGTGGTGGACCTCACCACCCGTTTTTAGGGGCGTGGTTACAGGAAGGCGAAACAGCGAAGGGACATGGTGCCGTAGTGTATTCCGTCGTAAATATTCTTTAGCTCGTCCCCGTCGCGCCTGCATCCCATTGCGAAGAAAATCGGCAGAAAATGCTCGTCGGTCGGGTGCATGGCGTGGAAATTTTTCAGGAGTTTGTCGTAATGTTCCGTCCAGGCGATGTCGCCGGAGGCGACCCTTGCCATGACGTCGGAATCGAAATCAACCGCGTCCCTCTCCGGTTTTGCGTTCTCGTCGCCCCACTTTAAAGTGGAAAGATTGTGCGTCATAGAGCCGCTTCCTACCAGCATGACGCCTTGTTCCCTGAACGAGGCCAGCGTTTTTCCCATTTTGTAAACAGGCTCGGCCGCCGAGGGGTACGGGAGCGATATTTGAAAGACCGGGACGTCGGCGTTTGGGTACATTATTTTTAGCGGAATCCACGCGCCGTGATCCAGCCCGCGCCTTGGGTTCAGTTTTGTTTTTAACCCGGCGCCGTTCAACGCCTCGGCCATTTTTCCCGCAATCTCCGGCGCGCCGGGGGCCGGACAGGTCATCTCGTACAATTCGCGCGGGAATCCGCCGAAGTCGTGGATTGTCTCGTTGGTCTCTGACGATGAAATCTCGATTGTCTCGCGGGTTAGCCAGTGGGCGGAAACCACCGCGATGGCGTTCGGTCTTTTAAACGAAAGCGGGAATGATTCGAGCGACTCGGAAAAGCCGTCCTTCGTCAATACGGCGGTCGGCGCGCCGTGCGAAAGAAAAAGGGCCGGTGCCGACCCCGGGGCCTTTGCCGTCGGCTCTTTTGAAAAGTCAAACAACTCCATAATTTTCCGTTTAGGAGACGACCTTCCTCACCCGCGCGCAAACCACGTCCGGCTCGAAAGGTTTGTTCAGCCAGTCCGTCGCGCCGAGTTGGAACGCCCTCTCGGCGAAGCCGGGGTCGTTGTTTCCCGTCACGACTATCGTGGGAATGGAGCGTATGGCGCTGTTTTTTTGTTTGTCACGAAGCACCTCTAGCCCGTCCATTCCGGGCATAAGGATGTCCAGTAGAACAAGGTGTGGCGACTCGCTATGCATTAGCCTCAGAGCCTCCTCCCCGTCGCTTGCCTCTATCACCTCCACGCCGATTTCCCGTAGAATTGCGGCCATGTTGAAGCGTTCGGACTTGGAGTCGTCCACGACAAGGGCTTTTGGCCTCACCCGCGGAAACATTAAAAAAACCGTGGTTCCCTCGCCGCGTGACGACGTTATGGAAACGGAGCCGCCCATGGATTTCATAAGCTCGTTGCAAAGCGGAAGGCCGAACCCGGTGCCGGATTCCCCGGTTGTGCCACGGGTTGATTTTGGCTCGTCAAATTGGAACAGTTTGGGAATGCGCTCCGTATGAATGCCGACGCCGGAGTCCACGACGAAAAAGGTCGATGGTTCCCCGTCTTTAAGGCCCACGCGGACGGTTCCGCCCGTCGAAGAAAACTTAATCCCGTTCGAGACGAGGTTGGAAAACACCTCGCCGGAAAATCGCATGTCGCAATATAAACGCGTGTGCGGCGGCACCTCGTTTTTCAGTTCTATCCCCTTGCTTTTCGCGGCGCCGGAATTAAGCTCCAAGACGGACTGGACCAACAGGTTCGCGTCCGCGAACCACATCGCCGGCGAGATGACCCCGGATTTTATCCTGCTCATTTTCAATATGTCGTCAATTTGTTTTTTTTTCGTGACGTCTGAAAAGACGCCAAGTTTGAAAACGGCGCCTTCGTGGTTTATAACCGGCGAGTCGTACATGCCGAAGGTTTTTCCCGATTTCGGCGAGAACCACTCCCACCCAACGGAACCCCCGCCAAAGACAATTCCCCTTTTGCACCACGGGCACGGCTCTTTTCGTTCGTGGAAGTAATCGCAGCATTTCCTGCCGTTCATCCGGCCCGCCTCGCGTTCGACGTCGGGGCCGACGAGCGTCACGTCATAATTTTTGTTGACCAAATACGACCCGGAGCCGACGGCGGCGAGTATTTTTTCAAAACGGGCCGTTGGGACATTGGCTCCACCCGCGTCGGGTGCGGCAAAAAAGCCCACACCATCAACGTTCATATTCCACCAAACAAATGGCAACCATGCCAACTTATCCCCCGCCCGTCTTCGATTCCAATACTACCATAACCCAAGCCCTGTTTCATTATCCCCGGATTTGACGAAAAAGATTTCACCAAAAAAAATCTAAATTATGAAATAAAAAACGGCCCCCTTGCCGGTTTCTCCGTCCCCCCAGATTCGTCCGCCGTGCCGGGTTATGATTCTTTTTACGGTGGCAAGGCCGATCCCGGTCCCCTCGAATTCCGCGTCGCTGTGCAGGCGCTGAAAGGGGTTGAAAAGTTTTTCCTTGTCCGCTTGGTCGAACCCGGCCCCGTTGTCACTCACGAAAAACACCGTTTCGCCGCCAATGGAGGTTTCGCCAAATTCAATTTTTGCCGTTTGGGCGTTGCGGGTGAATTTCCACGCGTTTCCCATCAGATTTTCCAAGGCCACTCGCATAAGCTTTGCGTCGCCGTTCACGGGGTGCGTTTTTACGCAGGAAAACTCGACATTGCGGTTTGGCTCCAGCGCGGTTAACTCCCGCGCGACGGATTCGGCCAGCGCGGTTAAATTTATCTCCTCCACGTGCATTTCCCCGCGCGTGAGGTGCGAGAGTTTTAAAATGTCGTCAATCAGTCCGGCCATTTTTTGCACCCCGGCCCTTATTCTTTCCACGGTTCTTCTCCCCTTGTCGCCCAGCTTGTCCCCGTAATCTTCCAGCAGGGCCTGGCTAAACCCGTCCACCCACCGCAGGGGCGTTCTTAGGTCGTGCGACACGGAGTAGGAAAACGCCTGCAACTCCTTGTTCGCTTCGTCGAGTGCGGCGGTTCTTAGTTTGACGCGCTCGTCCAGCTCTTTGTTCAAATTGCGCACCGCCTCCTCCGCTTTTTTACGCTCCTCCTGCTCTTGTTGGCTTATCAGAAATTGCCGCTGGCGGTCCACGGTCACGGCGGTCCTGGTGGCGACGTCTTCCATAAAGATAATTTCCTCGGGGCTGAATCTTCTTATCCCCTCGTCGCCAAAAGTTCCCAACCCAAGGCAACCCAACAGCCTGTCCGCCATGATTATCGGGACGTTGACGAGGGTGCGTATTTTTTCCTTTTCCACAAAATCCTTGTTGGTGCGCGGGTCCGTGCGGGCGTCCTCCACGACAACGGCGTTTCGTGAGGACATTATTTCCTCCAACATCGCGTCACCTTTCACGTGCAGGGTCGCCGTGTGCGTCCGAATAACCCCTTCCCGGTCGCCGACGAACGACAGTAGCTCCAGCACGTCCGGCTTGTCCGGAGTGGCGAGGTAAATCCATGTGTTGTTTATTTTTAGCCGTTCCATCACGGCGGAGTTTGTCGCCAACTGGATGTCGTAATAGCTTCGGGCCTCCTCCAGCGCCTTTGAAAGCCGGAGCAAAATATCCGTGTCGCGCCTGTTTTCGGACAGCTTTTTGGCGTAGGCAAGGGTTTGGGAGCGCTGTCGGACGAGGGCGAGGCCAAGCCACGCGGAAATAACAAAAAATGACGATGCCAGCAACGCGGTCATTTGTTACCTCCGATTATTAGAGAAGCGCGGGAACCCGTTCCGCCTTGATTATATCATTGTTGAGTTGTTCTTTAATAAATCGGGGTAAAATAAGGGCATGCACGAAATGGCGGTTGCGCAGTCGATGATGGACTTGGTTTTCGAGAACGCCTCGGCAAACGGCGCGAAGAAAATCACGCGCATCGACGTCGCGGTGGGCAACCTTTCGGGCGTGGCGGCGGACTCGCTGTCGTTTTGCTTCGACGCGCTAAAGTCCGGCACTATTGCGGACGGGGCGTTGCTTGCCATTGACGAAATTATCGCCACGGCAAAATGCCCGGCGTGCGCGGAGGAGTTTAGGGTCGGCCCCCACGACTTTTTGTGCGCCAAATGCGGCGGGCCGATTTCGCCGAACGGCGGCAGGGAGCTTTCCGTAAAAAGCATAGAGGTGGAATGACTACCACGATACACATAGACAAAAAAATCCTCGAGAAAAACGAGGTCTGCGCCGAGAGGCTTAAGAAGATGTTTTTCGCAAAAAACATCGTGGTGGTGAACTTCATGAGCTCGCCGGGGGCGGGCAAGACCACGCTTCTGGAAAAAACAATCGCAAAAATATCGCGCGTGAAAAAAACCGGCGTCATCGAGGGGGACATCGCGACCGACGGGGACGCGAGGAGGATTGAGTCAGCCGGGGCCGGGTGGGTTTTGCAGATAAACACCGACGGAATCTGCCACCTCGACGCCTCGATGGTGGAAAAGGCCGTTGCCGAAATGCCGCAAGACATAAAACTTCTGATAATCGAAAACGTCGGCAACCTCGTCTGCCCGTCGGGGTTTGATTTGGGGGACGACCACAAAATAATCGTCGGCTCGCTGGCCGAGGGGCTGGACAAGCCGAAGAAATATCCCGGCATGTACCGGAAATCGGACGCGCTGGTGGTGAACAAAATTGACCTCGCCCCGTATGTGAACGTGGATCCGGACAAATTCGTAAAAGAGGCGCTGGAGGTTAACCCGAACCTGAGGGTGTTCAAGACCTCCGCCACGACCGGGGAGGGGCTGGACGAGTTTTGCGACTGGCTTACGGGGCTGACCAAAAAAGATGGGTGAGCTGGAACGCCGGCGGATCGAGGTCGGGGGCGTTGTTCAAGGCGTCGGGTTTCGGCCCTTCATTTATAACCTGGCGAAAAGGCACGGGCTTTCGGGGTTTGTGCTCAACGACGGCAAAGGGGCCTTGATGGAGGCGCAGGGGGCCGGGGCTGTGCTTGATTTGTTCGTCAAGGCCGTCCGGGGGGAGGCCCCTCAGCTTGCCAAAATCTCCTTCTTGCATTTCTCAAAAATCGCGCCGGTGGAAAACGAAAATATTTTCAGAATCGCGGAGAGCCTTCCGAGCGTCGCCGAAACGACAATGGTTTCGCCCGACACGGACGTATGCGACGACTGCCTTGCGGAGATGCTCAACCCGGCGGACAGAAGGTTTTTGTACCCGTTCATAAACTGCACCAACTGCGGCCCGCGATACACCATCGTCCGCCAAACGCCGTACGACAGGCCGTACACCTCCATGTCCGGATTCGATATGTGCCCGGAGTGCCGTGCGGAGTACGAGGATCCGTCAAACAGGCGGTTCCACGCACAGCCTAACGCCTGCCAAAAGTGCGGCCCCTCGCTTGAGTTGCTCGACGCAAGGTGGACGACGGTGCGCGGCGACCCGATAAACAAAACCGTCGAATTTTTAAACGGCGGCGCGATTGTTGCGATTAAGGGCGTGGGCGGTTACCACCTCGCCTGCGACGCGTTGAACGTCAACGCCGTCCGCCTACTGCGTGAGCGCAAAGTAAGAAAGGAAAAACCGTTCGCGCTCATGGTGCGCGACTTGGAGGCCGCGCGCGGTTATTTTGAAATCAGCCGCGCCGAGGAGGAGCTTTTGCTCTCCCGCGAAAAGCCTATTGTCCTGCTAAAGGGGAAAATCGAGCTTAGGGGAATAGCGCCGGGGCTGGTCGAACACGGCCTCTTTTTGCCGAACACCCCCTTGCAACACCTGCTGTTCGCGTGCGGGGCGCCGCGCGTGCTGGTTATGACAAGCGGCAACATAAGCGACGAGCCGATAGTCTTCGAGGACGAGGGGTTAAAGGAAAGGCTTTCCGACGTCGCCGATTATTTTTTGACCAACAACCGCCCGATTGTCTGGCGGTGCGACGACTCGGTGGTTCGCGTGGCAAACGGTGCGACGGCCGTCGTTAGACGCTCGCGCGGATTTGTCCCCTCGGCGATTCAATCCGGCTTTAGCTTTCCGGAAATTCTCGCCTGCGGGGGGGATTTAAAAAACGTCTTCTGCCTCGCCAAGGGTTCTTTGGCGATTCCCGGCCCGCACATCGGCGACCTCTGGAACGCCGAGGCGTTTCGCTCGTTCAAGGCCTCGATAGAACATTTCAAAAACGTGTTTCGCATAGAGCCAAAAAACGTGGCGGTGGATATGCACCCCGGATATTTTTCCTCCAACCACGGCCGGTCGTTGGGACTGCCGGTGACGGAGGTTCAACACCACCACGCGCACGTCGCAAGCGTGATGGCGGAAAACGGTTTGGTGGGAAGCGTGATCGGCGTCGCGCTGGACGGTACCGGCTACGGGCCGGACGGCACGATATGGGGGGGCGAGGTTTTAATCTGTTCCTACGATTCTTTCAAACGCGCGGGGCATCTGCCAAAGATACGGATTGCGGGGGGGGACAAGTCTGCGAAGGAGCCGTGGCGAATTGGCGCCGCCGTTTTGCGCCACGTTTTCGGGGATTCGGCGCTGGATTTAAATTATGCCGGGAACATAGGGGTAAAAAAGATGGAGGCGGTTTTTTCCGCCATAAGCGCGAACGTAAACTGCCATGACTCGACAAGCGCGGGGAGGTGGTTCGACGCGGTCAGCTCGATTCTTTACGTCTGCCAGCACAACGGTTTCGAGGGGCAGGCCCCGATGATGTTGGAGGCGATGGCGGACAAGGTGGAGACGGGTGAGTTCGATTTTGAGATTGGCTCCGACGGCGCGGTTTCGTTTGACGAGACGGTAAGGAGTTTGGTTGTGATGGCGGAGAACGGAGGAGACTTTGGGAAAATATCCGCGATGTTCCACAACACGGTGGCGAGGGTCGTTTTAAGGCTTTGCGAAAAGGCGCGCGCCGAAACCGGCCTAAAGGAAGTTTGTTTGGGGGGCGGCGTTTTCCAAAACCAGCTTTTGCTCTCGCGGACGCTGAGGAATTTGAACGACGCCGGGTTTAAGGCGTTCCTCCCCCAAAATCTTCCCATTAACGACGGCTGTCTATCGTTCGGCCAGGCCGTCATCGCCGCGAAGACGAGACGACCATAAAACCTTTACGTAATACGTAAACTGTAATACAATAAGGCCTGATGATAAGAAGTTTTAAGAATCGGAGGACAGAGCGCTTTTTTGGCGGCGAAAGGGTCTCTGAGTTTGCGGGGTTTAAGAATGTGGCGGAACGGAAGCTGGTTGTTTTGGACAGCGCGTCCAGCCTTGGAGATTTGGCTGAAATCCCGGGGAATAATTTAGAGAAGCTGTCGGGAAACCGAGAAGGCCGGTACAGTATACGCATTAACAAACAATGGCGCATTTGTTTTGCCTGGAAAGCCGACGGCCCGCACGACGTGGAAATAACCGATTATCACTAAATGAAGGAGATATTTATGAAGAAAAATGGAATGAGGCCGGTACCACCCGGAGAGGTGTTGAAAGAGGAATTTTTGAAACCATTGGGACTCTCGGCAAATGTGCTAGCCCGGGCCATAGGGGTCCCGACCAACAGGATCACCGCCATAATAAAGGCGGAGCGCGGGATTACCGGGGACACCGCCTTGCGACTTGGAACATTTTTTAAGACCTCGCCGGAGTTTTGGATGAACCTCCAAATGACGTATGATTTGCGAAGGGCCGACAAGGCTTTTTCTGCCAAAACGAGAAGAAATATTGAGAGCCGGCGGACTATTTACGTCTAAAGACTAAGATTTATTATGTTAATAATCGAGAGCATGCAAAGGCTGATGGTGATGAACAACATCCCCTTCACCATAGAGGAGGAGCGCGTCCTGCGCGAGATGAAAATCGGGAAGATAAGCTCGCTAAAGGAAATGCCGGAGCAAAACATCGCACGCTACATTAAAAAGGCGATTGAGACCGGATACGCGCTGATAGACGCAAAGGCGGTTTACAGAACTTTTAAGCTGGTTAAAAAGGATGGTTCGCTGCCGGGATTGGAGCAGGCGCCCGGATTTTTCTTCGGAAAAAAAATCGCCGAGATTTTGAACAAGTGCGACTACGTTACGCTCATGCTCACCACCATCGGCCCGGCCTTACCGGACATGGCGGACAAATTGCAAAAAACCGAGGCGACCGACTCCTTTTATTTGGAGCACGTGGGGGGATGGATGGCCGATTATTTGGCCGACCGGGTGGAGGACAAAATCAGCCACGAGGCGGCGAAAAACGGATACGGGCTTTCGATGCGCTACTCGCCGGGGTACGGCGACTGGACGCTGGACGCACAGCCGAAACTGCTGGAGATTTTGGAGAGCGAAAAAATCGGCGTGTGCCTTAGCGACACGCTGATAATGATTCCGAGAAAATCCGTGTCCGCCGCCATCGGCTGGGAGCCGAAGTAATAAGTCAATAAGTCAATAAGTCAATAAGTCAAATAGGCAATCCTGACCCCTTTTTGCGGCCTTGGTAGGTGCGGGCTTCAGCCTGCACCTTGTCGTGAAGCGACAGGCTTTTAATAAAGGGGAATTATATACTTAACTTCTCGACCCTTTTATACGCTATCTAGAAACTCTTTAAGCAGTAACGCTGAAAAAACTGCCGCTGTTCCGTATTCAATTTTTCTAAACTGCTCCGATCCTTTTTCAATCCAATGAATACCATCAAGGACAAAAACCTTATATGCGTTTCCCGAAGCGTTTGTCGCCAGTTTCATGCCATCATCAAATGCTCTGCCTTGGTTCCCGCCAGTGGAAGAGAGAAATTTAGCTTCACCAACAACGTAATGCTTCCCCGATTTAGCAACTAAGTCTGGTCGTTTTGATATTCCTACTCCCATTACAGTATTACAAAAGTCTCTTGATTCAAGTTCTGTCGCATTAAGTATTACTATGCCTTTTGTGGATGATTGAAACTGAATTTTATTAACAAACTTAAATTCTTTTTTTATCCAATCTGAAAACTGATTTCCTCTGGAAAGTGGCCTAAAGTTAGTTGAAATTTAAGTATGACCTCACCTGCTAAAATGTTTTTATAGAAGAAACAATCAAAGCAAGGAGGTCATGTGAAGAGAGTAACCGAAGTAGTGATGAAGGGCAAGCCGGGGATGCTGGAG
>JACQEX010000018.1 GCA_016200345.1 Nitrospinota bacterium
GCGCCGACTCAATCCCCTGCGAAAGATAAATGAGGCCGCCACACTCCGCGTAAACGGGGCGGTTGCCCGCGACAAAACCGCGCACACTTTGAATCATTGCATGGTTTTGCCCCAGCCTTTCCGCGTGCTCCTCGGGGTAGCCGCCGCCGAAATATAGCGCGGCGACGCCTTCCGGAATTTGGGCGTCGCCGAGAGGCGAAAATTCCACAATCTCACACCCGGCGTTTTCCAACGCCTCTAAATTATCCCGATAATAAAAATTAAAGGCCTCGTCCGAGGCAATTCCTATTTTCCCGCGCCTTTGTGTGTTGCATGCGGCTAATGCGGGGACGGGGGCCCTATTGACTCTAGTGGCCTTAAGAATTCCGTCGAGGTCAAAATATTTTTCGGCAGTTTCCGCGAGCGCGTTGACGGCCTCGATTTGACCCGATTTCTCAGTGGCCGAGACAAGACCCAGATGCCGACTGCCAAGCGGCACAAACGCCCCCTTAGGCACGGCGCCGAGCATAGGGGGCAGACCTTCCGCCTTCAGACAGTCGGCCAGAATTTTACCGTGCCGTTCGGAACCGACGTTGTTTGCCAGCACCCCGGCGATTTTTATCCCCGGTTTGAAATCGGCGTAACCTTTTACAACCGCGCAGATGCTCCCGGCCATGCCCCTGGCGTCCACCACCAGCAAAACTGGCGCGTTGAGAATAAGGGCTATCTCGGCGGTGCTCCCTTCAATTGTTCCCGGCCCGGCGGAATCGAACATTCCCATGACGCCCTCGGTGACGGCGACGTCGGCCCCCGCCGAGTTTTTGGCGTAAAGATTTTTTACGTATTCTTTTCCCATCATCCAGCCGTCGAGGTTGTAGCAATTCCTGCCGCTTGCCGATTTTAGCCACGTGGGGTCCAGAAAATCCGGCCCGCATTTAAAGGTCTGCACCACAAGCCCGCGCTTTGTAAGGGCCGAGGCGAGCGAGATTGAAACCGACGTCTTACCCACCCCGCTTTGGGTGCCGGCCACGACAAGGGACGAAAAATCACCCATTTTTAAAGTCCTTATGCGGGATTCTGTCCTGCCTCAATTCGTCCGCCAGTTTTTGCGGGGATGGCGCGCCCCAACGGTTTGAGTGCACAATTTTTTCCAAGCTAAGGCGCGGAAGCCACCCTGTCGTCTCCAACACCGGGCGTTCCGGAAATTCCTTTGCGTATCCTACGCAGAGGTAGGCGACAGGCGTCACGTTTTCCGGCAGGCCAAGCAGGTTGTTTAGAAACTCCGGCTGAAGAATGCTCACCCAGCCAACGCCAATCCCCTCGGCGCGCGCGGCCAGCCACATATTTTGCACCGCACCCGCCGTACTGTAAACGTCGGTGTCGCGTATGGTGTTTCTACCAAGGACTTTGCCGCCCGTTCGCTCCCTGTCGCAGGTTACGCAGATGTTTATCGGCGCCTCAAGAATCCCCTCCAGCTTGTACGCCAGATATTTTTCGCGCCTCTCACCGTCGAACCCCTCCGCCGCGATTAAACGCTCCGCCTCCACGTGGGCCTTGACTTTCCGGCGAACCTCGACATCCTCGATTATTATAAAATCCCACGGTTGCATAAACCCTACCGAGGCCGAGTGGTGCCCAGCCTTTAGGATTTTTGCCAGTTTTTCGGTCGGCACTGCGTCGGGCAGAAAATGGCGTATGTCGCGCCTTTGGACGATGGCCTGGTAAACACCCTCGCGCCACTCGGCGGGAAACTCGTAATTCATGGAACCCGCCTTAATGGAAAAATGGAATGGGAAAACAAAATAACGGGCATAGGCAACCTCCCCAACTTCACGAGGGTTCGTTTAAATATAATTGACGGTAGGTGTTCTGGCTCCCGGCTCGTCCTACTCGCCTTGTCTTCCCATCGTCTCCGACAGTGACTTAATTAAGGCTTTCGTCCCCGGATACAGCGGCGGACCCGCAACGGATTTTAACCGTCTTCCCTTTACGGCCTCCCAAAAGAGGCCCTCGACAATTCACGCGAAGTATATACCCGCTACCTGCCGCCTGTCAAATCTCCATTAACAATGCGGCGATGGAAAACGATACAACGACCAGCAAGGAAGTGATGCGGAGGAGAAGGACGGCCTTCGGGATGTCGGAAGGTTCCGTGGGGCGGAAGTTTTGGCCCAACAAAGGTTTTTCCTTTGCCGCGCCGCCGTAATGGGATCGCCCGCCCAGACGGACTCCAAGCGCGCCGGCGAAGGCGGCCTCTCCGTGGGCGCTGTTGGGGCTGGGATGTTTTAATCTGTCGCGCATACCCGTTTTTAGGGCCTCAAACGCGTTTAGCCGACAAAAAAAGGCCGCCACGGAAATGAATAATATTGAGAGGCGGGCCGGAACAAAATTTGCCGCGTCGTCGAGCCTCGCCGAGAACTTGCCGAACTTTTCATACCTCTCATTGCGGTAGCCGACCATCGAATCGCATGTGTTGACGGCCCTGTAAGCCATGGCAAGCGGCCCGCCGCCGAGCATGGCGAAGAACAGGGGGCTTATTAGTCCGTCCACGCTGTTTTCACCGATGGTCTCCACACACGCCCTCGAAATTTCCACCGGCCCCAAATTTTCCGTGTCCCTTCCCACAATCATCGAAAGCACCTTTCGAGCCTCGCCTTCCCTTCCCTCCGACAAAAGGTTAAAAATTCGTGTCCCTTCCGCCGCCAGGGCCGATGGAGAAATTGAGAAAAATATCAGCGCGGTATTTGCGGCGAGACCAAGAGCCGGATGCGCCCTACCCGCCGCAAGACAAACTGAGAACGACACAAGCCAAACCGAGGAGACTGTCATTACGGAAAGAAAAATTCCGCCGACAAACTCGTTGGAAAACATTTTTCGGTACGCGTTTTCCTGGGCGGCTATAAAACGTCCGATAATCCGAACCGGATGCAGGAAAAAAACAGGGTCTTTGAAAAATTGGTCAAGCGCCCAGGCTAGGATTATCGCGTAGTGTGTCGTCGTCATAAAAACGTCGGCCTTAACAGGCCGAGGCACACACTAAAGGGCGCACCTAGCGGGAGGGGAGCAAATTGGTTCATCCCAAAATTTTTCTCAAAGCGGTCAGCAACAGCGCGTTTTCGTACCTTGTGCGCACGCCGATTCGGATAAAACGGTCGTCAAGCCCCTTGAAGTTCGAGCAGTCCCTTATCAAAATGCCGTATTCGTTCAGAAGAATCCAGCGCAGTTTTTCGGAGTTCATCCCGGCCACGCCAACCGCGACCAGTAAAAAGTTTGCGTTGGAAGGAAAAGGCCTAAGCCCGTTTATGCCGAGCAGGCCCTTGGTTAAAAAGTCGCGTTCCGCGTGGGTTCTGGCGAGGATGTTGACCGACCCCATCTCGCCGTTCAACAGTCGGGTCGAAAAAAATTGCGCGAAGCAGTTCATCGTCCACGGCTCCCTTTTTTGTGACACGGCGGAGACAATCCCCGGGCCGGCCACCGCATAACCGGCGCGAATGCCGGGAATGCCGAAATATTTTGTGAGGGACCTGATCACCACGACGTTTTCCGGAACGTCGGGGAAAAGGGAGGAAGCCGGATTAAAATCGGCGAACGATTCGTCGACCAGAAATGTCGTCTTCGGGTTTGAATTGACGACGCCAAGAAGTTTTTCTTTTGGAAAGGCGGCGCCGGTTGGATTGTTCGGGTTTCCGAGCACGACGACGTCGCAAGCCCCGTCCGAAACGGCGCGGTCAATTTTTTTCTCGTCCAGGGCAAAATCATCGGACTCGTTCAAGAAAAAATGCGTCACGGCGCAGTCGGCCATTTCCAGCGCGTCGGCGTAGTCAGCGTAGGAGGGCGAAACCACGAGCCCCTTCTTAAACTTCATGGAGCGAGGGACGAGGTACAAAAGCTCGGTCGAACCGTTTCCAACCAGCACAGACTCGGGCGCAACACCGGCGCACTTCCCGACGGCCTCGCGCAGTTCCGTATATTCAGGATCCGGGTAGTTTCCGACTTCGGCGACCGCCTCGCGCGACCATTTTTCAAACAGGCCGCCATCAACCCACCTGTTGATGCTCGCGCTAAAATCCAGAATTTTTTCCGGCGCGATGTTCGCCGTTTTCGCGGCCTCGCGGATGTTCCCGCCGTGTCCCTTTAACATGTGATAATTTCTTCCTCGTAAACCGCCATTAAATGAGTCCGCCTTTGTAACGGGCATTCGGGCCGTATTTTTTTAAAAGCCCCTCCCACTGCACCAAAAATATGTCACAAAACGGATAGACAACCCTGCCGGTCAGCGACGGGGCCGAGACCTGCGCGGCGCTTTCCAGATAGGCGAGTTTACAACCAAAAAAGATTTTTGCCACCAGAAAAACCGGGATTGCTATCTCCGCGCCCGTCGAGAAAACAACGTCGGGCCTTTCCCTTCGCAGTATGCGAAAAACCCTGAACCAAATAGAAAACAGGCCCCAAGCGCTGTCGTGGAATTTTTTTAGGAAGTAGGCCGGTTTTAAATCGGCGACGGTTTCGCCGTGATAGGTGATGAAAAAATATTCGTTCGGGGCGAACGCATCCATTACCTCCATAAGCTCCGCCAAATGCCCCCCGTGCGAGCTTACCAAGGCTATTTTTAATCGTCCGTTTTTCACAACCGTATTTTACCCCTAGTCATGTGGATAACAGCAAAATGTAAATCCTCGCTCGATGCGCCGACAATTGTATGCAATCGAACAATTAAGGGGCGAAATGCGACAATCAATAATAACAATTTGAAGTTTTTAGGTTTTTTGGGTAGTCTAAGCGTCGTTAATCGGGAAGTGGTGGTTGTGGACAGCGGGGACACCGCATGGGTTCTTACATCCAGCGCGATTTTATTGCTTATGACGGTGCCGGGACTTGCTCTTTTCTTTGGCGGATTGGTTCGCAAAAAAAACGTGCTCTCAACCTTGATGCAAAGCTTCATAGCCGCAGGCGCCATCACGATTCAATGGATGGTCATCGGCTACACGCTTGCGTTCGGCCCGGACGTCCACGGAATTATCGGCGATTTATCGTGGTTTATGCTCAACGGCGTTTCGTTCGACACCCCCAACCCGGATTACGGCGCCACCGTCCCGCACCAGGCGTTTATGATTTTCCAAATGATGTTCGCCATCATCACCCCGCCGCTTGTTACGGGCGCGGTTGTCGAAAGGTTAAAATTTAGCACCTATCTTGTCTTCATCCTGGTCTGGACGACCATTGTTTACGACCCGGTGGCGCATTGGGCGTGGGGCGTTACCGGCGACCACAAGGGATGGATGAACGGCATGGGGCTTTTGGATTTTGCCGGGGGCACCGTGGTGGAAATGAGTTGCGGACTTTCCGCGCTCGCCGCCGCGTTCGTAATCGGCAGGCGCAGGGGCTACCCGCACGAGCCGATGATGCCGCACAACGTCACCATGGCGGTCACCGGCGCCGGTCTGCTCTGGGTCGGCTGGTTCGGGTTTAACGCCGGGTCGGCAATCGGGGCCGGCGGCGGACGCGCAACCGCGGCGTTTGTGGACACGCACATCGCCGCCGCGGCGGGATCGATGTTGTGGCTCTTCGCGGAATGGTGGTACAGGGGAAAGCCGACCATTCTTGGCGCCGCGTCCGGAGCCGTCGCGGGCCTTGTGGCGATAACCCCCGCCTGCGGATTTGTGGTCACCGGCGGAGCGCTTGCGATCGGCCTAGTAGCCGGGGCCGGCTGTTATTCCGCCGTTGTCGCGAAGGGTAAACTTGGCTACGACGACACCCTCGACACGTTCGGCGTTCACGGAGTCGGCGGAATTTTGGGCATACTCCTAACCGGTGTCTTCGCGGTCAAGGCAATCGGCGGGACCGACGGGCTTATCAACGGAAACGCGGGGCAATCTTTTATTCAAATCAAGGCGGCGCTCGCCACGGCGGCATATTGTTTTGTCGCCACCTTTGTCATTCTTAAGGTCCTGGACAAGACCATGGGTCTGAGGGTGGACGAGGATGAGGAGGAGCAAGGTCTCGACCTCGTGCTTCACGGGGAGACAGGCTACCAGATGTAGGCGACCGGAATGGTCGGAAGCCTTCTGGATTATGTCCTCCGTCTGGGGTATTATGCCGACTATGATTTGCATGGCGTTTAACAGATGGCGATAGTAGCCCCGTCGATTTTATCGGCCGATTTCTGCCGCCTTGGCGAGGAGATTAAGGCGGTTGAAAAGGGAGGCGCGGAGTGGCTCCACGTTGACGTGATGGACGGCCACTTCGTGCCCAATATAACTATCGGCCCGCCGGTGGTCGCGTCCATACGAAAATCAACCTCGCTAATCTTGGACGTTCACCTCATGATAGAAAACGCCGACGCCTACGTGCCGGAATTCGCCAAGGCGGGCGCGGACATGATTACGGTTCACCAAGAGGCCTGCGTTCATCTGGACAGGAGCGTGTCGCTAATTAAATCGCTCGGCAAAAAAGCCGGGGTGTCCGTAAATCCCGCCACGGGGACGGACACGCTAAGACAGGTTATAAAGAGCGTTGACCTGGTTCTAATAATGTCCGTAAACCCCGGGTTCGGCGGTCAAAGCTTCATTCGCTACTCGCTGGAGAAGATTAAAGAGGTTAAAAAAATGATTGCGGAATCCGGCTCCAAGGCGCTGATAGAAGTTGACGGCGGAGTCACTCCGGAGAACTGCAAAGAAATAACCTCTGCCGGAGCCGACGTGCTTGTGGCCGGCTCTGCGGTATTCAAATCGGACGATTACGGCAAGGTCATCGGCGTTCTAAAAGCCGGCTAAGTTTCCGCCGGGGAACTATTTCGCCCGGCTTTAATGACTAGGCGCGTTACTGGGCGAGGCGGCTGTTGTTTCGCCCTGCTTCCTTTGCAGAGTACATCGCCAAATCGGCCCGGTGAATCAGGGAGTCCATTGATTCACCCGGTTTTTTCTGAGCCGCGCCAAAGCTTGCGGTCATGGTCACCACCCTCCCCTCCCTTTCGACGAGACGGAAAGAAACGGCCGAGCGAATTTTCTCTGCCAGCGCAAGAGCCTGCTCTCCGGTGCAATCCGGCAAGAGAACCAAGAACTCCTCGCCACCCCAGCGGCAACAGACGTCGGACAGGCGCACGGTGGAGCGCAAAACTTGGGCCATAACAACGATTGCCTCGTCGCCGACGGCGTGACCATGTAGGTCGTTAATTTTTTTAAAATAATCGAGGTCGCTAATTATCACGGAAAGCGGTTTTTCCAGCCGTTGCATGTCCCTCAACGCCTGGTCGTACACGAGGTTGAAGGCCAGGCGGTTGAGCAGGCCCGTCAGGCTGTCCGTCGTCGCCAATTTTTCAAGACGTCGCTGATAAAAAGTGATCGTAAAGTTCGTGGCCAATAGAATTACGAGCGTGACCCCGAAGCTGACCGCCAAGTTGCCGTAAAGCGTTTTTCGAAGCCCGGAGATGGAGGCGTCCTCCCCCTGCTCCACCAGCAGGTACCATTGCAGTTCCGGAATGAAGCGGGTGTTTATGAGCACCACTTCGTTGGAATTATTCCGATATTGAAAGGATCCGGTTTTCGAGGAAAGGATTTTGTCGGCTATTTTTTTTAGACCCGGATCGTCCTTAAGGCCGACGAAAACGCGCGACATCCCCATTCCTTTAAGGGCCAGCTTGCCGCCGCGGTCGACAAAATAGATGTTGCGATTGTACCGTTCTTGATAACTGTCTATAAGGGCTTTTACCGAATCCACCGCGAGTCCGACTCCCGTGGCCCCGATGAAATTACCGTTGTAGTCAAAAACGCGGTAATTGACGTATATGACAAATGTGTTTTGGTTGACCTCGTCGGGATCCACGTTTATTTCGTAATCGGGCCTCATTTCGCGCACCCTGAAATACCATTTGTCAATGAGCGCGTCCGGGTTGATTTTTTTAAGAACGCCGGACGGGTGGTAATACTGCCTAGTTTTTTCCGAGACAAAGAACGACGTGAACATCCCGTTTTTATTGACCACCTCGTTTAGATACTTGACCATTTCCTCCGGGTTCTTCTCGCCCCGCACCACCCAGTCGCGCAAGAACGTGTCGTGCGCCATCATGGCGGATATAAAAACCGGACGGAGGATGTCGCGCTGTATCTCGGAATAAACGTTGTCGCTGGTGATTGGGAGCTCGCGCGAGACGATGGCGTTCTTGACAACCCCCTTGGAGACATAATAGCTGGCAAGACTCGTGGCCAAAAACCCCGCGACAAGCAGGATGCTTATCAGCCATACGAGGCGCTTACTTTCCGGAATTCTCATGCGCCCAAGCCTACCACGCTAACACGGGTATGAAAAACCGCGAAACGCACCTAAAAATTCGAGGGCGCGCAATCCCGGTTTTGTTTGCGGGCAAAAACATAATAGAATGTTGGAGTCATGGTTGTGTCAATACTTATCGGAAGCCAGTCGGACAAGGCCGTCATAGAAAAAACCGCCGAGGTTTTAAAGGAGTTCGGAGTCCCGTTCGAGATTCACGTCACCAGCGCGCATCGCACGCCCGACAAAACGCGTCGAATAATCGAGGAAAGCGTTAGAAACGGCACAAAAATATTCATCGCCGCCGCCGGATTGGCGGCCCATTTGGCCGGAATGGTGGCGGCGCACACCGACCTTCCGGTCATCGGCGTTCCGATGGAGGGGGGGCCGTTGAACGGAATGGACTCGCTTCTTTCCACCGTCCAGATGCCGGGCGG
Organism: Nitrospinota bacterium; assembly: GCA_016200345.1. Lineage (GTDB taxonomy): Bacteria > Nitrospinota_A > UBA7883 > JACRGQ01 > JACRGQ01 > JACQEX01. The sequence goes on from JACQEX010000018.1 coordinate 8,682, forward strand.
GGTGCCGGTGGCCTCGATGGCAATCGGTGCCGCTGGCGCAAAAAACGCCGGCTATATGGCGGTGCGGATACTTGCCCTTTCGGACGAAAGCCTCGCAAAAAAACACCGCGCTTACATTAAATCCCTCTCGGAATCCTGACCTTTTCGACACCGAAAAACCAAACTGACAAATCACATCCGGTCAAAGTGGTGGTTTATAACGGCCATAAGGGAGATGGCGGCTGTTTCGGTTCTTAACACAATCCGTCCCAGCCCTGCCGACGGAAAACCCAACCCCCTTAAACGTTCCATTTCCTCGGCTGAAAATCCCCCGGCCGGGCCGACCGCCAAAATTATTTTCTCGGGCGTTTGGACTGAGTTCAAAACCTCCTTTAGCGTTCTCCCTTTTTCCTCCTCCCAAAGGACAATTTTAAACCCGTCCGTCGGCAGACCTTCGGCCTCGACAGGATCGGAGACTTCCATGACGTCACCCCGGCCGCACTGCTTGCCGGCCTCCCGCGCAATTTTCCTAAGCCTTTCCATCTTGGACGGGGACAAGACGTCGGATCTTTGGCTGATAAGCGGGAAAAAACCGGAGCATGAGAGCTCCACCGCTTTCTGGACGCATATTTCCATCACCTGGGGTTTGCTGATTCCCACGGCGAGATAAACAAGCGGCTTTTTTAAAGTGAACGCGGGGGTCTCCCGAATGATTTTTACGACGACGCGATTTTTTCCCATCCCGACGATTTCGGCAAGGAATATTTTTGACGTTCCGTCCGACACGGCGACCATGTCCCCGGGCTTGAGGCGCAAGACGGAACTGATGTGTCTGGCGTCCGCGCCCCCAATGATTTGTTTCGCGCCGACCTCCGGACTTCCGTCTACCGGCCAGACTCTCATCAGGCGACGGAGCCGTGCTTGTAGGCGCAGAGGGAGGAACACATGGTGCACACCGAATCGTCGTCCGGCTTGGAGCTTGCCCGCACCTCGGCGGCGTGCGGCGGGTAAATGGAGGTTTTTATTTGGGTGTCCCAATCGAAAGTTTTTCTGGCGCGGGCCATTTTGTTGTCCCTGTCCATGGCCCCCTTTACGCCCTTGCATATGTCGGCTGAATGCGCGGCTATTCTGGCGGCTATCACCCCCTGCCGTATGTCGTCAACAGTCGGAAGGCGCAAATGCTCCGCAGGTGTGACCACGCATAAAAAATCCGCCCCGGCCCTTGCCGCGATGGCCCCGCCGATTGCGGCGGTTATGTGGTCGTAGCCCGGCGCAATGTCCGTCACAAGCGGCCCGAGCACGTAAAACGGGGTATTGTGCGTCAGGCGTTTCATCAAAATTATGTTCGCCTCTATCTGGTCCAGCGGCATATGCCCCGGCCCCTCTATCATCACCTGTACGCCGGCCTTCCTCGCGCGTTCGGCAAGCTCGCCCAAAATGATTGTTTCCTGCACCTGCGCCCGGTCTGTGGCGTCGGCCAAACATCCGGGGCGCAAACCGTCACCCAAGGAAAGCGTCATGTCGAACTCCCTGGCTATCTCCAGAAGTCTGTCGTATTGCTCATAAAGCGGGTTTTCCTGGCCGCCGTATTTCATCCACTTTGAAAGTAGCGCCCCTCCCCTGCTGACAATGTCCAACAAGCGCCCCTCGTTCTCGACCCTTTTTATTACCTCGCGCGTGACGCCGCAATGAACGGTTATGAAATCAACCCCCTCGCGCCCGTGTTGCTCAATGACGGAGAAGAAATCCTCCGCCGAAATGTCCTCAAGCCGTTTCTCCTGCACCATGTTCTCGCAGGCGGTCTGGTACATCGGCACGGTGCCGACGGGAACGGCGGCGTTTTTTATTATCTCCCGCCTAATGGCGGGGATGTCGCCGCCGGTTGACAAATCCATAATGGCGTCCGCGCCGGCCTCAACCGCCGCCTTAAGCTTTAATATCTCCTCGTCGGGCGACAACTCGTCGGCGGAAGTGCCGAGATTGGCGTTGGTTTTGGTGCGCATGTTTTGGCCTATCCCGACAGGATGGAAGCTTCGCCCGTTGTTGGCGGGAATTACGACCGTTCCGTCGGCCACCATTTGTCTGACGAATTCCGGGGCCAGCCCCTCGTCTTTGGCGACAAGCTCCATTTCGGCCGTAATTTTTTTGTTCTGCGCGTATATCAGCTGTGTGGTCATCTAACTCCTTCCAAATAACTTTCAGAAGGGCATTATAACTTTAATTTTGCGGAGTTTCATCCGAAAGAAACGCGGTTTGATTGGTCTTACTCGTAAAAACAATCCGTCGGAGGTCAGACGTAATCGCCTTCCTCAACGGCGGAGGTGAGCATATTTTGCTCCACAAACCCGCAGATGGTCGGAGCCCTGACGCCGAAGACCTCCTCGAAATACATCCTGGATTTCTTAAGCACGTAATACCTGTCCCAAATTTGTGAGGTGATCACCCTGGCCAGCAATATGTCCCTTTTAAATCCCGGGGTAAGGCTGTCAATGTACAAACCGAAGTTATCCCTCCTTTTTTCTCCCCTTTGACCTCGATGGTCCGGACATAAATCTTTCTTAAGTCTATCTCGTCAAAGAAATCACGCGTTTTTTCCCCGTTGGGCGTTTTAGCTTTGGCACTTTCGATGAAAGCGTCGAGCGTCTGCCGTGAAAATACGACGCAACCGCCGAGCTTTGCAATGGACAACATTTTTCCCTTTCCCACCCACGACTTGGCCGCGTCTTTTTGGTATTGGGCAAGCTCGCCCAACTCGTTTAGTTTCCCCCAAATATACTCAATCATGAGGTCTTGCGGCGCCATGTTTTGCATCGTCTGCTCTTCTTCCTTTACGACCTGCACCTTCGACTGCTCCTCGTTTGCGTCGGAATGGTACTCCGCGAATCGTTTTTGAACCTCGGCGTCTATCAGTTCGCAAACTGCGGTCAAAAATTTGTCCCGAATTGGCGTGAACTGCTGGGAGAGCCTGCCGTCGTTGATGGAGGCGATTTCGTCAAACGTGACGTCGGTCTGTTTTTTTTGTCTCATATACTCGTAGACGGCCTGTTTAAAATAGTTCTCTATAAGCGCGTACACGGTCTTCTCCGACCCGCCCGCCAAATGATTTAGCTCGTTGCCCACCCATCGAAACACCGTCTTTTTCTGCAACGCGAGGTTTTCGTCAAACATTTTTGCCATGGTCGAATCGCGCTTCACAAACTTGTCTATATAAAAGGGGGCGAGTTGCGTCCCCAAGGAGCGAATAAAGATGACCTTTTTGTTAAAGGCGTCGAACCTCATTTTTATCAGCTCCCCCGTCGGGTGCTTTGCCGGAAGGTCGCCCAGCGATTCCGGCAATCCGCCGGCCTTTGACTCTTGCCTCGCGTGGGTCGGGGCAATCCCTATGGTGGCGGCGACCATCTCCGCCTCTACCAGCTCGTAATCAACCTCAGCAACCTCCTCCGCCCCCTTCTTGACTGCGGCATCCACCAGCATCTGAAAAAATTGCCCGCCTTTTTCCGCCAATTCCGCAAGTTTTTCGTGCGTACTAATGGCAAAACCAAAAAAGCCGACGCCGCAACAGTTCATTGCGTTGACAGGAATTTTCATGTTGTTGAACAACATTTGAAGGGGAACCAAGTTTCCTTTACGACTTGAGGAGATTAAATTGGAAATTTTATCCTTTTGCTCTTCGGTCAACGTTGAAACAACCCCAAGACAGACTCCGCCGCCCGAAACGTCCTCAATCTGAACCTCTATAATTTTTGGATCCGGCAATAGTAGAAGGCGCCCCTTAAGCATAAATTGGGAGACGCAATATCTAGGATTTTTTCGAACCGCTTTCATAATCGCTTTTCTGCAACCTTATTTATGCCCGTTTAACTGTTTTTTAAGGTGATCCTTGGGATTCAAACATATTATGCCATCGAATTTTTAAGTTTCCAAAATTTTCAAAAAAAACAAACCACAGACCACATATTTTCCTATGCCTACTTTTTAGGCACTAAAAACATTAATAGCCGTATTTACAGGCGCCATCCCCATAAATCGTCATCCTTTACGCTTGTTTAACAATGGATTGAAAAATGGCGCCGTTCTTGTAGTTTCCTGCTAGGTGAATATAAAAACAGAGAAATAAAAGGAGAAGCCATGTCTTACATTAAACCGGAAATTGTGGTGGAAAATATGATTCAAGCCGGCGCCGTCAAGGCCGGTTTATCGGCCAAGAATATTCTTGCAAGGGGTTTTCTGGCGGGCGCGCTCCTTGGTTATGCAACCAGCCTCGCCTTTACGGCGTCCGTACAAACCGGGCTTGGAATCGTTGGCGCGCTTATTTTCCCGGTCGGTTTTGTGATTATAGTTTTGCTTGGATTGGAGCTTGTGACCGGGAATTTTGCGCTGGTTCCCTTGGCGGTTATTGAAAAGAGAGCGACGCCGGCCAGCCTGTTTTACAACTGGGGGCTGGCGTTTTTGGGGAACCTTGTCGGAAGCGTTTTTTACGCCCTTTTGTTTTACGTCTTTATATCCAAGATGGGGCACTCGACCGAAGCGCCGATAATTCAAAAAATCATTGCGTCAGCGGAGGCAAAAACGTTGGGATATGAAAAATTTGGGTTCGACGGGCTTATTACGGCCTTTGTAAGCGCGATGTTATGCAACTGGATGGTCACGCTTGCGGCCGTGCTTTCCTTTTCCTCCTCGTCCACGGCCGGAAAAGTCGTCGTCATGTGGCTTCCGATTTTAATATTCTTCGCCCAGGGATACGAGCACTCGGTGGTCAATATGTTTCTAATCCCCGCCGGAATGCTTTTGGGCGCGCATGTCTCTTTATCGGACTGGTGGCTATGGAACCAAATTCCGGTCACACTTGGAAACATCGCTGGTGGAATGGTGTTTACGGGGCTTCTCCTATACTTCACCCACCGCAAAAACCAGGTGGCAAGGATTGAACCAGTCCTGGAAAGGGCGCCATGAGCGGGAATTTCCAACGATTGGTCGTAATCGGAAACGGAATCGCCGGGACCGGCGTAATTGAAAACGTCCTCGCCCAAAATAAACCGTTTAAAATAACCGTGTTTGGAGCCGAGCCTTACGTCGGCTACAACCGCATATTGTTGTCCGACATCCTCTCCGGCTCGAAGGAACTTCGAAACACCCTAATAAAAGACGGCGAGTGGTATTTTGAAAACAAGATCCGACTGTTGCTGGACAATAAAATCACCGCCATTGACCCCGTTCTAAAAACCGTGCGGGACGCAGACGGAAACGTTACTCCGTTTGACAAGTTGGTCATAGCAACGGGTAGCAACCCGACGGTGCCAGACCTCCCCGGCGTCGACAAGAGGGGAATTTTTACGTTTCGAAACATGATGGACGCCGACGAGATAATCACCTTCTCCAAAGGGAGGCACACCGCCGCCGTAATCGGCGGGGGGCTTCTTGGCATCGAGGCAGGCATATCGCTAGCAAACAGGGGGTTGCACGTAACCATTTTCCACCATGGCGACAGGCTGATGGGCCAACAGTTGGACGACGAGGCGGGACTCATCCTAAAAAAAGAGCTTGAGCGAAAGGGAATTGGCGTGAACCTAGGCCATTCGGCGGTTGAGATAATTGGAAACGGCTCCGTTGAAGGGATTGCGTTCTCCAACGGAAAGGCCTATCAGGCCGACTTGGTGGTTATGTCCACGGGCATAACCCCCAACGTGGATCTGGCAAAACGGGCCGGACTGCTGGTCGCACGCGGGATAATTGTAAACGACTTCATGGAAACCGACCACCCCGACGTTTACGCAATCGGCGAATGCGCCGAGCATAGGGGAAAGACATACGGAATTATCGCCCCCATCAGGGATCAGGCCAAGGCGGCCGCACGTGCGATAACCGGCCTGAACGACTTTAAATACGAGGGCACCGTCCCGGCGACAACGCTTAAAGTGGCCGGCATTGACCTTGTCTCAATAGGCGAATTTTTGGGAAACAGCCCAGGTAGCGAATCGTTGGTTTATTCCGACCGGGGAACGTCCAAATATAAAAAAGTGGTTCTTCAAGGAAACCGCGTGGTCGGCGCCATATTGATGGGAGGTTCCGCGGACCACCATTGGTTGCAACAGCTTGTAAAAAATAAAACCGACGTGACCCTTTTCAGGGACTCCTTGTTATTTGGCGAGACGCAGGACAAGGGGAGCAGAGTTGCGGTTCTGAACGACGACGACGTTGTGTGCGGGTGCATGGGCGTAACAAAAAAAACCGTGGTCGGCGCCATACAGGAACACGGGCTGACCTCGCGCGAGGAAATCGGCGAAAAAACCAAGGCCTGCACCTCCTGCAAAAGTTGCGGGCCGCTTTTGGATCAAATGCTTCAGGAAGTCCTTGGCGGGGATTACGTCCCGGTGGGGGAAAAACCAAAGAGCTTTTGCGCCTGTTTCACCTGCACAAAAAAGGAGTTGGTCGCGCAAATCCGAACCTATAACCTGAAGGCGGTCTCCGAGGTGCTAGCCAAGCTTGGCAACGGAAGAGGTTGCACCTATTGCAAACCGGCCCTTAGCTACCTTTTGTCGGAGATATGGGCCGGCAATCAACGGGAAGAGAGAGGCGCCAAGTTTATTAACGACAGGGTTCATGCAAACATTCAAAAGGACGGAACCTTTTCCGTCGTCCCGCGAATCTATGGCGGAATAACATCGCCCAATGAATTAAGAAAGATAGCGGATGTGGCTGATAAATTTCGCGTTCCAATGGTCAAAATAACCGGGGGCCAGCGTATTGACCTTCTGGGCGTGAGCAAGGAAAAACTGCCGCTGATTTGGGCCGAGTTAGGAATGCCATCCGGGCACGCCTACGCCAAGGCGACTCGCACCGTAAAAACCTGCGTTGGCTCGACTTTTTGCCGTTTTGGAGTGCAGGACTCCGTTTCTTTCGGCATAGAGATGGAAAAATTGTTCGAGGGGCTACACACCCCGCACAAACTGAAAATGGCAGTTTCCGGGTGCCCCAGAAACTGCGCCGAATCATACGTCAAAGACATTGGAATCGTGGCCATCCAATCCGGTTGGGAAATCTACGTGGGGGGTGCGGCCGGGATGTCCGTTCGCAAAGGCGACCTGTTGGCGACGTGCAAGACCAACGACGAGACGATGAGAATTGCCACGCTCTTTCTTCAATATTACCGGGAACAGGGAAACTATCTTGAAAGGACTTACGACTTTGTCTTAAGGGTCGGAATTGAGAAAATCAAAAGAGAACTTTTGGACTCGGAGTCCGAAAAAACGGCGGTTCTACTCGAGCATTTTAAACTTGCGAAACTGGCGGTAACCGACCCGTGGAAATCCGAGGTGGAAAAACCGTTCCACGCCACCCAGTTTATGGAATTGGCGGTGACAAATGGATGAGATGGTAAACGTGGGCAAATGCCAAAACATCCCAAACGGGGAAGGGAGAAAATGCACCGTCAAAGGGGAGGAAATAGGAATTTTTAACACCGGCGGGGAGTTTTTCGCCGTAGCCAACCGATGCCCGCACGAGGGCGGGCCATTGTCGGACGGCATTCTTCTGGGAAACGAGGTCGTCTGCCCCATCCATTCGCGAAAGATTGATTTGAAAACCGGGCGGGTGGCAAAAGAGGATTTGGAAAATAAGACGTTTGAAGTCAGCGTAAAAAACGACGAGATATTCATCCACCCATGACCGGCTTCTGCCTATTTTACAGGCACTATTTAGAGAGACCGCTGAGTTTTTAGGCAATTAATTACTCCATGAGCGCACAACAACTTGATTTTCTTGTTCGTTCGTCATGGCGCCGTTCTTGAACTACTGATGGCAGTTATTTTGACCGCCTCGTCAGGGGATGTAGGGGTCGTAGGTCTGCCAAATTCACTTAATGGAGGTATAGGTAAGTATGCTCAAGTATGGAAGTAAACTAATTCTCGCAATCATGGTCCTTATCGGACTGTCCAATTACGCGTTCGCCGAGGACGCACCGGCGCCGGCCCCGGCGGCAGGGTCGGGCGCGCCCTCCGCCCCGGCTCCAAAATGGTATGACGTGGTGACCGTTTCGGGCATGGCGGACGTATACATCGCCAACAATGGAAACGGCTCGACAAACGGCACGGGAGTCGGCACAAACACCACCACGGGGTTCACGCCGGATTCCAGCGAGTTCGCGCTCAGCCTGTTCGAGTTGAACTTGGAAAAGAAACCCTCCAAAGACAGCCCTACGGGATTTTACATCGGCCTTTGGGGCGGACAAACGGCGCAGGCAACCCTCCCCACCGCCCCGCTTGGAAACGCGTCCGGAGCCGCCATCAATAGCAACAGCAAGGAAAGCGCCTTCCAGGGGATTTTCCGCCAGATATACGGTAGCATCCTGCTCACTCCGGAGTTTCAGATTGACTTGGGCAAATTCGCGACCCCGATTGGCATAGAGGTGGCTGAGTCCAACGCCAACTGGAACTACAGCAGGGGTCTCCTTTACAACTTCGGCGAGCCGGTTGTCCACACAGGGCTTAGGGCCACTTATACATTCAACGACTCCTTGTCGGCCATGTTTTGCGCCGTCAACGGGTGGAACAACGACTACAACACCACCACCGGCAAGGGATTGCATGGCCAGATAGCCTACGCGCCGATAAAGGCACTGCCGTTGGTCGCAAACTACTACGTTGGCACCGAGTCCAACGGCACCACCGTTACGGGTGCGGGTGGCGTCGTAACCCCGGTGATGGGCTCCAGGACTTTGCTGGACTTGAACGCCACGTTTAACGTGACCGACACTTTTGCGATTGCGGCCAGCTACGACAACGGCAACCAGTCCAACGGCGCCTTGGCCAACGCGACGACCGGCATAGTGGCCGGCACTACGGCAAATTGGAACGGTTTCGCGGTTTACGCCAAGTATTCCGGTTCGCTCCCGTTCCTGACGGCCATCGCGCTAAGGTATGAGAGCTACAGCGATCCGCAGGGCTTCACCACCCAGTTGGCCGGCGGACAGACTTTGACCGAGGGTACGATAACGCTTGAAAAGAAGGTCGACGCCGCCCTGTTGAGGTTGGAAGGCAGACAGGATTCGTCGAACCAGAAGTTCTTCAACGTGGCGGGCAACCCGAACACGACGTCGCAAACCCAGACGTTGGTCTTGTTCAGCGGCGTGTTCGCATTTTAAACAGGAGGAATGATGAAAAAAATTACGGCGATAATAAAACCGTTTAAGCTTTCCGACGTTAAGGAAAAGCTTATCGGGATTGGCGTGCAGGGCATGACAATCACGGAGGTAAAGGGATTTGGCCGCCAAAAGGGGCATACCGAACTCTATAGGGGAACGGAATACACCATTGATTTCGTCCCGAAAACAAAGCTCGAGGTCATAGTTGCAAACGAGACAGCCGAGAAGGTGGTGGACACCATAATATCCGCCGCGTACACCGGCCAAATCGGGGACGGGAAGATATTCATCTCGTCGGTTGACGAAACAATTCGAATCCGCACCAAAGAACGCGGCAAAGAAGCGGTTTAAGGGAGGAATGAAAATGAAAAAATTACTGACAATGTTGTTTGTTGCCGGAATGCTGTTTACCGCCTCGTCGTTTGCCGACGAGGCCCCGGCTCCGGCCCCGACAGCTCCATCGGCGCCCGCCCCGGCTACGCCGACCCCGGCCCCCGCTCCGGCAGGCGCGACACCGGCTGTCCCGGCTCCGGCTCCAGCCCCCAAGGTGGACAGCGGCGACACCTCCTGGGTGCTTACATCCAGCGCGTTGGTGCTGTTAATGACCGTTCCGGGCCTCGCCCTTTTCTACGGCGGTTTGGTTCGCAGGAAAAACGTTTTGTCCGTCCTTATGCAAAGCTTCATCGCGGCCGGCGTGATAACCGTGCAGTGGGTGGTTATCGGGTTTTCGCTCGCATTCGGCCCGGACGTCCACGGCATAATCGGCAACCTGGACTGGGCGATGCTTAGAAACGTCTCGTTCGACACGCCAAACGCGGACTATGCGGCGACCATTCCACACCAGGCGTTCATGATTTTCCAGATGATGTTCGCCATCATCACGCCGGCCCTTATTACCGGCGCGTTCGCGGAAAGGTTTAAATTCAGCTCCTACCTGGTGTTCATCACCTTGTGGGCCACGATAGTTTACGACCCGATTGCACACTGGGTATGGGGCGCTAGCGGAGCCAAGGGCTGGATTAACAACATGGGCGCGCTCGACTTCGCGGGCGGCACGGTTGTCCATATCAGTTCCGGCGTCGCGGCGCTCGCCTGCGCTTTGGTTTTGGGCAAACGCAAAGGCTACCCGCAGGAGCCGATGTTGCCGCACAACCTTACAATGACTCTTATCGGCGCCTCCCTTCTGTGGGTGGGCTGGTTCGGGTTCAACGCCGGTTCCGCTCTTGCGGCCGGCGGCGGAAGGGCGACCTCCGCATTCGTCGTCACCCACGTGGCGACGGCGGCGGCTTCGCTGTCATGGCTGTTCGCGGAATGGTGGCACAGGGGCAAACCGACCATCCTCGGCGCGGCCTCTGGCGCGGTGGCCGGCCTTGTCGCAATCACCCCCGCGTCCGGGTTCGTATTCGTGGGCGGTGCGTTGGTCATAGGGCTGGCGGCCGGCGCGGTCTGCTACTTCGCGGTCGTGGCAAAGGGTAAATTTGGCTATGACGACTCGCTCGACACGTTCGGCGTTCACGCGGTCGGCGGCACTTTGGGCGCCATTCTTACCGGCGTGTTCGCCGTTAAGGTACTAAGCGGGACGGCCGGGCTGTTGGAAGGAAACTCCATACAGTTGTGGATACAAATCAAGGCGGTGCTCGCCTCCTGGATTTACTCGTTCGTTGTCACCTTCATAATCCTTAAGGTTATAGACGCGACCATGGGACTTAGGGTCTCGAAGGACGAGGAAGAGCAGGGTCTTGACCTCACGCAACACGGAGAGACCGGATACATGATGTAAGTTAGGACGGGACGTTCCGCACTTCCCCTCTACCTTTACCTAGGGGCGGCTCGCCAAGGGCCGCCCCCCCAATTTAAACTGGAAATTTTATAAAATTTTTGGGGTTGTGGACAAGCGGTGATTTGTCTTATCCTATGGGCTTAAGAAAGTGTCGCTTCCTGTTTAATTTATTTTGCTAGGGGGATAGTAAAGGGTTATGAAAAGAATCGAGGCCATCATAAAACCGTTCAAACTCTCCGACGTCAAGGAGAAGCTTATCGGAATCGGAATCCAGGGAATGACGGTGACCGAGGTCAAGGGCTTCGGAAGGCAAAAGGGACACACCGAGGTTTATCGCGGAGCGGAATACACGATTGATTTTTTGCCCAAGCTTAAAATCGAGATTGTCGTGGCGGAGGAGCTTGCGGAGAAGGTCATTGAATGCATAATATCGGCGGCCCACACCGGACAGATTGGCGACGGAAAAATATTTGTCTCCGGCTTGGACGACATTATTAGGATACGCACCAAGGAACGGGGCAAAGAGGCGATTTGAAAAACGTTTTTTACTTGAGTTATTCATCGTTTTGAAATAGATTAGCTGACTCAAACTTTTTTTAAGGGAGGTTTTAAATGGCAAAAACGGCGCAGGACGTCATCAAGTTTATCAAGGACAACAAGGTCGAAATGGTTGACCTCAAGTTCATGGATTTTCCGGGCGTGTGGCAACACACCGGCAAACCGGTCTCGGAAGTCGACGAGGGATTATTTGCCGAGGGACAGGGCTTCGACGGCTCGTCCATACGCGGATGGCAACCCATCCACGCGTCGGACATGCTTTTGATGCCGGATCCCTCGACGGCCGTTATTGACCCGTTCTACGAAAGAAAAACGCTCAGCTTGGTCTGCAATATTCTCGACCCGATTACCCGTGAGGGGTACAGCAGGGATCCCCGCTACATCGCGCAGAAAGCCGAGGCATACCTCAAATCAACCGGCATCGGCGACACGGCATACTTCGGCCCGGAGGCCGAGTTCTTTATATTCGACGACGTCCGCTATAACACCGCGCAGGGACATTCGTTCTACTTTGTGGACTCCGTCGAGGCCCAGTGGAACACCGGCAAGGACGAAAAGCCGAACCTTGGCTACAAGCCGAGGTACAAAGAGGGGTACTTCCCCGTTCCGCCGACGGACGCCACCGCCGACATCCGCGCCGAAATGTGCAAAGTCATGGAAGACTGCGGAATTCGCGTCGAAACCCAGCACCACGAGGTAGCCACGGCGGGCCAGGCCGAAATAGACATGAGGTTCGCGCCGCTCGTCGAAATGGCCGACAAACTCAACCTCTTTAAATACATAATCAGGAACGTTGCGAAGAAGAGAAACAAATCGGCCACCTTCATGCCGAAGCCGATACAAGGGGACAACGGCTCGGGAATGCACTGCCACCAGAGCATCTGGAAAGACGGCAAACCGCTGTTCGCCGGAAACGGTTACGGCGGAATGAGCGAAACCGCGCTCCACTACATCGGCGGAATTTTAAAACACGCCAAGGCGCTGGCCGCCATCGTGGCCCCCACCACCAACTCCTACAAACGGCTCGTGCCGGGCTTCGAGGCCCCAGTCAACCTAGCCTACTCCAGCAGAAACCGCTCGGCGGCGATACGAATCCCGATGTATTCGGCGAGCCCCAAGCAAAAGAGAATCGAAGTCCGCTTCCCCGACCCGTCGTGCAACGCGTACATGGCCTTTGCGGCGATGTTGATGGCGGGACTGGACGGAATCCAAAACAAAATCAACCCGGGCAACCCGCTGGACAAGGACATCTACGGCCTTTCCCCGGAGGAGCTTTCGGAGATTCCGGCGCTTCCGGGTTCGCTTGACGAGTCGCTTAAGGCCCTTGAGGCCGACCACGAGTTCCTGCTTAAAGGGGACGTGTTCACGGACGACGTCATCGAGACGTGGATCGAGTACAAGCGCGAGAAGGAGCTCGACCCGGTTCGGAAGGCGCCCAGCCCGGTTGAATTTGCGCTTTATTACGACATTTAACAACCGAATTAGTTGTTGGGGGCGGTCGTTTGACCGCCCCTTTTTTTTGGCGCCTGCCGGCCGTAGCCAAAAGTTAAGGTTTAAACCGTGAAATTATTGTAGAATGAGGCCAGATGCTTAAAGTACTTATTGCCGACGACGATTCACTGACGCTTGCCGTCATGAACGCTTTTTTCGTGCAGAAAAACTTCACCGTCAAGTCGGCCTCGGACGGCTCCGAGGCGATTCAAATTCTGGCGACTGATTCTTACGACCTGGTCATCAGCGACGTGAACATGACCCCGATGGACGGCATAACGCTCCTAAAAACTCTCAGGGACGGCGGAAACAACATTCCGTTCATCATAATCACCGGGCATCCGAACATGGACGACTACATAGGCACCGTTCAAAAACTAGGCGCTTTTGAGTACATTCAAAAGCCGGTCGAACTCGACGCGCTATACATGATGATTAAGCGCCTCACGGGCAGAAACGACATCTAACCGTTTCCCCGCCTTCAATCCGGGCCGGGAAGCGATATTTTGCCTAGCACGGCGTAGTTTTTAGCCCCGGTAACTTTTGGAAGATTCCCGGAAAGCCCCTGCACGGTTCTAAACGCCAAAATCGCCATCAAGACAGCCTCCACGGATTTTTCGCCGAATCCAAATTCGCCCGAGAGCGAAACCTCCCCCTTGGAGCCGAGCCGCGCCTTTATTTCCGCGACGATAGCGCGGTTGTATGCGCCCCCGCCGCAGAGTATCCATCTAACCTTTCCGCGCGGCCTAAAATGTTTTAGTGTCTGCCCCACCGCGGTTTCCGCGGTCACGGCGCAAAGCGTGCGCATAAAATCTAGCGGCTTTACCGTCCCAAATTTTTTCAGAAGCGTCTCGAAATATCCGGCGCCGAACGATTCCCTCCCGGCGGATTTCGGGGGATCTTTTTTAAGGAACAGATGTGCGAGGCAGTGCGCCAACAAACGCTTGTCAACCGCCCCCTTCAGCGCCTCGGAGCCGTTTTTGTCGTATTGTTTTCCAAAGAATTTTTCGGCGCAAAAATCCAATAACATGTTCGCGGGGCCGGTGTCGAAACCGGTGACGGAATCCAAGCCCCCTCCCCCTTTTAACCACGTCACGTTGCTGATGCCGCCGAGGTTATGAACAACCCTGTCCTCTTTTTTGTGGCCGAACATGGAGAAATGGGCAAACGGGGCCAGCGGCGCCCCGCAACCGCCCGCCGCAATATCGGCCGTCCGAAAATCGGAGACGACGATGCATCCGGTGGCCCGGCATATCTCGGAGCCGTCCCCGATTTGTAGCGTGGAGGAAAGCCCGCCTTTGTCGTGCGACGGAAGGTGCCTTATTGTCTGACCGTGCGAACCGACGAATTCCACGTCTTCCAAAGGAACCTTGTTTTTTCGGGCAAGGCGGACGGCGGATGCGCCAAAGATTTTTCCGAGCTTTGCGTTCAGGCGACAGACCAAATCGGCGTCGCACTCCGGGCCGGAGGCCCTAAGAACATCGGCGCGAAGGGATGATGGATACGGAAAATAATCCGTGGCGATTAGTTGTATCCGGTTACCAAAACTAACCAGCGCGGCGTCAACTCCGTCCGCCGAGGTGCCGGACATCAGCCCAATCGCCAATATCTTCTTAGCCAAAGTCATCTCCCTGGGAGCGCGGACTTCCGATCCGGCCTCCGATTTTGCGGGCATCCTGCCCGCGTTCCCGGGAAATTTTACGCGTCCGGGATGGTTTTTAAAAACTCGTCGTTCCCTTTTGCCTGCCCAAATTTTTCTAGGAACATCCTATATTTTTCCCCGCGCCTGTCGTCCAGCATCGCGCGCCTCAGCATGGAGGACTTGCGCAGGATGGCCGGCGAAAGAAGTTTTTCCTCTTTTCTCGTGCCAGATTTTTGAAAATCCACCGCCGGAAAAATTCTTAGGTCGGACAGCAACCTGTCCAGCACAATTTCCGAGTTGCCGGTTCCCTTGAATTCCTGAAAAATTAACTCGTCCATTCTGCTTCCCGTGTCCACCAGAATGGAGGCTATGATGGTCAGGCTTCCCCCGCCCTCGATGTTTCTGGCGGAGCCGTAAAATTTTCGCGGGAACTCAAGCGCGCCGCTGGCGAGACCGCCGGACATCGTCTTCCCCTTGCTGTCGAAATCGCGGTTGAACGCCCTGCCCATTCTGGTGAGCGAGTCAATCATCAGCACCACGTCCTTCCCGGCCTCCACGAGGCATTTGGCCCTCTCGAAAACAAGGTGCGACACGCGGATGTGCTCGCGCACAGGCTGGTCGAAGTCGGTGGTTATGACCTCGCCGCCGATGGTGCGTTTGAAGTTCGTGCTTTCTTCGGGCCGCTCGTCCACGAGAAATATTATCAGGTGGACTTCGGGATGGTTCTCCTTGATCCCCTTGGAAATTTCCTCGATGATTGTCGTTTTACCCGACCTTGGCGGGGCGACGATCAGCATGCGCTGTCCCCTTCCTATCGGCGTGAACATGTCAATGATGCGCGTCGAAAGCGGCTTCGAGCCGGTCTCCAAAATAAGCTGGTCGTCCGGGTCAATCGCCGTGAGCTTGTGAAACGGAACCCGGACCCACGGGGGTTGGGCCGGAAGTCCGTCTATGGTCTCGATTTTTTCCAAGGAGATGTTCGGCTGGTTGGCAAGGGCCTTGCCGGTGCCGGTTATCTCCATTCCGGTCCTAAGGCGCATCGAGGAAACCAGCCTTTGGGAGACGTACGGATCCGTCGGCGCGATTCGGAGACTGTTGGCGGGAGAGCGTAAAAAACCGTACCCTTTTTGAACTATTTCTAAAATGCCCGACGAGATGTTTTCCACTTTAAATTTTTTCTTTCCTAAATAATGTTGCGCCCGGATAAGCGGCGGAATTGCCGTAGTCCCGAATTATTCACGATAAATCCGTAAAAAAAAGCGGGTAAAAAACCGGAATTTTACAAATTAAACAACCGCCCAAACGACGTTTCTGCGTCGAACAGGAATAACCAACCCATCCACATAAGCAAGGCAGGTATTGCCGGAAATTGACCCGTCACCCCTTATTCCACAAACGAGGCGGATAAAGCGAACCGCAAGTGAGAGTCTACCCTAATTTTTCTATCCGTTCAAGCGGGCTTAAAACTTCCGAAAGTTTCACCCCGAATTTCTCGTTGTTTACAACAACCACCTCTCCGCGGGCCACGAGCTTGTTGTTCACCATGACGTCCAGCGGCTCGCCCACCAACTTAGTAAGCTCTATCACCGAGCCCTGGCCGAGTTGCAACAGATCGTTGATGAGCATCTTGGCCCTGCCAAGCTCCACCGAAAGGCTTAACGGGATGTCCAGAATCATGTCCAGCTTCGGGTCGCCCGCCTCTTTTACGGCGGAAGGCGCGCCTCCCCCCTTGGCGGACTCGGCGGCCGCCGGGGCGGCCGCGCCCTTGTCGCTGGCGTCCCTCAGCATTTTCCGCTGTTGCTCGAGTTCGTCCTCGGCCGCGGCCCAAAGGTCGTCTTCGTTTCCTATCTCTTCGGTTCCCATCTTACTCGCATCTAAAAATTATTACGTTTTTCTAGGGATAACCTGCGATATCCTTATCGCCTTGTTCCCTCTTACTACTCCGGGGTAGCCCTTGAACTTTGCCACTCCGCCCGCATACACGGTAAGCTCGTCGGATACGTCCGTCCCCAAGGGAAGAACGTCGCCCGGCTTAAGGTTGACAAACTCGTTGGACGAAATCTGCGTCTCGCCAAGCTTCACCTTCATCTCTATCTCCGCCATGGCAAGCCTTTCGCGCAGACGGCGTATCCACGCCAAATCCACCTCAAGCTGGTCGCTCTGAAACCCGGCCTTCAGCTTGCCTATTATCGGCTCGATTGTGGAATATGGCAAGCACACAGTGATGGTGCCGGAGAACTGGTCCATCTCCACCTCAAACAGGATTACGACCACGACGTCGGTCGGCGGCACGATGGCGGCGAACTGCGGGTTGACCTCGGAACGGACGAAAACCATCTCTATCGGATGAACCGGCCCCCAGGCCTTTTGCTGGTCCACGAGCGCCATCAAAACCACGTTTTTAATTATTCTCTGCTCTATGGAGGTAAAGTCGCGCCCCTCTATCTTCATTTTTGCCTCGCCGGAACCGCCGAAGAAGGTGTCCACAAGCGCAAAAACCATTTTGGACTCGGCCACCAAAAGCGCGAAACCGCGCAACGGCGGCATCCTAAAAATATGCAGGGAGGCCGGCACCGGAAGCGACTTTATGAACTCGCCGAACTTAACCGTGTCGGTGGAGACGGCGCTGACGTCCAGCACCTTTCTCAGCGCGGACGAAAGGGAGTTTCTAAACAAACGCGAAAAACGCTGGTTGATGATGTCGAGGGTCGGCATTCTGCCGCGGATTATTCTTTCCTGGCTCGTAAGGTCATAGGCGACGATGCCCGCGCCCTCGCCGGAATCCTCGGCCTCGGTCTCTATCTCGCCGTCGCTGACGCCGCGCAACAGCGCGTCAACTTCGTCCTGCGAAAGAACCTGGCTCATACGTTATTTTTTTCCCGCCGTCACTGAATTACAAACTCCACAAAAAACACGTTTTTAACGGCGCTGTTGGCAAGGGTGGAGTTGACCCTCGTCATAAGTTGTTCCTTCAGCTTAAACTTTCCGTCCACGGTAAGCACCTCCTCGGCGCTCTTGGACGAAAGGACGGTTATCACGGCGTCCTTTATCTGCGGCATTTTTTCATTAACCTCGGCAACGCCCTCCGGCCTCGTCAGCTCCAACTGCATGGTTATCTTGAGGTACCTCTTCCCTTCCTCGGCCGAAAGGTTGACTATAATCGGTTCTAGCGAGACAAAGTTTCCATTTTTCCCCTCTTTGCCGCCTTCGCCGCCTTCGGCTTTCTTCTCTTCCTTTTTCTCTTCCTTCGGCTCTTCCTTGGACTCTTTTGCGTCTTTCTTCTTTCCGCCCATCATGGAGGCCGCAAAAAAGGAGCCACCCGCGACAAGCGCAAGCACTACCACGCCGACTATCACAAGAATTAAAACCTTGGGCTTGGACTTTTTGGGCTTGTCCCCCTCGTTTCCGCCTTCGGCGTCGTCGTGGGCATCTTCAGCGGCCATGTAACCTCCTTAAATGTTAACTTGCCAGACTGCATACATAACGTGATTTCTCACGGTTATCCGTCTCAAGAAAGCCACAAAAAAGCGGGCCAACGCCGCCTTGATGGCAAAACATGACAACACACCCCGGTATTATCGTCCTAACAAGCCAAAAACTCAAGCACCTATATAATAAAAAATTCGCGTCCGACCCCGATTATGTCGGTTTGTTGAGCAGAGGGGCGATTTTTTCCATGTGCGTTTTAACGGCGGACGCCTCTTGCGGAAAGGCTGAAAGAATCTCCCTAAGTTTCTTAACGGCCTCCAACACCTTATTCCCCTTCATATATAAATCGAAAATCATGTACTCCGTGGCAAGGTTGGGCGACAACCCTTTCGACCCCACGGCTAATCTGTTAACAGCCTCGTCCGTTCGTCCGGCCGAGGCGAGTTCGGTTGCGGCCTCCCTTATGCGAAAGTGGACGTAGTCGTCCTTCCTAATAAGAAGGGCGCCATACTCGCCGATGTTCGGAAAAGAAAAAACCGCATGATCCGCCGTGAATGGGGCGAAATCCTCAAACCGCCAAAAGGAGAGGTGCTCCTCGTGGGGGTTGCCGTAAATCGCCCCTTGCGTCCATTTTTCCCCCAACGGAATGTTCAGCATAATCCACTTGGAGGAATGGGCTCCGCATTTGTCCAAAAACCGCCAGGCCTTTTCCTTCTCGAAATGCTCCAACACGTCCCCGACTATTATCATGTCGTACACTCCCACGTTGTCTATGGTGTCGAACGCGTCCCCGATAAAAATCTCGTCGTACAAGGCCCGCTGGTGGGCCTGCACGTACTCCGGAAAAACCTCAAGTCCGTCAATTTTTATTTTCCAGTCCTCTTTCTTAAACCGCTCCCCCAACATCACGTCCAGAAAATCCCTGGCGATGAACCCCATCTTCCCGTTTCCGAGGCCGACGTCCAAAATCGAATCCGGCCTCGTGTGCGCCAAATAATTAACCACCGCAGGAATATGCGAGTATGTGCTAGTAGGCACGATTTAAGCCCCTCCCCAAATAATGTCAAACATTGCCGAAATAATATCAATTCCCCGGCAAACTATCAAATCATGCGTTGGAGCCACTTTATGCCAATGTATGCAATTGTAATCCCCCCGGTCATATGGTAAACATAGTGCCTATGGGACAAAAGTTATTTATTGCGCTCTCGGTTGTTTTTCTCTTCACAGCCTCGTGCCAATCCGGTCCGCCCAAGGATCCGGTCACAAACGACAATTATTACAAGAACAGGCTCACCAAGCTTTCGGCAAACTTGGTGAAGGGCGCCTCCAGGCCGCCCGAAAAGGTCGCAATTTTGGACTTCGTAAACGCAAACAACGGCAAGACGTCCCAATTTGGGAAATTTATAACGTCCAAATTCGTAGAGGTGTCCGTCTCCAAAAACCTTTTTGTCACCCCCGCCGAGGGAGAGGTGGCAAAGGCGATGAAACAGCTGAAAATCAACTACAACGGAACGCTTGACGGCCTCTCGGCAGGAAAACTGGGCGACGCGCTGGGCTGTGATTCGCTTATTTTCGGCACCGTGTCGGACCTGCAAAAAGGGAGCGACGTTGACCTTACGCTAAAGATGGTGGACTCCAAAACCGGCAACATCGTTTCCGCCGCCAGCGCAAGCTTTGTGAGAAGCAAACAGGTCAGCGCGATGCTGGAATCGTTTTAAACCGTCCCACCCCGCGCCATGGCAGGATTTGCAATATGACCCCTCAGGGTTCCGGTTCCCCAAGGCCGAAAATCAAACTCTGCGGACAAACTAGGCTGGAGGACATTAGGATTTCTTTCGACCTCGGAGCCGATTTTTGCGGTGTGGTGGTAAACGTCCCCTCCTCCCCTAGGAGCATGGATATAAAAAACGCAGGCCCCCTTTTCAAACAATTTGGCTCCAAACTCTTCGCGCTGACCGCCAACGCCGACCTTTCATCCCTTTCGGAAATCGCACGGGAATTAAAACCGGCCTATTTTCAGTTAACCGCCGATGAAACCCCGGAGTTCGTAAAAAATGCCTTGGATTCAATCGGAATACCGATTTTTAAGTCCTTACATCTACCTACCGCCGAAAACTCTGCCCCGGCCCCCCAGTCGCGGCATTTTTTGGACGTAATGGCTAAATATCAAGAAGCCGGATGCGCCGGCTTTGTGCTGGATTCAAAAAACAATGGGCTATACGGCGGTACAGGCGTAAAGTCCGATTGGAACCTAGCTAACGAAATAATAAGGGACTCCGGCTCCAAGGTGTTTCTGGCGGGTGGGATTACCCCTCAGAACATCTCCATGGCTAAGGGGCTTAACCCGTACGGCTTGGATTTGGCCAGCGGAGTGGAGACGTCGCCTGGAATCAAGTCGAGGGAGAAGATAGAGTCCCTTTTTAAGGCGTTTGGCAATTAGGCGCTTCCGGGTGGCTTGATTCTTAAAAATTGATGGTGCGATAGGCCTAAAGTTTCCCATTAGAATGCCGATGAGTTGCTTGGCGAGTTGCATGAAGAAAAAGAGTTTAAATGGGTTACAATAAGTAAACTTGGGTTTAAGTTTTCTGATAGAATACCGATAAGTTAGACGTGATGGCCATTGGAAGGCTGTCAAGTAGTAACATGGAGGTGGTTAAAATGAAGATTACCGGTCCTGATTCTGGGTTCTTTAAAAAGGACAACGTTGGTAAAGTTGCCAATACAAAGGCGACCAGCCCTGCGTCACAAGCCCAGGATCTCAGCACAAACACCCAAAGCGTCACTTCCGCTTCGGTAAACGTTGCGGTTTCGGATGTCGGCAGTGCGGTGGCCAAAATTCAAGGCCAGCTGAAGAAGACCCCCGAAGTTCGTGCCGACAAGGTGAAAGTGCTGAAGTCACAAGTGGACAGCGGTTCCTATTATGTCAGCAGTGACAAAATAGCGAACAAGATTCTGGAAGACATCGTTAAACACGGCTGACCCGCCGCTCAAATTTGAAAAGCGGGCCGGCCCAAACGGTGGCAAAGCCATCCATTCCCCTCCCCAAAGTAGCGATTCAGTAGTCCCTTCAAAAAACCCAAGGTTAATAGCCAAAACAAATTCTGATTATTTTCTGGAAACGGATTGACAATCCGAGATATCATATGCGTTCTTTGAGGCCGGCGTAGCTCAGGGGCAGAGCAGCTGATTCGTAATCAGCAGGCCGTGGGTTCGATTCCCACCGCCGGCTCCACAATTAAAATATCAATCCCTGCAAGGGGTGGAAGCACCGGTACGCCGTAAAGGAGATGGTTGGAACGGCTTCCCGGTGTACCTCCGCTTCGCTCCGGCAGGAATCGAAGGCGAGTGAACGGCCCGACTGATAAGGAGGGCAAAACGGACACGACGTCCGTTTTAGTGAGCGAGGTGAGTCTACGCAGTCGAAAACA